>NZ_DATCUY010000203.1:0-25923 GCF_036567245.1 Achromobacter sp. | reverse complement strand
GGCACGCCCGGCACGCCGCGCCGGATGTTGCGCGAGAACTCAGCCGCATCGACGGTGGCGCGGGCGCGCTGCGTGTAGTGGCCGGCCTGCCGGTAGGCCTGGATGCTGTCCGCGCCTTCCAGCGCGTCCAGCCGGTACAGGTACTCGGGCAGATAGCCCGAAAACAGCACGCGGTAGTCCAGCGGCAGGCCCGGCACGATCTGGTCGGCCAAGCGGTACACGATAGTGGTGCAGTTGCCGGTCAGCGTGTTGTAGAAGCGCGGCTTCTTCGCCAGCCGGGTGGCGGTCTCCACATAGGACAGGAACAGCTTGCGGGCTGCGCCTTCGGGCATGTGCACGCGGTACAGATAGCCTTCCTCGCCGCGTACGTTGGTGCGCACGCGCAGGCTGTCTTCCTCGGTCGAGGCCAGCACAGACAGTTCATACTGGCGGAAGAAGCCGCCGATTTCGGAGAATACGTCATGCAGCTTGCGGCGGATTTCCACCGAGAACACCACGTGTTGGCCGTCGCTGAAGCCGAAGGACACCATGGCGTGGGCGATGGCAGGCCTGCCCCAGTACGACAGCGCCAGGTCCACCGCGTCCAGGCGCGACAGGTCGTAGGAACGGGTCTCCCAACGTACGTCGTAGTCGGTGCGGGTGCGCCAGTCGAAATTGCGCACGTTGCGCAGGGTGACGATGTCGCCCTTGACCGCGCCCTCTGTCTGGTGCGCCACCTCCGGCATCCACTGCCGCTCGTTCGACGCGCGCACGCCCAGCCACCACCACGCCAGCAGGGCCAGCAGCAGAACGCCGTACAGCCAGGCGGGCAGGGGCTGCCCGATAAATAGGCCGATCAGCGCCGCGGCCGCGAGCGCCAGCCAGCCCGCCGGCAGAACGGCGCGTGCGCGGTCGGCGAACGGCGACTGGAACCATAGGGCCGCCGCGCCCCAGGCGGCGCTGGCCAGTATGGCCAGCCCGATCACTATCTGCGGAATCATGGCGTCTTCATGCGCAAGGCGGGGCTATGCCCGTCATTGCGCCCCTTGCGAGGATTCGGCCTGCTCGGCGTTGCGGGCGTGCGCGTTGCGGTCCTGTTTGCGCCAGCCGGCGCGCATGCGGGCGATCTGCCGCAGCGCGTCCTGCGACATCTTCCACCAGCCGAACGGGCGCGGGTCGGCCAGCATGCTCAGCGCGCGCGCATAGTCCAGCGTCAGGCCCGGAGTCCAGGCCATGGTCAGCGCGCGCTTGCGGATCTGCGCCGCCACCCACAGTTCCGGCGTCAGCAGCAGGCGCAGCAGCACGCGCCATCCGGCCTTGGGGCCATGCAGCCGGCCGACCACGCCATCCAGCGCCGCTTCCAGCGCGCTGGACACGGAGCTGGAGCAGTTGCGGTGCGTCAGGTTGTAGGTTGTGGTCTTGCGGTACTCGTTCCAGAACGCCAGCAGCTTGGCCGCGTCGTAGTTGCGGATGCGCACCCGCATCGTCGAAGGCGTCCAGGCCTTGGATTCGGTGGCGTAGTCCGGTTGGAACACGCCCGGCACGTTGTTTTCCGCCGTGGCCCGCAGCAGGGTGCCGAATTGTTCCGGAGAGTGGTCGATTTCCTGGGCCGGATACAGGCTGATGTACACGCCTTCCGGCGCTTCCAGCGCCGCGTGGCCGGTGGACACCACGCCATTGATGTCGACGGCGGCGATGTAGCGGTTCACCACGGGGTAGTTGCGCGTTTCGTTCTTGGCGGAGCCCGACGGCGTCCAGACGTGCACGGTCAGCGCGCGCTCGGACTCCAGCGGCGGGCCGTCGAACACGGTTTGCGCCGGACCGTCGGCGCGCGTGGGCATGAAGTCCGGGTGCGGATTGACGTCCAGGGCCGGGTTGGATTCCAGGTTGCGGACCCGGCGCGCCAACGACAGCAGGTGCAGGCCTGAAAACGCCAGGAACAGCCCCAGGCAGTACGGCACCGTGCCGACGTAGTGGGTGGGGTAGGGCTGGAAAAAGAAAATCGCCAGCAGGATTTCCGCCACGCCCGAGGCGAACACATAGCGCCAGCGCTCGTAGCGCACCACATAGGCAGCCATGCACTGGATCAGCCCGTCCACCAGGAACATCAGGCCGAACAGCATGGACAGCACGAAGTGTCCATGATGGTGTCCGACCAGGACCAGAATGCCGGCGGCCAGCACGATGGCGCCCTTGGCATAGCGCAGCACCCGCTGGCCGCCCACCCCCGACTTGGCGATCACCAGCGTGGCCAGGCCCTCGATGACCAACAGCGCGGCGAAGAAATTCAGCGGAAAATACACCGCGTTGTCCAGCGCATCGACGAAAAGCGTAACGCCTATGAGCAGGAGCAGGCCGCCGATGATGTACAAGGCGCGTGCACGTTTGCGCAGATACTCCACGCCGAGCAGCAATAAGACAAGATTACCCATTGTTCCGAGCGCTCCTTTTTCATAATTTGGGGGCTGCTGAACACATTAACAAACTTTCCCGCTTGGCGGGATTCCAGCAGGCGCCGCGGGGGTCAGGACGCGGGCCTGCCCCTGGCGGTTCAGAATCGGTAGCGTACGTCCAGCGTACCGGAGTTCTGGCGGTTGCCGTTCCCGAACTGCCCGCCGTAGGTCACTGCGACCGTGGTGCGCTTGCTGACCTCGATGCCCACGCCCAACTCGATCACGGCCGCATCGCGCGCGATCGGCGCGCCCGTGGCTGTGAACGCGTCGCCGCCCTGGACGAAGGACAGGGTGCTGGCGGGATTGAGTTCGCCAAAGGCATGGCGCCAGCCCAGCGTGCCGTGTACGTGGCCGCGGGCGCCGGCGCTTTCAAAGGTACTCAGCGCATGCAGGCCCAGTGTGGTGGTCGTCACGGTGTTGCTGCCATTCTCGCCACGCAGCGCCGCGTCGCCGCCGGATTCCGAGAAGCCGCGCGTGCGCAGGTCGCTGTAGTTCGCGCCGATGAATGGCTCGAGGGTGACGCGGTCGCTCAGCGGCATGGCGTAGCCCAGTTCGCCGAAGAACTGCCCGGTGCTGGCGCCGTAGCTGGCCTTGAGCGTCTGGTCCAGTCCCGCCCCGGCCGTATTGCGCTGGGTATCCAGGTCGTGCCAGGTATAGGCTGCTCCCAGGCTCAGGTTGATCTTGCCAGCGCCCGCCTCGAAGGCCTTGCCGCCATAGACAGTGAGACTGTAGCTGTCGGCTTGCGCGCTGGAGGCGCGGTCGCTGGTCCGGCTGCGGCCGCTGTTATAGCCCAGGGCGCCGCCCAGGCGCCAGCCGCCGCCGATGGCGTGGTCGCCGCCGATGGTGATGCCGCTGTCGGACTGGGTTGTCTTGGCCGCGTTGCCGTCGCCGTCCAGCGTGGTCCAGGTGCCGTAGACCTGCGTCCACAGGGGCTGCGCAGCCGGGCGGGGCAGGGAGGCTGCGTCGGCCAGGCCCAACTGGGCCGTCGGCGCGCCTGGCATCCAGCCGGCGTTGAGATTGCTGCGCAGGCGCGTCAGCGGCGCCTGGATGAAGGCGCTGGCCGTGCTTTGCAGGCCCGACATTGCGCCGGCGTGGGACTCGCCGGACAGGGCGTTGAAGGCCGCGGCGGGCGCGCCGTTGGGCAGGTTCAGCACATGCAGGCGCAGGGCGCTGTCGCCAGGCAGGCTCTGCAGCGCTCGGGCGACGCCGCGCTGGTTGCTGGTGAACGCGGCGTCGACGAACTCGATGGGGCGCGCGCCGCCGTCCTCGGGAACCTGCTTCAGGTTCACCACCAGGTCTACCTGGTTCGCGTCGTAGCTCAGCGATGGCGAGAGGAATGCGAGGTTGCTGGAGACTGCGTCGAAGCGGCCTTGCACGCCATGGTCGGCGGTCAGTATGGAATATGTGGTCGAAGGCGCGTAATTGCCGTTCTGGGCAAGCTGCACGACAGAGCCCGCCAACTGGGCGGTGCCGGCCACGTGCACGCTGCTGTGTCGGCCGTCGGCAGCGGTGACGACATGGTAGGTGGCGCCAGGTTGGAAATCCAGGTTGCCCAGCAGATTCAGCCGGCCATGGGGAGCGCCGGCATTGCCGGGCGCCAGTGTGGCGCCAGCGCCAATGGTCACGGTGTTCAGCGTGCCGGCGCCGGCCAGCGTCGTGCCAGCGTCCGCCTGGAGCCGACCGCCCAGCTTGCCGTCTACCTGCAGCGTGCCGCCCGACAGTTGCGCGGCGCCAGCGTAGGCGCTGCTGTCGCCCGTCAGGACCAGCGAGCCCGCGCCTGCCTTGGTCATCGCGCCGCTGCCGGAAAGCGCGCCGGCATAGCTTGAATCATCCGCGCGGTTGAAGACCAGGCTGCCGTGGTTGACGATATTGCCCGTCATGGCGCCCAAGGTTCCGCCATCGCCCACTTGCAGCGTGCCGGACTCGATGGTGGTGGCGCCTGTGAGCGTGTTCTGGCCCGTCAGCACCAGCGTGCCGGTGCCGGCGTGGCGCAGTTCGCCCGCGCCGCTCAGCTCGCCGCCGAAAACCACGCGGTCGCTGCGCTTGAAGGCAAGTGTGCCGCCGGCTTCGATGGCCCCGTTGCCGGCGATGCTGCCCGAGACGGCGCCATCGCCGATCTGCAGCGTGCCCGCCTGGACCGTCGTGCCGCCCGCATAGGTGTTGTTTCCGGTCAGTACAAGCGTGCCGGCGCCGAGCTTGGCCAGCTTGCCGTTGCCGGACAGCGCCTGCGCGACGGTATAGGTGTTGGCGGCGTCGGCGATGTCCAGGCCCCCGCCTGCCGCGCCCAGGTTGATGCTGCGGGCGGTGCCGTGGAAGCTCGTGCCGGTGACACGCAGCGTGCCGCCCTGGAAGTCCAGGCCGGCCGTCGGCGCGCCGAGGTTGGCGTCGCTGGACACCGACAGGGTGCCTGCGGTCATGCGGGTGGTCTGGGTATGGGTGTTGGCGCCGTTCAGCACCAGCGTGCCCAGCCCGGTCTTGTCGATGCCGGCGCCTGTGAGGACATTGTCGAGAGTGGCGGTCCAGGCCCGGGACGCCAGGCTGCCATCGCCCACGCGCAATTCGCCCGCGGCGCCTGGCGTGGTTCCGGTCAATTCCAGGGGGTCGCCGTTCAGACGATAGCCGTCGCTGGCGAACTGGATGCCTTTGGCCCCGATCGGTCCGGTTGCGGTGTCCACGGTCACCGTGCCTGCGGCGCCGCCGAAGATGGCGAATGCGTCGATGGGGAGGCGTGCCCCCGTCACGGAGCCGACGGCATCGGTCCAGTTCGCATTGGTGCGCGACCAGACCCCGGAGCCGCCGCCCATCTGAGTCGCGCTGGCCTGCTGATTGGCGTTCCAGAAATTGAGTTCCAGGTTGCTGCCATTGACCAGATTGATCTGCTTGAGGTCGTTCAAGTATTGGAGCGACAGGCCCGGGTCGGGCAAGATGGCGCCATTCGACAGGGCCAGTGACCCGGTGTAGTCGAACAGCCGGTACACGCCGGCGCCGAATCCTCCGCCATCGATGGCTTCCAGTCGCATCCCGAGGAGCGTCAGGTTGCCGTTGACCGTCACGCTATGGCCCGCGCCGGGCGCGCCGAAACTGAAGGCAGCCACGCTGCCCTGCTGCATGACGAGGTTGCCGTTGACGGTGAATGTGCCGGTCGGATTGCCGGGAGCAAGTCTGCCGTTCGCCGCGATGGACACATTGCCGTTGACGCTGCCGAAGCCGCCCACCGATGCGCCGCTTGCCACGTTGATATCGCTGGCGAGACTGGCCGTTGACTTCGAGGCGTCCCCGCCGATACGCAGTGCTCCGTTTTGTACCAGCGTGGGGCCGGTGTAGGTATTGGCGCCGTTCAGCGTCAGCGTGCCGGTTCCGGTCTTGTTGATTCCGCCCGTGCCGCTAACCACGCCCGCATAGGTGCCGCTGCCGACGGTCAGCGTATTGGCGCCGAGTTCAACCCTGCCGCCGGTGCCGCCCACGGTCCCGATACTCAAGGAGCTGCCGGCGGAGAGGTCGAACGTGCCGCCGGTATTGATCCAGACGGCCGAGTTCGGCAACAGGGCGCCGGTACCGATGGCCAGCGTGCCGCCGTTGATGACGACCTCACCGGTGAAAGTGTTCATACCGGTCAGCTTCTGTGTTCCGGAGCCCACCTTGATCAGGGCGCCCTGGCCCGATATGACGCCGCCGAATGTATTGTTGGTGCTGCCGTTCAGGTACAGCGCATTCGTACCCAGCATGACGCTGCCGTCGAGTCCGCTCAACGCGGCGATGGTCTGACCGGAGGCCACCCTCAGGTCCAGCGCTGCGCCAGGTTGCAGGGATACCTGGCTGGCAGGCAGGCGGCCGGACATGGCCAGCGCGAGCGTGCCGGCGGAAATGGCGGTAGCGCCGGCATAGGTGTGGGCGCCGGTCAGCGTCAAGGTGCCTGCGCCTTCCTTCGTGAGGGAGCCGTCGCCAGAAATGTTGCCCCCATAGGTGCCGTTGGTGGCCTGGGCGAATACCAGCGCGCCATCAACGGCGATATCGCCTTGCAGGCTCTGGGTAGTGCCTCGCAGCTCCGCCGCCTGACCCACGGTGGTGCCGCCTGCGTAGCTGTTGTTTCCGCTCAGGGTGACGGGAGCGGTACCGTTCAGCGTCAGGTGTCCCCCGCCGGACAGTCCGCCTGCAAGCGTTATCGCGTTGGCGCCCTGCACCGTCAGGCCTTGGGCGCCGAGCGCAAAGTCGTTGCCCAGGGTCATGCCGATGCCGGCGGCCAGGGAGCCTCCGTTTGCGTTTACCAGGCCCGAGCCAAGCACGTTGCTGTTCGCGAGTGTGACCAGGCCGCCGTTCAGCTCGACGTTTCCGCCATGGGCCAGCGCCGTCCCCGTCAACGTCCAGGTGCCGCTGTTGACGCGCAGGTTCTGGAAGTTGATGTAGGTGTCGCCGGAAATCGTGGTGCTCGGTCCGCCCGTGCCGGTGCCCGTGCCGTTCGTCGGCAGGACATTCTGCAGCACCAGCGTATTGCCGGCGCCCAGGCCGCCGTTGACCGTGCCAGGCGGCGCGAACTTCAGGCTGGGCATGCCGAGGACGGTCAGATCCGCCGTGGCGTAGCCTTGGCCCCGACTCACCGAGGATCCGGACACCGCGGTAAAGGTATTGTTGCCGCCCTGGCCCAACCATACGCTGCCGTCGATGGTCCCGGCATTGACGAAGCTGTGGCCTGTGCCGGGCGTACCCGAGGCCTCGAAAGCCACGCGGCCGGTGATCGTGCCCGTGCTTGCATTGACGAAGTCCACGTTGCCGCCGCCGTAAACGGCGACCACGGGGATATCCTCGGCCTCGACCAATATGCCCGGGATCGCTTGGCTGCGGATCGTGCCCGCATTGCTCAGATGGCTGTTTCCTCCGGTTCCATTCCGCACGGCTATCGCCATGGCGCTGAGATTTGGCAGGACGCCGTCAGGCCCCGTGGTTCCGCCTATCCACCCCCTATTGGTGAGCCTGAAGGTGTGGGCGGTAGCATTGCCCGCCGCAACCCCGCCCGACAGGGTATGGGGGCTGCCGAGCAGATTGGCGTCGATCCTGCCGTCGTTGATCAAGGTCGCGTTGCTGCCGGTCAAGCTTAGCGCGGCGCCTCCACCAGCGGGCAGGACGCCGAGCGTCGCGGAGCTGTCCAAAATGACCTGGAGGTTGTTTGTAGCGTTGGCATAGCCGGGTTGCGCTGGATCGGCAGTCCCCAAGCACGTCACAACCGTACCCGCCGGTGTGCACGCGGCCTGGAGGGCGGTGCTCAGCGACGACAGGGCAATCCCCAGCGCCATGCACAGCACCGGGCGGAACGCGCGTGCCGCTACGGCTTTGCCGGCCTGCGAACCGCCGCCGCGCGATTGCGACGCCAATTCCGATGCCGCCTGCCAGACGCGCAATTTACGGTTCCACACCAGCCGGTAAACGTGGTTCAAGCCTTGCTCCTGTACGGGACGGACGCGGGCGCTTCTGCCACGAATCCGCCGCGCCACCGCAAATGCATCAAAACGAAAGCCGTCCCACAAATCGTTACGGCGAAAAGATAGGCCGAAGTTTAGGCGTCCAGCCTGCGGGCTGGTATCCCTGAATCTTGGTATTTGAGGGGTGAAAAAGCTGGGTCCGAAACTGGACGAGCTGCTGTGAAGGCGCGGGTTCGTGCTGCGACAGCCTCGAACGCGGCGGGGAAATCCGGCGTCTGCCGGACCGTCCTCGCCGCGCGTTCCCGTCAGGGCGTCGCCGGCCTGATGTTCTGGTTGTGCCGGAACAGATTGTGCGGGTCGTAGCGGGTCTTGGCCTGGACCAGCCGGTCGAAGTTCGACCCGTAGGCGGCGCCCAGCCGCTCCGGCTCGTCTTGGGTCAGGAAGTTCACATACACCCCGCCTTGCGCATAAGGCTCCGTGGTCCGGAACAGCGTCCGGGCCCAGGCGATGCAACGCTCATCCTCTTCCGGAAAGTCCCAGCGTCCGTGCACGTTCATGGCGAATTGCGCCGAGCGGTGCGGATAGGCCGTGGCGGACACCGGCACCTGCGCGGCCACGCCGCCGATGTAGCCCAGGAAGATCTCGCATTGCGGCGACGGCAGGTTTTCAACCGCCCCGACGATGGCGTCGATCAGCCCGTCCTGCAGGCCGCCCAGGTTGTGCGACTTCCAGTAGTTGCGCGCCCCGGGCGTCAGCAAGGGATCGAAGGCCTTTTGCCAGGCTGCGTATGGCATGGGGCCAAGATGCTCGCCATAGGGCTTGCCAAACCCGCGCACCACCTCGACGGCGTCGGGGCCTTGCGCCGGATCGCCCGAATAGCACACGGCGAACGCGATCATGGGCTTGCCATGCACCGCCTGCGGCAGGAAAGGTAGCGGGGGCGCCAGCCTGAGCACGGCCCAGACGGTGAGTTCCTGGGGCATGGCCGCCAGTGCATCCCGGTACTTCAGCAGCGCCTCCTTGCCCTGTTCCAGCGGCAGCACCACCAGGCCGCCGTAGACCTGCGGGCCGACGGGATGCAGCTGGAACTCGAACATCGTGACCACGCCAAAGTTGCCGCCACCGCCGCGGATCGCCCAGAACAAGTCCGCGTTGTCCTGCTCGCTGGCGTGCAGCAGCTTGCCGTCGGCGGTGACGACATCGGCCGAGAGCAGGTTGTCGACGGTCATGCCGAACCTGCGGGTCAGCCAGCCGAAGCCGCCGCCCAAGGTCAGCCCCGCCACGCCGGTGGTGGAATTGACGCCCAGCGGCGTCGCCAGGCCGTAAGCCTGGGCTTCGTGGTCGAAATCGGCGAGCGTGGCGCCTGGTTCGACATAGGCCCGGGCGCGCAGGGGATCGACGCGCACCGATTTCATCGGCGAAAGATCGATCATCATCCCGTCGTCGCAGACGGCGGTGCCCGCGATGTTGTGGCTGCCGCCTCGCACGGACAGGACCAGGCCGTTGTCGCGCGCGAAATCCACGGCGCGGCGCACGTCGGCCGCGCCCGCGCAGCGGAAGATCACCGCCGGCCGGCGGTCTATCATCGCATTCCAGATTTTTCGGGCGTCTTCGTAGCCGGGGTCCGCCGGGCTCAGGACCAGGCCTCGGGCAGAGGCTCTCAGATCATCCAGGGCGCTATCGGAAAGTTTGCTCATCACACACCTCCTTGAAGGTGCAGCTTCGTGAACAACCTCTGAAACTGGGGCCTGCAGGGCAGGCCCTGGCCGCCTATGGGTTCGGGCGCGGCATGGGATACGCCTCCTGCGTGAGGGGCCATGACCCGGGAGGGGGGGCGCGCCGCGCCGGGAGCCGGTCGGCCCGCTCCCGTTTTGCGCGCCGTGGCGTGCGTATCTGGAGAGCTTACTCCTCGCTGGTCCACTCCACCTGCACGCCGAGACTGCGCAGGTTTTCGACGAAGCGCGGATGGGCGCGGCGGATCGGCGTGGCATTGCGGATTTCCGAACGGCCATCGATGCTGCTGGCGATCATGAAGAGTGCGATGGCGACGCGGATGATGTAGGGGCTTTCAACCACAGCGGGCGTCAACGGCCTGCCGCCGAACGTGATCAATCGGTGCGGATCCGACGAGAACACGTGCGCGCCGAACTTGGACAATTCGCCAGTCCAGCCCAGCGCGCCGTCGTAGACCTTGTTCCAGAACATGGCGTTGCCTTCGGCGCACACGCCCAGCGCGATGAAGATGGGCAGCAGGTCCACCGGGAAATAGGGCCACGGGGCCGCTTCGACCTTGGTCAGCACATTGCTGGTGAACGGCGTCTGCACCTTCAGCGGACCGGAACGCAGCGCGCGCGACCAGCCGTTCTCGTGCACGATCTGCACACCGAACTTGGCAAAGGTACGGTCGATCAGCGGGAAGTTCTCCGGGGTGCTGTTGCGCACCACCACGTCGCCGCCCGTGATCGCGCCCAGTGCGAGAAAGGTGGTGATCTCGTGGAAGTCTTCCTCGAAGGTGAATTCGCCGCCGATCAGGCGAGCGCCGCCGCGTACCGTCAGCCGCGACGTGCCGATGCCGTCGATGTCCGCGCCCATCATCGCCATGAAACGGCAGAACTCCTGCACGTGCGGTTCGGATGCCGCGTTCGTCAGGGTCGATTCGCCTTGCGCCGCGGCGGCGCACAACACGAAGTTCTCGGTCGTGGTGACCGAGGCATAGTCCAGCCAATGATGGGTCGGCTTCAGGGGGCCGCTGCTGCGGACCAGCAGCGAGCCGCTGGCGCGCTCCACCTCGCCGCCGAAGGAGCGGAAGATGTCCACGTGCGGATCGATCTCGCGCACGCCCAGCGTGCAGCCCTTGACATTGTCTTCCAGCCGCGCCACGCCAAAGCGCGCCAGCAGCGGCGGCACCAGCATGATGGACGAGCGCATTTCCTCCGGCAGCCGGTGGCTGGCGGCATCGAAGGCGGTGTCGCGGTGATGCAGCTCCAGCGTGCGCGTGGACTCGTCCAGCCGCACGTCGCTGCCCAGGGTGCGGAAGATGTCAAGGATCTTGCGCACGTCCGTGATGTCGGGCACGCCGTGCAGCCGCAGCGGCTGGTCGGTCAGCAAGGTGGCGCACAGCACCGGCAGCACCGCGTTCTTGTTGGCCGAGGGGATGACGCGGCCGCGCAATGGGGTGCCGCCGTGGACGATGAGGTTGGACATGGAGCGAGTAGGACGAGAATAAAGAGGAAGAGGGGAAGCCAGCGGGGGCTCCCCGGTAATTTCACACTGTAAGGGCGCGTGGCGCCTGTGTCATGCCGGCTTGGCGGCCCCGGGGCCGGGATTCCTGCGGATCAGGACCCAGCCGCCTATGGTCAGCGCCAGGCCAGCCACCAGATAAGGCAGGCCGAAGATCAGCGCCCAGAAAAACAGCGCCGTATAGGCGTCGTTGGCGGCCTGCTTGCCGCCAGTGGCCGGATTGAAGATACCGGGTTCCATTTCGAGCAGGGCGGCGGCCAGGGTCAACAGGAGGATCACGCCAAGCACTGCGCAGCCCCAGCCGAGCAGGCGGCGGAAATTGGGAATACGCACGAGCGTCACGACGAGCGCCACGCCGGTCAGCAGCGACACGACGCTTGTCGTGATCAGCATCCGGTCCAACGCTGCCATATAGGCAAGCCCCGTCGAGTCCGCCAGCCCGAACATGCGCTGCAGCACCGGACCGAGGACTCCGAAGCTGGCCCAGGCAGCAAGCAGGCCAAATGCGATGCTGGCGATCCACTTGGTCAAGTCAGAGGGCATGGCGATAGTCCTGTTCATAATGCGGTGCAGCGAGAATACTGCGGATTGCTACTGACGATTGAGACGGGCGGTAACTGCCATCCGGAGGAGGCCGCGCCTACGCCCGGCGCCGCATTCTTTCCTGATGCAGCAGCCTGACCTGCTCGGCGTACTCCGGCACCGGCCCGTCGACGGGGATGCCGTCCACGACTTCGGCAATGGCCAGCGGCCGCACCTTGGACGTGGGCGCGACACCCCATTCCCGCAACCATTCGCGGTACTGGGCGGAGGAACTGGCATAGACAATCCTGCCCAGGCCCACCCAGCCGTGTGCCGAGGCGCACATGGAGCAGTGTTCGCCCGAGGTGTAGACGGTGCAGGCGGCGCGCTGGTCCGCCGGCACATGGTTGGCGGCCCAGCGGGCGATCTCGAATTCCGGATGCCGGGTGCGGTCGCCGCTGGAGGCATGGTTGTGGTCTTCGAACAGGACTGCGCCGTCGGCCGAAACCAGGACCGAGCCGAAGGGTTCGTCGCCCGCATCCAGCGCCTGCCGGGCGAGTTCCACGCATCGCGCCAGGTGCTTCTTGTCCAGTTCAGTGATCATGCCGGTCTCCTCGTGTATGCCGCAAGGCGCCGCTCCGGCGGATTGCGGCATCGGGAAGGCCGCCGGGAGGCATGCGCAAGCATAGCCTCCTTGCCGATCAGTCTAGTAATACACGTCCACGTAATCGGTCAGCCCGCCGCAGGCTTCCATCTGCTGCAGGCGCCAGTACTTGCGCTTGCCGGTGGCGCGGAATTCGAACTCGCCATTGCGCTCGCAGCGCCGGCCCTTGTCCGGCGCGTCCAGGATCAGGATGGTGCCGCGGAAGATGAAGCGGTCGCTGGCGATGGAGACGATATCGCCTTTGATCTTCAACGTGCCTTCGTGATTGGCCTGCGTGCCCTCGATGCGGACCAGGTCGTTTTCATCCGTCGCGGTCAATTGGCCGCGCTGCGCGGACCAGAGCCACTGTAGCGTGATGCCGCTGTTGTTCATCAGGCGTTCGTAGGCGGCCTGGTTCTGGATGTCGGTCTTCTGCGCCGAACCCGACGGGGCGGCCGCGGCAGGGGCCGCCGCAGGCGCGGAGGCGGGAGCGCTTTGATGCGCCTTTATCGGAGGCACCGCCAGGGCCGGCGTGGCAGCGGCAAAGGCCAGGCCTGCCGCCAGCAGCAGGCTGGACATCCGCTTTTTTCCCTGGGCGATGATGAAGTCGCTTTCGAGGTTCTTGTGCATGGTTCTCGTCAAGTAGGGTAGGAGGGCGCGGCCGCCCGGCATGGGCTGCCTGACGGGGACACCGTCACGGCCAGGGCCGAGGGTCGGCGGGCGCATAAATTAGCACGGTCATCGGACCCCGATAATTGCTGTTGTTTGAGCTTGTGTATCCATTTGTTATTTAAATTGCCAATGAATACGGTGGCTCGTTGTGCCCGCCCATGCCGTCCCGCCGTCCGTCCACTTACCGCTTGCCGGTGGCTGCGCTCTGCGCCCGGAACGCCGCTTCCCCCGCATCGGAAATCTCGACCCATTTCTTGTCAGGCGGCGCGTCCGCAACATAGCTGTCGTGCCAGTTCCACCACTTGTAGGTCGGCGTCTGCGGATAGCCCTCGGGCGAATCCTCCCAGACTTCCTGGCGGCCCAGCGGCGTGATGTCCAGGTAGTTCCAGGTGCCGCCCATCTGCTCGTCGCCGCGGTTGTTGAGGAAGTAGGTGCGGAAAATGCGGTCGCCGTCGCGATAGAACACATTGGTGCCATGCCACTCGTCCACGCCGAAGTCGGCGTCGAAGCCATCGGTCAGCGTGTACCAGGGCATTTTCCAGTCCATCTGTGCTTTCAGCCGGGCAATTTCCGCCTGCGGCGCCCGGGAAACGAAGACCAGCGTGGTGTCGCGGGCGTTCAGATGCGCCAGGTGGGCGACCTGGTCGGCCACCATGGAGCAGCCGCGGCAGGCATGTTCGGGCCAGCCGTACACGCCCGGCTCGAAGAAGGCGCGGTAGACGATTAACTGGCGGCGGCCATCGAACAGGTCAGGCAGGGCGAGCCTGCCGGATGGGCCGTCGAACGCATAGGTCTGGGTCACTGCGGTCCAGGGCATGCGCCGGCGCTCGGCGGCCAAGGCGTCGCGGGCCCGGGTGTGCGCCTTTTCCTTCAGCAGCAGTTGCTGGCGGGCGGCTTCCCACTCCTGGGGCGACACGGCCGGGGGCGTGCGCATGCGGGTGTCTTTGGTGGATGCGGTCATGATGTCGATACCTCCATATCGCGGGCCGGCGCCCTGGCGCAAGGGTCTGCGCGCAGCCTGGCTGCTCAGCGGCCTGGAAACAGTCTGGCATCGCCGGGCGGCGAGGGGGGAGTAACAAATGCGGCGCAATTCCGCTGGCGGCCCCGGTTCAGAAGCTCACCGCCAGGCCCACCGAGAAGCCCGACACATTGGTGCCGAACACATAGCGGCCGACGAGCCGGGTGCGCGTGATGATCACGTCATAGGCGCTGGAATCCAGCTCCAGGCCCGCGCCCACGGACGTCAGCCGGTCGAATCCCAGGATGCCGCGCTGGTCGCCGAGGAACTCCGAGTGCGTCAGCTCCAGCACGTAGCGCAGCGGCCGCTGCAGCATCACGAATCCCGTGGGGGCGCGGTAGCGCGCCCACAGATTGGCCGACTGCGCCGTGGCATGCCCCTCGACGGCCGCCGAGCTGTTGAAGCTCTGCAGGCGCATGTCGGAATAGCGCAGCTCCACGTCGACTTCATAGCCGGGGCGGTAATGCTCGTAGTCCAGCATCACCGAGCCGCCCAGGCCATAGGCGTTGAGGGATCCTCTGTCCAGGAAGCTGATGTCCTTGCCAGTTTGGCGCCCCACGTACCAACTGGCCGCGCGCAGGTCGCTGGTGACGTTGCCCAGCGCGAAATTGAAGATGGGCCGCAGCTTCAGTTCGTCGGTCAGCTTGAAGTCCCAACCTATGCCGCCGGTGGCGGAAATGCTGTTCCACTTCGTGGGGATGCTGCGGGACTCCGCGCCCTGCGTGGCGATAAACGTCGGGTCATAGCGGCTGGCGGCCAGCACGCCTTCCAGGTAGATCGGGACCGATTTGGATATGGTGTCGCCGCCGCCCAGCTGCGTCATCGCGAATTCGGTAGACCCGGAGACCGACCCGCTGCCCCCGCCTATGTTCAGGGAACTGGTCGTGATGTCCGGCACGATGGAGAACGACATGATGGCGAGCACGCCGTTGGCGCGCTTCTGCAGATCGTCCTGGCTCAGGCGCAGGCCTTGTTGCGCCGAGGCTTGCTGTGCGGCGCCGCAGGCCAGCAGGGCAAGCAGCCAACCCGTACGTCGCTTCGCCCTGCTGAGGAGCAGGGACATGTCATCTCCGGAATGAATGGTGCTGGCGGGCATGGATGCGCTTAACGGCGGCGGGCCAGGGACGGTGGCTCGGCTTGAGCTTTGTCGCGCCACAGCGTGACGCGGTTGCGGCCCGTCTGCTTGGACTCGTACAGGGCTTCGTCCGCCCGCTGTATGACTGCGGCAGCCGATTCGCCGTCTTGCGGCCAGAGCGCGATGCCGATGGATACCGTTACGCGGCCCACGCCATCTGGCATGAGCCGCCGGGCCACTGCCGCGCGGAGGCGCTCGGCGACTTCTCCCGCCTGGGAGGCCGCGCTGGTCGGCAATAGCGCAATGAATTCTTCCCCGCCCACCCTGAAAGCCCGATCCTGGTCGCGCAGGCCGGCGCGGATCACCTCGGCCAGCGCAATCAGCACCTTGTCGCCCGTCAGATGGCCGAAGGCATCGTTGATGCGTTTGAAGTGGTCCAGGTCCATGGCGATGACCGCGACGGGCGTGCCGTCGGCAGCGTAGGCGTTCAGCACCTCGGTCATGGCCCGGCGGTTCAGCAGCCCGGTCATCGGATCCGTCAGCGCCTGGGTGTTCAGGCGGCCGACTTCGTCCTGGTGCTGGTCCAGCGTCAGCTGCACGGCGTCGCGCAGGGTGTCGGCCTCGGCGTACCAGGCGTTGAGCCGCCCGAGGTCCACGCCTGCGGATTTCCCCGCGGTCATGGCGCGCGTCAAACGCGATAGCGGCGATGCAATGGCATAGGCCAGCCCGCACACCAGCAGCAGCGTCAACGCGATGGCCGGGATGGCGGAACGCAACGCGTCGCCGAGCAATTCGCGCAGCGGCGACAGCACCTGATCCAGGGAGCGTTGCGCCACCACGGCCCAATTGCCTTGGGCCAAGGGCGCGTAGCCGGTCAGCACCGCGCCGCCTTTCGCGTTCGGGAGCAGGGCGGCGCCGTCCCGTCGGGCGGGTTCGAGGCTGGCCAGATCGAATGTCCCGGCGCCTGCCTGCTTGCGGTACAGCACGTCGCCGTTGCCGCCGACCAGGAACACGGACATGCCGGCGATATCGTCGCGCTCGCCGATGATCCGGTCCATGCCGCTGCCGGCGTCCAGCTTGATGACGATGGCCAGATAGGCCTGTGGCGCGCCGGCCGGGTCTGCCACGGGTTCGGCCACGGTAAGTACCGCGGCCTGCGTGCTGGGTAGCGTCGTCACCCAGGCGCTTGGGCCGGAGGGGCCTACACCCAGATCGGCAAGACGCAGGATCTTCGCATCGGCAAGCTGGCCGCTGGGGGAGCGGGCAACGATGCGGCCGGCAGTGTCGGCCAGCATGACCGCGTGCAGCGAGTCGATCTGGCCGGCCAGGCGCTGCAATTCATTCTGCAACGCTTGCGGTTTGTCCATGGACGCGGGGAGCTGGCTTGCGGCATTGCGAGCCTGGCGGTGCAACGCGGCAACGTAGACGTCGATGACCTCGGCCAGCTTCTCGGCGCGCGCGTGGTTGGCGGCCAAGGCATTCCTGACGATCTGCGCCTTCTGCACCTGGTAGCTGGAGTACATGGCGGTGGAAAAACCGACGGCAACGCTGAGTACGGCCAGCGCGACCAGAACCGCATGCAATCCGAGCTTGCGCCTGCCTGAGGGGTTTGACCGGGGGCTCATCGAGACTCCATGCAGTATTCCATGCGTAGGGGTGTATCGACCGCGTCTAGTTTGACAAAGATAAATGGCGCGGACGCAGCCCGCAATGCGAAACGTGATTAATTGCAATCCACGATTGATTTAGGGGAAAAAATGTGTAGGCTTTGTTCGTTATAGCCAACACAGCGCCGCGTGATGCCGTTCACGCCTGTCATTCCTGTTACTGCCGCCGCTTCGGCCGTCACGCCTTGCCCCTTTTTGCACGCGTGATCTGGTCTTTTGCATTCGCCTGACTCCGTTGCTTGCCGGACCGCCACTTCGGGCGGTTTGTCCTCTACCCGTCTGGAGAAAGTGACTATGCAGCTGCTTCACCGCGCGACTCGCTTCCATATCCAACAGGACCGGGCACCCAGGCGCCGCGCTTCGGCGCCCGCCGCATTGACGGCGCTGGCCATCGCGCTTGCGGCGCCGGCCTGGTCGGCCGAAGCGCCCAAACCCGCTGAAGCGCCCACCAAGGAAGCGAACGCAGCCCTGTTGAAGGAACTGCCGTTCGCGGACAAGACAGCCTTCGAATTGGCGCACAAGGGCTTTGTCGCGCCGCTGCCTGCGGGCATGATCAAAGGCGCCGAGGGCAATCCGGTATGGGATTCGGACAAGTACGGCTTCATCAAGGAAGGTTCCGATGCGCCCGACACCGTCAATCCCAGCCTCTGGCGGCAAGCGCAGCTGATCAACATCTCCGGCCTGTTCCAAGTGACCGACGGCATTTACCAGGTGCGCAACCTGGACCTGTCGAACATGACCATCGTCGAAGGCAAGGAAGGCCTGACGATCATGGATCCATTGATCTCCACCGAAACGGCCAAGGCCGCGCTGGATCTCTACTATCAGCATCGCCCCAGGAAGCCTGTCGTGGCCGTGATCTACACCCACAGCCATGTGGATCACTACGGCGGCGTGCGTGGCGTGGTGGACGAGGCCGACGTGAAGGCGGGCAAGGTCAAGATCTACGCCCCGCTGGGATTCCTGGAGCACGCCGTGGCCGAAAACGTGATGGCTGGCACCGCCATGAGCCGCCGCGCCAGCTACATGTACGGCAACCTGTTGCCGCCTAGCGCGACCGGTCAGGTGGGCGCGGGCCTGGGCACCACGACCTCGGCCGGTACGGTCACCCTGATCCCGCCCACCGACATCATCGAGAAGACCGGCGAAAAGCGCACCATCGACGGCCTGACCTACGAATTCCTGTACGCGCCCGGTAGTGAAGCGCCGGCCGAGATGCTCTACTACATCCGGGAGAAGAAGGCGCTCAACACGGCCGAGGACTCCACCCACACGCTGCACAACACCTATTCCCTGCGCGGCGCCAAGATCCGCGATCCGCTGGCCTGGTCGAAGTATCTGAACGAGGCTCTGAACCTGTGGGGCGACGACGTGGAAGTGATGTACGCCATGCATCACTGGCCGGTCTGGAACAACAAGGACGTGCGCGAACAGCTGAGTCTGCAACGCGACATGTACCGCTACATCAACGACGAGACCTTGCGCCTGGCCAACATGGGCTACAACAAGGAAGAGATCGCCGAACAGGTCAAGCTGCCCAAATCCATCGCCACCAAGTTTTCGAACCGGGGCTACTACGGGTCCGTCAACCACAACGTCCGCGCGACCTATGTGCTTTACCTGGGCTGGTTCAACGGCAATCCCGCCACGCTGCACACCCTGCCCATTGAAGAGGGAGCCAAGCGCTACGTCGACATGATGGGCGGCGTGGACGCGGTGGTGAAGAAGGCGCGCGAGTACTACGCGAAAGGGGACTACCGCTGGGTCGCCGAGGTCGTCAACTACGCGGTGTTCGCGGATCCGAAGAATCAGGAGGCGCGCAATCTGCAGGCCGATGCGCTGGAGCAGCTGGGTTATCAGGCTGAAAGCGGTCCGTGGCGCAACTTCTACCTGACCGGCGCCAAGGAACTGCGCGAAGGCGTGCAGAAACTGCCGGTGCCGGACACGGCCAGCCCGGACACCGTGCGGGCCATGACGCTGGACATGCTGTTCGACTACTTCGCGGTGCGCCTGAACCGTGAAAAGACCGAGGGCAAGCATGTGGTGCTGAACGTGGATTTCACCGATACGAAGCAGCAGTACATGCTGGAGATGGCCAACAGCGTGCTGAACCATTCCGCAGGCAAGCAGGCCAAGGAACCCAGCGCCAGCGTGTCGCTGACCCGCGATACGCTCAACAACATCATGCTGAAGCAGACCACGCTGAAGGACGCGATGGCCAAGGGGGATGTCAAGGTTACGGGAGATCAGACCAAGCTCGCCGAAGTCTTCGGGGCGCTGGATGACTTCCCGTTCTGGTTCAACATCGTGACGCCGTAAGCGCCGAATGCGAGAGGCCGATCCTGGCCTCTCGCCGCATGCGTCGAAGTCCCGCGCAGCCGCTACGCTTGCAGGACTATCGGCAGGAGGATGAACATGGCTAGCAAAAACACCATTTGCCTGTGGTACGACCGGGACGCGCTGGAAGCTGCGCAGTTCTATGCCAAGATCTTTCCCGACAGCGCCGTGGGCAAGATCCTGCGCGCGCCCGGCGACTATCCCTCTGGCAAGCAAGGCGACGTGCTGACGGTGGAGTTCACCGTGGCGGGCATCCCTTGCGTGGGCTTGAACGGCGGCCCCGCCTTCAAGCACAGCGAGGCTTTTTCATTCCAGATTGCCACCGAGGACCAAGCCGAGACCGATCGCTTGTGGGACGCCATCATCGGCAACGGCGGCCAGCCCAGCGATTGCGGCTGGTGCCGGGACAAGTGGGGCCTGTCCTGGCAGATCACGCCGCGCATGCTGATAGAAGCGATCTCGGACCCCGACGCCGCCGTCGCCAAGCGCGCCTTCGACGCCATGATGACGATGAGCAAGATCGATATCGCGACCATCGAGGCGGCGCGGCGGGGATGAGATCGGCATGAGCCTTGCTCGGACTTCGCGAGCCCACTGATACAGATCTGTCAGTTGAAGACCTGAGCCTGCTGCCGGCCTGAGTATCATCCCCCGGCAGGCAGCACCCGGATCCCCGTGCGTTTCACGAATTCCTCATAACTGATCGGCGGTCCCGCCTTGGTGCTGGCGGCGTTCGCCTGCCAATGCACCCACGAGCGCCCCGTCGTGGCGTCGTACACGACCTTGTAGATATAGGTGGGCACGGCGACGCCGGATCCGATCGTCTTGGGCTTGTCGGCATAGACCGGCCCCGTGAAGACGTACACGTCGCCTGCGGCGCGCATCACATACTTGCGGGTGTCCTGCTCGATGCTGCTCCAGGCGCCGCCGTTGTGCGTCTGGTCTTGCGGCACCATATTGGCCAGCGAGAAGCTCTGCGCCATGGCCTCGGGGCTGGACATGTCGCCGGCCGGCGCCATGTGGCCGCGGGAATAGCCGGAGCCGCGGTAGTCGTCCAGTTCGGCCCGTTCGGCGCGCGGCAGGCGTGCCTCGGCGTAGAACTTATCGGTCCGGCGCTGCCCCTGGGCCTGGGTCAGCATCTGGCGGTTCAGGCGTTCCGCCACGAACACCGGCGTCCTGGTCTGTCCGTCGTGGAGGATGGCAAAGGCCGAAAAGCACACCTCCCGCAGCTTCTGGCCGCCCGGCACCTCGGGCGGACGCGAATGCGGAAAGAACTGCCGGCATTCGGCAAACATTGTTTGAACCGGCGCGCCTGTCCGCGCTGCGGTCGGTACCGCCGCGGGCGTCGCATGCTCGCGTTGCTGCGGCCAGCCCAGGCGCGTGATGACGTCTTGCACCGGCGCCGGAATCCGCCATTGCGGATTCAGCATGTAGGTGGTGGCGCCGAAACTCGCCAGGGACGAGAACAGCAGGGCCTTCAGGAATCGGGGGAAACGGCCGCCGGATCGGGAACCGGCGCGGGCCTTGGATCTGCTGGGGGGGCTTCTCTTCTTGGAAGCGGGTGTCTTCGCGCGCGTCATTACTACCTGTGAGCTACTGCCCGATTGCGGTTGGCAACCGGCACCGTCCCGGATTGTAGATGAGTGGCGAATTTGCCACTGATGACGATTGTTTCTTCATGCGAGACAGTGGCGTCGCCCTTATGCCACATGCAAAGAAACCGCTACGCGCAAGGGGTTACGCTATGTTTCAACGACATATTTCCCACGTAGAATTCCTGCTGGCCCCGCGATGCGGCGGCGCGCTATCCAAGCATTCAAGATGTACGTCGATCTCCTCACTCTTTACTTCATCATCATCGGAACGCTGCTCGCCAGTGCAGGCCTGACGTTCTGGGAGCATCGGACCCATCCCAGCCGCAGCGGATCATTGCGCATCCTGGCGGCGGGCTTCGCCACGCTTGCGCTGGGCTGTACCGTCGCGCTGTTTCGCGCCCGATTGCCCAGCCCACTCGGTTCGGCGGTCGCCAACCTCGTCGTCCTCAGCGGCTATCTGCTGATCATGAACGGCGCGGCTTCGCTGAGCGGCAGGCGCTACCGCGGCGCTTCCCTCGGGCTGTTGATCGTCATGGCGCTTGTCTGGCTGGCGGCCGGCGACCGGCGAGAGGACATGGTCTGGAAGTACGTCAGCGCATTTCCCATCGCGCTGGTCAGCGCCATGACGGCCTGGGAACTGTTTCGCTGCCACTCCCTCAGGTCGCTGATACCGCTGCGCATCGCGGCCGCGGTGGCCAGCATCCACGCGCTGGTCTACACCGCCCGCGCCTTTATCCTGCCGTGGTGGGTGGCCGAGCATGGCCCGGCGATACACCTGACCGCCAGCACCCTCACCATGTACGAAGGCGTGCTGTATTCGATCGTGCTGCCGATGACGCTGCTCAAGCTGATACGCGAAGAGACGCATGGCCAACTGCTTCGGGAATCGCAGACCGACTACCTGACCCGCCTGGGCAACCGCAGGTGGTTCTTCGAACAGGGCGCGCGTCTCATCGAGGGCGGAGCAGGGCGCGGGCCTGTTGCGGTCCTGGCGTTCGACCTGGACCAGTTCAAGGCGATCAACGACCGGCATGGCCACCAGGCAGGCGACCAGGTGCTGAAGTTCTTCGCGGAGTCCGCCCGCTGCGTGCTGGGCGCCGATGTGCTGCTTGCCCGCATCGGCGGCGAAGAATTCGCCGCGCTGCTGTCCGGCCAGGACGCGCGCCGCGCCACCGTGTTGGGCGCGGCCGTGGCGCAGCACTTTGCCGGTACGGTGTCCAGGCGGGACGACTGCCCCGGCATCCCGGCCACGGTCAGCGTGGGACTGGCGCAGTTCGAGGACAAGGTTCCGCCCTTGGCCGATGCGCTGGCCGCGGCAGACCGGGCCTTGTATCAGGCCAAGGCGCTGGGCGGTAACCGGGTGGAGTTGGCCTTGGCGGCTGCGGGTCCGGTGAGCTGCTGACGGCGTCCGGCTTCCGCGCGCGTCAGGCCTTGCGCCGCGACCGTGGCCTGGGCGCCACGCCCATGCGCGGATCCCGCGCCAGCGCCAGCCGCGCCATCCGCGCCGCAATCGTCTCGAAGTCCTCGTCGGTCTGCGGCAGGTACAGCCATTTCCCCAACACCGGGTGCGGCCGCAGGGCCGGGAACTCCGTCAACAGCGCCGCCTGGCGTTCCTGCGAGGTGCACACCAGCAGGCCGCTCCAGGGATCGTCGCGGTCGGCCGCCACCAGGTACAGCAGGCCGTCCAGATAGGCCGCATCGCAGCCGAACATCTTGCGGCGCATATAGCCTGCATCGCGTTCCAGTGGCTCCATGATCCAGAGCAGGGAATTGAGGCGGACGGTCCGTTGCTTCGGGGGCGGGGCGAATGGATCTGATCGGTTGCGCATGGAATGACGCCAGGCGGGATGCGGTTGCGGCGGGAGCCTAAGAATAATGGTAATAATGGCGCCAGATCAAAGTTTCCACTCCAAGGGGATTGCGTGCATTGCTCTAGATGCGGAGCCGCCCACAAGGGCAAGAACAACGTATGCGACGAATGCGCAAGAGTGCTGGGTAACATGTCCAGCAAGAACATCTTCGCATCGGACGCGGGCAGCTTGCCGGCCGAGCCGGGGCTGCCGGCCGCTACTAGTCCGCCAGCGGCTGCGGGCCGTGGCGACGGCTGGGCCGGCGCATTCCAGCGCTACCAAATCATCCCCCTGCGGCTGCGCGGCAAGCCTGTCAAGACGGCCTGGATATTGGCGGGTGGCGTCGCAGGCTTGGCGATCAGCGCCCTTGGCGCCTACGCCTGGGGGATGTCGGCCTGGTGGTTCATCCTGATTTTCCTGAGCCTTGTGATCCTGAACGCCGGCGACGACCTGAAGCGCAGGCGCTACTCGCGATTTCTCAGGATGTGCAATCTGGAGGCGAATCGCGCCGGCGAGGTCTTCTACACGGAGATCGGCGGCCAGTGTCCCGTATGCGATGGCGAATTGAAGCTCAGGGAAATCGGCCCGAAGCATCACAAGAAGACGACGGCGGTGTGTAGCGTCGATCCTGGCCATCGCTGGAAATTCGATCCGGGAGTGCTGGGCGATCTGTGATCCCCGCGCCGCGCGGCGCAATCGGCGGTCATTGCCCCGTCGGCGGGGCCTTAGCCCGCCGCGCTGCCTATAATGGCTCCGATCCCCGCTTCGACGGCAGTTGTGCCGTGCTTCATGTCCTCTTTGCCTTTACGCGTGCTGTCGGTCATCCCGCCGATGACGCAGCTCAATACCCCTTATCCGTCCACCGCCTACCTGACCGGCTTTCTGCGGTCGCGCGGCGTGACCTCGTTCCAGGAAGACCTGGCGCTCGCCCTGGTGCTGCGCCTGCTGTCGGCCGACGGCCTGCGCGCCGTGGCGGAACGCATCGCCCAACTGCCCGCCCAGAAGCACACGCCCGCGGTTCAGGCCTTCGTGGCGCAGCAGGCGCGCTACCTGGCGACCATAGAACCCACGATCGCCTTCCTGCAGGGCCGCGATCCCACGCTGGCGCACCGCATCGTCGGCCGCAATTTCCTGCCGGAAGGGCCGCGCTTCAGTTCGCTGGAGGTGTACCTGGATGAAGATGGCGGCGATCCGCTGGGCTGGGCGTTCGGCGCCTTGGGCCTGCACGACCGGGCCAAGCACCTGGCCACCCTGTACCTGAACGACTTGGCGGATGTGCTGCGGGACGGCATCGACTCGCGCTTCGAATTCGTGCGCTACGCCGAATCGCTGGCGGGCAGCCAACCCACGTTCGACCCCTTGGCCCAGGCGCTGGCGGCCCCGCCGACACTGGTGGACGACATGCTGCGCAGCCTGACCGCGGAGGCGCTGGCCCGTCACACGCCCACCATGGTGCTGCTGTCCGTGCCGTTCCCGGGCGCCGTTTACGCCGCCTTCCGCATCGCTCAAACCATCAAGGCGCACGATCCCTCCATCATCACCGTGCTGGGCGGCGGCTTCGTCAACACCGAGCTGCGCGAACTGAAGGACCCGCGGGTCTTCGACTACTTCGACTACGTCACGCTGGACGCGGGCGAGCGCCCCTTGCTGTCGCTGCTGGAGCACGTGCAGGGCAAGCGTTCTCGCCAGCGCCTGGTGCGCACTTTCCTGCGCGAAGCCGATAGTGGCGCGGTGCGCTACGTGAACATGGTCGAGCCCGACATCGCCTTCGCCGAAGTGGGCACGCCCACCTGGGACGGCCTGCCGCTGGATCGCTACCTGTCGCTGCTGGACATGCTGAATCCCATGAACCGGCTATGGAGCGACGGGCGCTGGAACAAGCTGACCGTGGCGCACGGCTGTTATTGGAAGAAGTGCAGCTTCTGCGACGTCAGCCTGGACTACATCGGCCGCTACGAAGGCGCATCCGCCGAGGTACTGGCGGACCGCATCGAGGCCATCGTGCGCGAAACCGGACAGACCGGCTTCCATTTTGTCGATGAAGCCGCGCCGCCCAAGTCGCTCAAGGCGCTGGCGACCGAACTGATCGCCCGCAACACCGGCATTTCCTGGTGGGGCAACATCCGCTTCGAAAAGACTTTCAGCCCCGAACTCTGCGAACTGCTGGCCGACAGCGGCTGCATCGCCGTCTCGGGCGGCCTGGAGGTCGCGTCGGACCGCCTGCTGAACCTGATGAAGAAAGGCGTGTCGGTGGAGCAGGTTGCGCGGGTCACGCGCGCCTTCACGGACGCCGGCATCCTGGTGCATGCCTACCTGATGTACGGCTTTCCCACGCAGACCGTGCAAGACACCGTGGACGCGCTGGAGTACGTGCGGCAGTTGTTCGACAACGGCTGCATCCAGAGCGGCTTTTTCCACCGCTTCGCCTGTACGGTGCATTCGCCGGTGGGCAAGAACCCCGAGGAATATGGGGTGACGCTGCGGCCCTTGCCGCCGGTCACTTTCGCCAAGAACGACGTCGGCTTCCATGATCCCACGGGCGTGGACCACGACGCGCTCGGTAAGGCATTGAAAAAGGCCATCTACAACTACATGCACGGCATCGGGCTGGATGAGGACGTGCGCAGCTGGTTCCCGTTCCATGTGCCGAAGACTACGGTGGCTAAGCACCGGATCAGCCGGGCGTTGAGTCAGCGGGGGTAGGACGCGCCGCCGATGCCGCGCTAACGCAGCAGCACATCCTCGTAGAACGCGCCCATCGGTCGCTGCGCATCGCGTACCTGGATTTCCAGCACCCAGATCCCGTCGGCAGGCACGAAATCCGCCTGCGCCAGCAGATGCTTGCCATACAGCGCGTGCGGGAAGTCCGATACCCGGTGTCCGGGGATCTCCCGTACCAGCTCGCATCCCTGCTCGCGCGCATATTCGGCGGCGCGGTCGTACAGGGCGGCGCCTGTCAGGCCCTCCAGCCATGCCAGGCGAGTACGGCGAAACACCTCGCGCGCGGCTTCGGCGCAGCGCTGGCGGTCGGCATCCGTGCCCAGCACGAAGGTGTCGCCGTAGTCGCCCTCGTGGCCGTCCCAGACCGGCCCGATGTCCAGCACGAAGATGTCGTGCTCCTGCAGCTTGCGGTCGTAGTCGGTGCGCTGGACGGGCGGCGATTGCGTGTCCGGGCCGAAGCGCACATAGGTCGGATGCCAGTTATTGGACGCGCCCATCCGGCGCAGGTGGTCGTCCGCCACGGCGATGGCCTCGCGCGTGGTCATGCCGGGCCGCATCAGCGCGGCGATTTCTGCCACCGCCTGCATCGAACGCCGGCGCGCGTCCAGGATGCCTGCCAGCGTATAGCGCGGGCTGATGCGCTCCCAGGGATGCGCTTCACGCTGCGGCGGGACGCCAGCCGTGCCGTCGGCCGCCGGGTGGAAGGCTTCGGCCCGATACCGGTCCGCCGGCAGGCC
>NZ_DATCUY010000202.1:0-11077 GCF_036567245.1 Achromobacter sp. | reverse complement strand
GCGTTGCCGCTGACGAACACGGCGGCCAGCGCGCGGTCCGCCTTGGCCGGCAGCAGCGCATCGTCCGTCAGCGTGCCGGGCGTGACGATGCGCACGATGCGGCGCTCGACCGGCCCCTTGGAAGTCGCCGGGTCGCCGATCTGCTCGCAGATGGCGATGGACTCGCCCATGGCGACCAGCCGCGCCAGGTATTGCTCCATGGCATGCACCGGCAGCCCGGCCATCGGAATCGGCGTGCCGTTGGACGAGCCGCGCTTGGTCAGCGTCAGGTTGAGCAGACGCGCGCCGCGCTCCGCGTCTTCGTAGAACATTTCATAGAAGTCCCCCATGCGGTAGAACAGCAGCAAGGGGCCGGCCTCCGCCTTGAGGCGGAGGTACTGCTGCATCATGGGGGTGTGGCCCGGGTGGGCGTCGGCGGCGGTGTTTTGCGTTGCGGAATTCATGCCCGTGATTGTATCGGGCGCGTGAACCGCTGCGGGGAGGGACGGATGCTGGTTTTGTCCGGACCTCACGGGTTCATGATTTTCCCCAATTTCTTGATGACCTCGAACCCTTTGCCGGCGTTGGCCTGGGCGGCTTTGTTGCCGGCCCGCGCGAAAGAGGGCGACCGCAAGCGCCGTCAGTTTCGCGACGAAGGCTCAAACGGCTTTTTCAGGACCGGCTACTTGATCTTGCTGCAGCGAAAGGCCTCGATGCCTTTTTCCACATAATGCGGTTCGCGCGCGCAGGCCGCGCGCATGGCCTGGTTTGCCAGGCTCATGAGGTTGGCTGCATTGGTCATGGCTTCCAGGCCGTCGGCGCCCGGGCCGATCTTGTCGAAGCGCGCCTTGAACTCGGCGGCTTGCTTGCTGTAGGCGTAGGCGCGCATCACGTCCGTATAGGCAATGGCCCGGGAGATGTCGCCCTCCGTGGGCTTTTTCTCGGCGCCGAAGGCCGGGCCGGACAGCAGAGCCAGGGCGAGCAAGGGGATGAGGGTGGCTTTCATGTTCGTCATCAGGAATTCTCTTGCGGGTTGTCCGATGGGAGGCCGGCTGGCGAGGCGCATGGGCGATCCGCCTGGCGCCGCCATCACCACATTTTGCAGGTCGTGCCGTTGTTGACGAGGTCGCCGCCGACGACGATGCCCTTCTCGTCGACGTGGAGCATGGTGTAGCAGCTGGCGACGCCGGTGCGGCGCTGGTAGATGGTGCCCGTGTTGTTGCCGAAGCCGTAGCTGACGCCGCCCGGTGGGGGAACGTAGAAGCTGCCGACGGCCTCGTCCCACGAGACTTCGCCGGAGGTCTGCCACATGTAGACCAATTGCCCGATCGGCAGGTCTTCACTGGCGTACACGCGATCGGGGACGCCCCACTCGGTCACGATGTCGTTGACTGGCTTGCCCTTGTGGCGCAGCATCGCCACGTCCCAGGTGGTGCAGGCGCTCAGCACGGCGCCGCACAGGCAGACTAGCAGGGCCTTGAGAAAACTGAATCGCACTTTTTCTTCCTTGTTCAGATGCTTGACAGGTGCCCTACGCGCCGCATGATGCCAGCAGGTCGCCGACATGGAAAGTGGGGGGTGTGGCGTGCATTCCACATCCCGCGTGCGCCGGAATCCGGCCCAACGGAAAACGCCCCATTGCCGGGGCGTTTCTTGGGTACTTGGAGTTTTACGTCTTATTACAATTGCAGGGACGTTGGATCCGACGCACGCGGATCTTGCCTGTACCTCATTTGTTCATGATGTTCCCCAACTTCTTGATGACCTCACGCTCCGTCTCCGCGCTGGCCTGGGCGGCCTTGGTGTAGGTCGCGGTATCCATGTATTGCGGCGATACGCCGGACTGGCGCAGCAGGGCCAGGAAGGCTTCGTCCTTGAGGGTGTCGCGGAAGGCGCCGTCGAGCTTGGTGATGACGGCCGGGTCCATGCCCTTGGGGCCGGCGATGCCGAAGGGCGAGGTGTGCACCACGGGATAGCCGGCTTCCCTCAGGGTGGGGACGTCCGGCAGGTCGGGCGAGCGCTTGTCGCCCAGCGACGCCAGGATGCGGACCTTGCCGGAGGCCACGTAGGGCAGGATGGTGCTGGCGCCGACCAGCACCTGGATATGGCCGCCCAACATGGCGGTCAACGCGTCGGCGTCGCCCTTGTAAGGGACGTGGGTCCATTTGGCCTGGGCGGCTTCGCCCAGCTGCACCATGGCGATGTGCTGGCTGCTGTAGGCGCCCGGCGTGCCGTACGAAATCGTGTCGGGCTTGGACTTGGCGTAGGCGACCAGGTCGCCCAGCGTCTTCCAGGGCGAGTCCGCGGCGACCGCGACGTAGTAGTTGTAGCCGGCGATCATCGAGATGTAGGTCAGGTCCTTGATCGGGTCGTAGCGCGTGCCGGTGATGTGCGGCATGCGGAAGATGCCGATGGGCACCATGGTGACGGTATAGCCGTCGGGCGCGGTGTTGAGCATCTGGGTGGCGCCCAGCGTGCCGTTGGCGCCGGTCTTGTTTTCGACCACCACGGTCTGGCCAAGGCGCTTGCCGGACTGCTCGGCCAGGGCGCGGCCGACCACGTCGGTGACGCCGCCGGCGGAGTAGGGGATGATCAGGCGGATCGGGTGGTTGGGGAAGTCCTGCGCCAGCGCGGGGGCGCTGCTTGCGCTTGCCAGGACCATCATGCCTGCTGCCAAGATCTTCTTCATGTCATTCCTCCTTTGTGTGCCGCCGGCTCGCCGGCCGGCTCCAGGTCTAGCGGGATGCCTGGTATTGAACGTCAATCGATGATGCGTGCGCGGCTAGCACCGAAGCCGATGCGCTGGAAACCCTCGCGGCTGCAATGGGCCGTCAGGGTGACTTCGTCTCCGGCCTCCAGGAACAGCCGGGTTTCGCCCGAGGGCAGGGTGATGGGCTGTGTGCCGCCGTGGGTCAGTTCGAGCAGGCTGCCGTGGCCGCCGTCGTCGGGCGTGGAGATGGTGCCCGAGCCCAGCAGGTCGCCCGGGCGCAGGTTGCAGCCGCCCAGCGTGTGCTGCGCCACCATCTGCGCCGGGGTCCAATACAGATGGCGCGCATCGGATGCCGCCAGCCGTTGCGGCGCCTGCGCGCGTTCGCGCATCAGCGGCGTGGACAGCCACGCTTGCAGTGCGATGGACAGTCCGCCTGTGGCGGCGTCGTTGGCGTTGCGCAGATAAGGCAGCAGTTCAGGATCGCCGTCGCCGCGCGCCATCGCGGCGCTGCGGAACGGGGCCAGCGCTTCGGCAGTCACCACCCAGGGCGAAATCGTGGAGGCGAAATTCTTGCCCTGGAAGGGGCCTAGCGGCTGGTATTCCCAAGCCTGGATGTCGCGGGCGGACCAGTCGTTCAGCAAGCCATAGCCCGCCACGTGGCCGGCGGCCTGCTCCAGCGGCACGGGCTCGCCGAGCGCGTTGCCGGGGCCGATCCAGATCGCCAATTCCAGTTCGAAGTCCAATTGCGCGGATGGCCGGTAGGCCGGGACGTCGACGCCGGTCGCCGTCCTCACCTGGCCACGCGGCCGCCGCACGGGCGTGCCGGAGGCGCAGATGGAGGAGGCACGGCCGTGATAGGCGATGGGCACGTGCTTGTAGTTAGGCATCAGCGGGTTGTTGGGCCGGAACAGCTTGCCTACGTGGCTGGCGTGATGGATGCCAGCATAGAAATCGGTGTAGTCGCCTACGTCCGCCGGCAGCAGCAACTCGCATTGGTCCTGCGGATGCAGCAGGCGCGCGGCCTGCGCCGCGTGCCGCGCGCTGGCTGGGTGGGTGGCGTCCAGCAGCGCGAACAGGGCGTGCCGCACGGCCTTGCGGGCGGCGGCGGGCAAAGCCATCCAGTCGTTGAGCCTGTGCGTCGATAGCGCTTGGCGCGCGATCGGCTCCAGCCCGTCCAGCAAGCCCAGTTCCACGGCGGCCCGGACATCCAGCACCTGCTCGCCGATGGCGACGCCGATTCGTGGCGTGCCGCCAGCGTGGCGGAACACGCCCATCGGCAGATTCTGCAGCGGGAAATCCGGATGGCCGTCGGCTCCGTCGACCCAGCTCTTGGCGGCGGGCGCGTGGGTGTGGTCCAGCATCTTGTACTCCTTGCGGGTGTTATCGGTGTCGCCGCGCGGCCTGCGCGTTCAAAATAGAGGCTGCCGCTGCGGCTTCAGGCTGCGGTCGTGCCGCCATCCATGGCCCAGGCCACGCCGCGGACTTCGTCGGCGTCGGGCGAGCAGAAGAATTCGCACAGGCCGGCGATTTGTTCCAGGGTGACGAACTTGCCTGAAGGCTGGCGCAGTCCCAGCAATTTGTTGGTGGCCGCGGCGTTGTCCAGGCCTTCGCGTTCGGCCAGCGCATCGATCTGCTTTTGCACCAGCGGCGTGTGCACCCAGCCGGGGCAGATGGCGTTGCAGGTGATGGCGGTCTGCGCGGTTTCCAGCGCCACGGATTTGGTCAGGCCGATCAGGCCGTGCTTGGTGGCGTTGTAGCCGGTCTTGCCGGCGCGGCCGCGCAGGCCGCTGATGGACGCCATGTTGACGATGCGGCCCCAGTTGCGCGCGCGCATGGCCGGCAGCGCGGTGCGTATGGTGTGGAAGCTGGCCGACAGATTGACCGCGATCATGTCGTCCCACTTGTCGACCGGAAAGGCCTCGATCTGGCTCACATGCTGGATGCCGGCGTTGTTGACCAGGATATCCAGCGCGCCATAGACCTGGTTCAGTTCAGCCATCATGGCTTCGATCTCGGTCGGCTTGCGCAGGTCGCAGGGCTGGAAGCGGACCGGCACGCCATAGGTGTCGCGGAACTCGGCGCAAAGCGCATCGGCTGCGGCAGCGTCGGCCAGGCCATTGAGCACCAGCGTCGCGCCGGAGCGCGCCAGGCGCCGCGCCACGGCCAGGCCGATGCCGCTGGTCGAACCGGTTACCAGGGCCACCCGCCCCGAAAGATCAGCCATGCTTGTCTCCACGCTGTGTCGTTATTGGATGCGTGGCAGGTTAGGGCTTGGGGATTGAGTCGTCCAATTTATTATCGGCACATCATTTATATTCATGGAATATCAATAACCGATACCCGACATGGAACTGCGCCACTTGCATAGCTTCATGGTCCTCGCCACGGAACTGAACTTCACCCGCGCCGCCCTGCGCTTGCATATCGCCCAACCGCCTTTGAGCCAGCGCATCCGCGAACTGGAAGACGAGCTGGGCGTGAAGCTGTTCGACCGCAGCACGCGCAAGGTGGCGCTGACGGTGGCGGGCCGCGTGTTCCTGGACAGCATCCAGCCCATGTTCCGGCAGTTGGACGGCGCCGTGGAGGCCTGCCGCAAGGCCGGCCGGGGCGAGACCGGCAGTCTGCGGCTGGGCTATACCGGACGCGCCAGCCATGTGCGCCTGCCGGGATTGGTGCGCGATTGCCGGCGTCTTTACAGCGATATCGCGCTGGACATCCAGGGTCCGCTGCCGACTGGCGAACTGCGTCTGAAGCTGCTGGACGGCACGCTGGATGCAGCGCTGTGTTTTCTGCCCCTGGAGGGCAAACACATCGTGTCGCACGGGTTCATGCTCAGCGAGTTCTCCGTCGCGCTGGCCGACGCGCATCCGCTGGCGGCCAAGGCCGGGCTGGGCGTCGCGGATCTTGCGCAAGAGCCATTCATCGCCTATCCCGCGGGCAAGGGCTTTCACCTGCGCGGCGCCCTGGACGCCATCTGCCTGGAGGCGGGCTTCCTGCCGCGCGTGGTGCGGGAAACGGAGGCGTCCCAGACCCTGCTGTGCCTGGTCGCCGCCGGCACCGGCGTGGCCATCATTCCGCGGGACATCGAGTCCCTCAACATGGAGGGCGTGGTGTTCCGCCCGTTGCCGTCGGACACGCCCAAGCTGCAGCATGGCATCGCCTGGCTGGAGACCAACCGGAATCCTGCGTTGAGTCGGCTGCTGGCGCTGTGCGGCGTCGAAGCCGGGGCGGGATGAGGCGTCCGGCAGTCGCTTGCGCCCGCCAGTCCGGGGACGGCACAATCGCAGCGCGCGGCCCTGTTTTCGCCGCCGGAGTATCTTCTATATGCAGGCTTTATCCGTCCCGGCCACGCTCGATGCCAGCGAGCGCATCACCATCGCCAGCGGCACGCACCAGGCCGAATTCGCGCCAGGCGGCGGCGGTCGCCTGACCCGGTTGTCCACCGGCGCGCACGACTGGATCGTGCCGCTGACCGACACGCAGTGGCCCGCCGGCCGCTGGCCGCGGGCGGGCTCATACCCGCTGGCGCCATACTCCAACCGCATCCGCGACGGCGTGTTCACCTTCAACGGCGCCAGGCACGCGTTGCAATCCGTGCCCGGCCGGCCGAATGCGATCCATGGCGCCGGCCTCTATCAGGCGTGGAGCGTGCGCAGCCTGAGCGCGGACAGTGTCGACCTGGTGCTGGCGCAGCCCGCCGGCGTGCTGGGCTGGCCCTGGCCTTTCGAGTGTGTGCAGCGCTATCAGCTGGACGCGCGCGGCCTGAGCGTGGCGCTGGCCATCGTCAATCTCGGCGACACGCCCATGCCCTGCGGCCTGGGGCTGCATCCCTATTTCACGGCAGAGCGCGTCACGCTGCATGCGCGCCGCGAGTGGCCGGCGGACGCGGCGGGGCTACCGGCTGGCAGCAAGGCCGTTCATGTGCGCGAACTGCGGCGCTCGGCCAGCGGCTGCGATACCTATCTGTCGCAGTGGGAAGGGCGGGCCACCCTGCATTGGCCCGATGGGCATCAGCTGTCGCTGCATGCCGATCCGGCCTTTGCGCACCTGGTGGTGTACACGGCGGCCGGCTCGGAGTTCCTGTGCGTGGAGCCGGTCACCAATGTGGCGGATGCGTTCAACCTGGCGGCGGGCGGCGAGGCGCGCACCGGCATGCGGGTGCTGGAACCGGGCGCGCGCTTCAGCGCGACCGCGTTGCTGGGCCTGGAGCCGCCGCGGCCGGCGCGTTCCTGATGGCTGCAAGCGGCGCTTGGAAAGCGCCGCTGCCTGCGGCGATAATCCGGGCAAACCAAGATCAGGAGTCCTCTAATGAAAAAGCTCAGCACCGAACAATTGCAGGCCGCGGCCGAGACCCTGCGCCGCGTGCAGGCAAGGCTGGCGCGCGCCGGCAACCTGCCGCTTGAGCCCACCCTCTACGCCTGCGCGCAAGGATTCCGCCGCAACGTGCCTGATTACCTGTGGTCCTGGCTGTCGGGCTTGCTGGCGCCGCACAAGAGCCTGGGCGCGTGGATGGATGCGCATCAGCCGGGCTGGCGCAGCGGCAAGACGCCCGCCGCGGTGGTTTACGCGCGCAGTGAAAACGGCTGGTTGGAATGGCTGATCGCCGAGCTGGAGGCCGAGATCAATGATCCTCACGCCCGCGCCAAGCGGGAAGGGCGCGCCTGACTGCGTGCGCGCGAGGCGCCTGCGGTCGGGACCGCAGGCTGGCCCGCCGTCTCAGGCCCGCTCGGGGCGCGAGCGGCGCAGCAGCAGGAACAGCAGTTCCAGCACGGCAGCCGCCAGCAGGGCGGCCAGCACCGAGCCCAGCACCAGCGCATCCCACAGGCGTGGGGGCCCCACGCGGAACTGGATGGTGTCGAAGACCAGCCCCGCCGTGATGCCGGCGACGATGACGGCCTTCCACCCTTGCAGGGGCGCCAGCCTCAGCATCAGCAGGGTAAAGGCCACCATGCCCCAGAGCAGGGGTTCAAGCGTCTGATTGAGAATGTGGTCGAGCAGAAGAGACTCCCGAGGGCGTTGCGCATGCGTTTGCGCGCAGTCGAGTTTGTACTGCTTTCTGCTTGCAATTGCGAGATGCCCCGCCGCCCGTGGCGGCGAGGCCGGGCGCATTGCGTTAGAACCCTTCCAACACGATCTTGCCCTGTGCCTTGCCGCTTTCGATGAAGGCATGGGCGCGGCGCAGGTTCTCGGCGTTGATCTTGCCGTAGTGCGCGCCCAGCGTCGTGCGCAGCGTACCCTCGTCGATCAGACGGGCGGCCTGATTCAGCAATTCGTGCTGCGCGATCATGTCGGGCGTGCCGTGCAGCGGACGCGCGAACATGAACTCCCAATGCAGCGACGCCGACTTGGATTTGAGCAGGCGGACGTCGATCGCGGCGGGGTCGTCGATCAAGGCGATCTTGCCTTGCGGCGCGATCGCTTCGGCCATCTGCGCGAAGTGCTGGTCGGTCTGGGTCAGGCCAGCGATGTGGCTGACGTGCTCGAAGCCGATGCGCTTGAGTCCGGCGGTCAGCGGCTGGCTGTGGTCGATGACGTGATGCGCGCCCAGCTCGCGTACCCAGGCCTGTGTTTCTGGTCGCGAGGCGGTGCCGATCACCGTCAGGCCGGTCAACTGGCGCGCCAGTTGCACCAGGATGGAGCCCACGCCGCCTGCGGCCCCGATGACCAGCAGGCTGCCCTGGCTGGGGGCGCCGTTATCCAGCACGCGCAGCCGGTCGAACAGCAACTCCCAGGCGGTGATGGTGGTGAGCGGCAGCGCCGCGGCCTGGGCAAAGTCCAGGCTGGCGGGCATGCGGCCGACGATGCGCTCGTCGACCGCATGCAGCTCGCTGTTGGCGCCGGCGCGGTTCAGCGCGCCCGCATACCAGACGCGGTCGCCGGGCTTGAACAGGCTGGTCTTGGCGCCGACCGCGCGCACGATGCCGGCGGCGTCCCAGCCTATGACCTCGGGCTGGCCGTCCTGGGGCTTGCGCTTGGCGCGGATCTTAACGTCCACCGGGTTGACCGAAATGGCGCGGACTTCGACCAGCAGGTCGCGCTCGCCGGGCACGGGGTCGGCGAGGGTGATGTCCTGCAGCGCCTCGGGGTGGTCGGCGGGCAGGTTCTTGAAGTAGGCGATGGCTTTCATGGGTGCAGGCCGTGATCAGATGATGGAGCGCACCACGCCGCCGTCCACGCGCAGCGCGGCGCCATTGGTGGCCGCGGCTTGCGTCGAGCAGGTGTAGACGACCATGTTGGCCACTTCTTCCACCGTGGCCAGGCGCCGCAGCAGCGACGTGGGGCGGTGCTGGGCGATGAAGTCGCGTTCCATCTGGTCCTGGGTCACGCCTTGCTCCTTGGCCATTTCGGCGAAGAAGTCGGACACGCCTTCCGAACGGGTGGGGCCGGGCAACACGGCGTTGACGGTGACGCCGGTGCCGGCGGTCAATTCGGCCAGGCCGCGTGACACGCCCAGCAAGGCGGTCTTGCTGACGCCGTAGTGGATCATTTCCGCAGGGATCTGCACGCCGGATTCGCTGGAGATGAACACCATGCGGCCCCAGCCGGCGGCCAGCATGCGCGGCAGGTAGTAGCGCGACAGGCGCACGCCGCTCATGACGTTGGTGTCCAGCATGTATTGCCAGTCGTCGTCCGTGATTTCGGTGAAGGATTTGGGCGCGAAGTAGCCGGCGTTGTTGACCAGGATGTCCACGTCGGGATGGGCGGCCGAGATCGAGGCCGCGCCGTCGGCGGTAGCGAGGTCGGCCTGCACGGTGCTCACGCGGGCGGCGGGAAACTGCCTGGCGAGCGAGGCTGCGGCCTGCGCCAGCTTGTCGGCGCTGCGACCGTGCAGCACGACTTCGGCGCCGGCCTCGGCCAGGCCCGCGGCGATGGCCAGGCCGATGCCGCCGGACGATCCGGTGACCAGGGCCTTCTTGCCGTTCAGTTCGATTTTCATGGGGTGACTCCTTGCTTGTCGGGGAATGCAGTCATGATTACCTAGTCCAGAGCGGGGAAAAAGCGGCTAGCATCGCACTCAGTTTCAATAATTTTTTGAAAATGAGGCCGGAGATGGTGCGGTTCGAGGATCTGAGGATATTCATGGCGGCGGCGGACCAGGGCAGCTTTTCCGCCGCCGCGCGCGAACTGGATCTGACGCCCGCCGTCGCCAGCGCGGCGCTCAAGCGCCTGGAGCAGGCCCTGGACGCGCGCTTGTTCGTGCGTTCGACGCGCAGCCTCAGGCTGACCAGCGACGGCGAACGCTATCTGGAGCATGCCCGCTCGGCGCTGTCGGCGCTGGAGGCGGGCAGGAACGCCGTGGCGCGCAACAAGACGGATATCTCCGGCACCCTGTCCTTGTCCATCCCGTCCGACCTGGGCCGCCATGTGCTGCTGCCATGGCTGGACGAGTTCCAGGACCGGCATCCGCGCGTCAACTTCCAGGTGCGCATCAGCGACCGCCTGGCCGACCTGTACCGGCAGCCGGTCGATCTGGCGGTGCGCTATGGCACGCCGAACGACTCCGGGCTGGTGGCCCTGCCGCTGTCCGAGCACAACCGCCGCGTGGTCTGCGCCTCGCCCGCCTACCTTGCGCGGCATGGCGTGCCGCAAGTGCCCGATGACCTGCGCCGCCACAACTGCCTGTCCTTCGTGCTGGGCGAAACCCTGCACGACCGCTGGGCCTTCAGGCACGAGGGCGCCGCGCTCACCATACCGGTCAAGGGCGACCGCGTGGGCGACGACGGCGAACTGGTGCGCCGCTGGGCGCTGGCCGGCCATGGCATGGCCTACAAGTCGCGTTATGACGTGCTGACCGACTTGCGGGCGGGGCGGCTTATCGAGGTCCTGGCCGACTACACCAGCGAACCCTCGCCGCTGTATCTGCTGTGCGTGCACCGCATGCTGCTGTCGCCGGCGGTCAAGCGCCTGCGCGAGTTCCTGCACGAGCGCTTCAAGGCGTTCGAGGCCGGCTAGCCCGGCCTCCCGGAAGGCCTCATATCCGCCTCAATGCGCGTGGCTGGCCCGCTGGTTCGCCGCGCGCGTGCGGGCCGCTTTCTTGGCGGCTGCGGAACGTCCGGCGGCACCCTTGGTGGCTGCCGCCTTCTTGGCCGCGGCAGAACGGGCTGCCGCGCTGCGCTTGGAAGCTGATGCGCTGGCCTGCCGCGACAGCGCGGTGCGTGACACGGGTTTGGCGCTTTCCTTCTTCAGCGCGGTGGTGGTGGCCTTGGCGCGCTTGGCTGATTTGACATGCCCATCGCTGGCCGCGTCGCTGTCCTGCTTGGCCTTGCGTTTCGTGGCTGCGCTGGCCTTCTTGGGAGTCGGCAACGCTACACCGGCGCGGCGCGCCTTGGACAGTCCGATCGCGATGGCCTGCTTGGTGGAGCGCACGCCGTGCTTGCCTTCGCGCAC
>NZ_DATCUY010000201.1:0-5786 GCF_036567245.1 Achromobacter sp. | reverse complement strand
ATGAGCAAGCAATTCGCCTCGCACGCCGACCTGGACGACAAGGTCGTCTCGTTCGAAAAACTGTCCGACAACGCCTATGCCTACACGGCCGAAGGCGACCCCAACACGGGCGTGATCATCGGCGACGAGGCCGTCATGGTGGTCGATACCCAAGCTACCCCGGTCATGGCGCAAGACGTGATCCGCCGCATCCGCGAAGTCACGGACAAGCCCATCAAGTACATCCTGCTGTCGCACTACCACGCCGTGCGCGTGTTCGGCGCGTCGGCCTACGACGCCCAGGAAATCCTGGCCAGCCGCGACACCTACGACCTGATCGCCGAGCGCGGCGAGCAGGACAAGGCCAGCGAAATCGGCCGCTTCCCCCGCCTGTTCCGCAACGCCGAATCGATTCCGCCGGGCCTGGTCTGGCCGACGATGACGTTCAAGGGCGAGATGACCGTCAACCTGGGCAACCTCGAAGTCAAGCTGCTGCAGGTGGGCCGCGGCCACACCAAGGGCGACACCATCGCCTGGCTGCCCGAGCAGAAGATCCTGTTCGCCGGCGACCTGGTGGAATACCAGTCCACCCCCTATTGCGGCGACGCCTACTTCCGCGACTGGCCCAGCACGCTGGACGCGCTGTCGACCTTTGAAGCCGAAAAGATGGTCCCGGGCCGCGGCCCGGCGCTGAAGAGCGCCACCGAGGTCCGCCAGGGCCTGGCCGGCACGCGCGCCTTCCTGACCGACCTGTACGGCGCAGTGAACCGCGGCGTAGCCGAAGGCAAGGACCTGAAGACCATCTACCGCGAGGTCTACGACTTCATGAAGCCGCGCTACAGCGACTGGGTGATCTTCGACCACTGCATGCCGTTCGACGTGTCGCGCGCCTATGACGAGGCCACCGGCCACACCCACCCGCGCATCTGGACCGACAAGCGCGACCTGGAGATGTGGGCGCAGCTGGAAGGCTGATCCCGAGGGGCCGCCGGCGGCGGCCCTTCCCCGCTGCAACCGGAATCGCGCGCCGCAAGGCAGCGCGCGGCTTCGTGACATAAAAACAATATGACCCACACAGGAGACAACCGTGGGAGACATCGACTTTCAGGCGATGGAATTCGCCTATGAAAAGCACGCCGACCAGGCCGCCAGCGAGCTTGCGCGCCATCAGGTCGTGGTGGTGGGAGCCGGCCCGGTCGGCCTGACCACCGCGCTCGATCTTGCCCGCCAGGGCGTGCGCGTAGTGGTGCTGGACGACGACTTCCGCCTGTCCACCGGCTCCCGCGCCATCTGTTTTTCCAAGCGCACGCTGGAAATCTGGGACCGCCTGGGCGTGGGCCAGCGCATGATAGACAAGGGCGTCTCATGGAATGTGGGCAAGGTCTTCTTCCGCGAGCAGGAAGTGTGGCGTTTCGACCTCCTGCCTGAGCCCGGCCATCGCCGCCCGGCCTTCATCAACCTGCAGCAGTACTACGCCGAAGGCTATCTGTACGAACAGGCGCGCCAGGAACCCAATATCGATCTGCGCTGGAAGAACAAGGTCGCCGGCGTGGAGCAGCGCGATGACGGCGTGGTCCTGAACGTGGAGACCCCCGACGGCGCATACACGCTGCACGCCGACTGGCTCATCGCCTGCGACGGCGCGCGTTCGCCGGTGCGCAAGCTGATCGGCCAGGAAAGCCATGGCCGCATCTTCCGCGACCGCTTCCTGATCGCCGACGTCAAGATGCAGGCGGACTTCCCCACCGAGCGCTGGTTCTGGTTCGACCCGCCCTTCCATCCCAACCAATCCGTGCTGCTGCACCGCCAGCCCGACAACGTCTGGCGCATCGACTTCCAGCTGGGCTGGAACGCCGACCCGGTCGAAGCCGTCAAGCCCGAGAACGTGCTGCCGCGCATCCGCGCCCTGCTCGGCCCCGACGCGCGCTTCGAACTGGAATGGGTCAGCGTCTATACCTTCGCCTGCGAACGCATGGACAAGTTCCGCCATGGCCGCGTGGTCTTCGCGGGCGACTCCGCGCACCGCGTGTCGCCGTTCGGCGCCCGCGGCGCCAACAGCGGCGTGCAGGACGCGGAGAACCTGGCCTGGAAACTGAAGCTGGTGCTGGCCGGCCAGGCGCCCGAGGCGCTCATCGACAGCTACGCCATCGAACGCGAATACGCCGCCGACGAGAACATCCTGAATTCGTCGCGCGCCACCGACTTCATCACGCCCAAGAGCGACATCAGCCGCAGCTTCCGCAACGCGGTGCTGAACCTGGCCAAGACCCATCCCTTCGCGCGCTCGCTGGTCAACAGCGGCCGCCTGTCGCTGCCCGCCACTTACGCCGGCTCGCCCCTGAACACCCCGGACGTCGACGCCTTCGCCGGCCGCATGGTGCCTGGCGCGGTGGCGCTGGATGCGCCGGTGGACGCTCAAGGCGCGCAGGACTGGTGGCTGGCCCAACTGAATGGCGCATTCGTGCTGGCCCTGTTCTGCGGTGACGCCCTGCCCGACCGCGACACGCTGCTCGCCTTGCAAGCCCTGCGCATGGCGCCCGTGCCGGTCAAGGCCGTGCTGGTCGCCAGCCCGCAATGCGACCTCTCCGCGCTACCCGAGGAATTGGCGGTCGTGGCGGACCGCGAGGGCTGCCTGGGCAAGCGCTATGACGCGCAGGCCGGCACCGCCTACCTGATCCGTCCCGACCAGCACGTCTGCGGCCGCTGGCGCGCATTCAACGCCACCGCCGTCGCTGCCGCAGTCGGCCGCGCCACGGGCCGCGCCTGAACTTCGAGATCTCTCCATCATGCTGATTACCGAAACCAACCTGGGTTCGCCTGACGACTTCTACGAAGCGCTGATCGAGACCCATCGCGACCTCACCAACGAACAAAGCCAGGAACTCAACGCAGCGCTGATCCTGCTGCTGGCCAACCACCTGGGCGACATGGACGTGCTGCGCGAGGCCTTGCGCCAGGCGCGCGCGTCCGTGGCGCCGTAAATCCGTTCACGCCCCCACCGCGAACGTATTCACGATCAGCGCGCGCAACCACTGGTTGCCGCTGTCCCGATCCACCCGGCGCTGCCAGTACATGTTCGTCTGCAGCGCCGGCACCCTTATCGGCGGCGTCATGAAACGCAGGCCGAACGGCGGCGCGGCGCTGGCGGCGAGTTTCTCGGGCACGGTCGCCAGCAGGTCGGTCGCGCTGACGATGTACGGCACGGCCGAAAAATGCGGCACGCTGAAGTGCTCCGCCAGGTCCACCCCGGCGCGCTCCATGGACTGATTCACCTGCCCGTAGGGCGCCGCGCGCGACACGATAAGGTGGCGCTCGGCCCGGAAAGCCTTGAGGCTCATGCCGGCGTGCGCGGTTGGATGCGCCTGCCGGAAGAGGGTCGCATAGCCCTGGCGGAACAGCATGCGCTGCAGCGTGCCCGCCCCCATTTCATCGAACGCGCCGATCGCCAGATCCACGCGTCCCGCCTCCATTTCCCGCGGCAGATCCGGTCCCTGCACCCGCACGGAATCGATGCGCACCAGCGGCGCCACCTGCACGCAGACCTCCATCAGGCGGGGCATGAAGTGAATTTCGCCCACGTCCGTCATCGCCACCCGGAAGCGCCGCGTGCTGGTGGCGGCGTCGAAGGCGTCCTGGTCTTTCAGGGCCTGCGACAACATGGTCAGCGCTTCGCTGACCGGGCCCGCCAGGCGCTGCGCGCGCGGCGTGGGCAGCATGCCCTGCGCCGTGCGCACAAACAGGTCGTCGCCGAACGCTTCCCGCAGGCGCCGCAGGGCATTGCTGACGGCGGGTTGCGACAGGTCCATGCGCCGTGCCACGGCAGACAGATTGCGGTCCTCCAGCAGATGCTGGAACAGCAGCAGCAGATTCAGATCGACGTCGCGCAACTCGGCCATGCGCCCCCTACTATTCACAAAATTTATAGTCTCTATTTTTGCATTCCCATAGCCGTAGCGGGGATTTTTTCCGACAATGGCGTATCGGTCCCCGGAAACCTTCCGGACAGGCCACCCGCACCAGGCCGCGTGGCCAAGCACCGCGCCGCCGCTCAGGAGGATTCCATGGAACTGCAATACCAGACCGGCTTCGGCAACAATTGCGCCACCGAAGCCCTGCCCGGCGCGCTGCCGCTGGGCCGCAACTCGCCGCAGCAATGCCCCTATGGCCTGTACGCCGAGCAATTGTCCGGCACCGCCTTCACCGCGCCGCGCAGCGAAAACCGCCGCTCCTGGCTGTACCGCATCCGCCCGGGCGCGCAGCACAAGCCGTTCGAAGCCTTTGACGGCGCCGCCGGCTGGCAAAGCGCCTTCGGCCAAGGCCCCGTCACGCCCAACCAGTTGCGCTGGAGCCCGCTGCCCATCCCCACCGCCGCCACCGACTTCCTGGAAGGCGTGAAGACCTGGGGCGGCAACGGCAGCCCCGACGAACTGGGCGGCGTGGCCATACACATGTATGCCGCCAACCGCTCGATGCAAGGCCGCTACTTCTACAACGCGGACGGCGAGCTGCTGCTGGTGCCCCAGGAAGGCCGCCTGCGCCTGGCCACTGAACTGGGCCTGATCGACCTGGAGCCGCTGGAAATCGCCGTCATCCCGCGCGGCGTGCGCTTCCGCGTGGAACTGCTGGACGGCAGCGCACGCGGCTACATGCTGGAAAACTTCGGCGCCGCCATGCGCCTGCCCGAGCTGGGTCCCATCGGCTCGAACTGCCTGGCCAACGCCCGCGACTTCAAGACCCCGGTAGCCTGGTATGAAGACATCGAAGGCGACTTCGAATTGATCGCCAAGTTCACGGGCGGCTTCTGGCGCGCGTCCATCGGCCATTCGCCGCTGAACGTCGTCGCCTGGCACGGCACGCACGCGCCGTACAAGTACGACCTGCGCAACTTCAACACCGTCGGCTCCATCAGCTACGACCATCCGGACCCCTCGATCTTCACGGTCCTGACCGCGCCGTCCGACACCCCGGGAACGGCCAACATGGACTTCGCGATCTTCCCGCCGCGCATCCTGGCCATGGAAAACACTTTCCGTCCGCCCTGGTTCCACCGCAACATCGCCAGCGAATTCATGGGCCTGATCCAGGGCGTCTACGACGCCAAGGCCGACGGCTTCGCGCCCGGCGGCGCCAGCCTGCACAACTGCATGAGCGGCCACGGCCCCGACGCCGAGACCTTCGAAAAGGCCTCCCACGCCGACACCAGCACTGCCCACTACATCCGCGACACGATGGCGTTCATGTTCGAGACGCGCCGTGTCATCCGCCCCACGGACCAGGCGCTGGCCTCGGTAGAATTGCAGGGCGACTACTACCGGTGCTGGCAGGGCATCGCCAAGCATTTCGACCCCAGCAAGGCGTGACGCGCAGCCCCCCTGCATTCCACGCCCGCGGCGATGAGCGCAAGCTCATCGCCGTTTGGCATTTGAATTTTCCGGCGCCTGGCGCCCGGCCAACGCATAACCACACTGAAAGAGACACGCAGCCATGACCACCACCATCAACGAAACCCACGACCCGTCCCTGAAGAGCTGGATCGCCAGCGCCAACACAGGCGAGTCGGATTTCCCGGTGCAGAACCTGCCCTACGCGTCCTTCCGCCGCAAGGGCACGACCGAATCGTTCCGCCCCGGCGTGGCCATCGGCGACCAGATCCTGGACCTGGCCGCGCTGGCCGCCAAGCAGCCCTTCGAAGGCCTGGCCGCCGAAGCCCTCGCCGCCTGCTCCACGGACAGCCTGAACGCCCTGATGGCCCTGGGCCAGGCCCACTGGAGCGCGCTGCGCCTGGCCCTGTCGCGCGCGCTGCGCGA
>NZ_DATCUY010000200.1:0-49031 GCF_036567245.1 Achromobacter sp. | reverse complement strand
CGCCTGCCTGGGGCGGTGTGCGGCGCAGCACGCGCGGCGGCGTAGAATATTCGGTTACCGAACCCCGAGAACACGCTGATCATGAATGCTCCCCTGCACGCTGAAACGTTGCGCCGCCCGGTGCCGGCCGCCTGTCTGGATGCCCTGCGCGCGCGCTTTGGCGACCGCCTGTCCGAGTCCTCCGCCGTGCGCGAACACCACGGGCGCGACGAGTCGCCGTATCCGCCCATGCTGCCCGACGCCGTCGTCTTCGCGCACACCACCGAAGAAGTGGCCGAGATCGCCAAGCTGTGCAACACGCATCATGTTCCGCTGATACCTTATGGCGCGGGCTCTTCGCTGGAAGGCCACGTGCTGGCGATCCAGGGCGGCATCAGCCTGGACCTGTCGCAAATGAACAAGGTGCTGGCGATCAACGCCGAAGACCTGACGGCCACGGTGCAGGCAGGCGTGTTGCGCAAGCAGCTGAACGAAGAGATCCGCAGCACGGGCCTGTTCTTCCCGATTGATCCGGGCGCCGACGCCAGCCTGGGCGGCATGGCCGCCACGCGCGCCTCGGGCACCAATGCCGTGCGCTACGGCACCATGCGCGAAAACGTCATGTCGCTGACGGTGGTGACCGCCGATGGCCGCATCATCCGCACCGCGGGCCGCGCGCGCAAATCGTCGGCGGGCTACGACCTGACGCGTATCTTCATCGGCAGCGAAGGCACGCTCGGCATCATCACGGAAGTGACGGTGCGCCTCTATCCGCAACCCGAGGCGGTGTCCGCGGCGGTCTGCAATTTCCCCACGCTGGACGATGCGGTCCAGAGCGTGATCGAGATCATCCAGATGGGCGTGCCCATCGCGCGCGTCGAGTTCATGGATGCCGCCAGCGTGCGTTCGGTCAACCAGTACAGCAAGCTGACCTTGCGTGAAACGCCGCTGTTGGTGTTTGAGTTCCACGGCAGCCCTGCCGGCGTGCAAGAGCAGGCCGAAACCGTGCAGGCGATCACGGCCGAGCATGGCGGCATGGATTTCGAATGGGCCGAGCGCCCCGAAGACCGTAGCCGCCTCTGGACCGCGCGCCACAACGCTTACTTTGCCGGCCTGCAATTGCGGCCCGGCTGCCGCGCCAGCACCACCGACGTTTGCGTGCCGATCTCGCGGTTGGCGGATTGCGTGCGCGATACCGTCGAGGAACTGGACCGCGCAAGCTTCCCGTACACCATCGTCGGCCACGTCGGCGACGGCAATTTCCACGTGCTGATGCTGCTGGATGCCGATAGCCCGAAGGAATGGGAAGAGTCCGAAACGATCAACCACAATCTGGTGCGCCGCGCGATCGCCGCGGATGGCACCTGCACGGGCGAACACGGCGTGGGCCTGCACAAGATGCAGTTCATGGCCGAAGAACACGGCGAGGACGCGCTGGACCTGATGCGCAGCCTGAAGCATGCGTTTGATCCGAACAACATCCTGAACCCGGGCAAGATCGTGTCTTGGTAAGCCCCGCGCGGCGACTGCCGCGCTTGCCTTTCCCCAAAGCCGACGGCATCGACCGTCGGTTTTTTTTTGGCTCGCGCGGTCGGAGCGCGTATCGATTTCCAGTGACACTCGTCCGTAAATCCTTTACGCTTATTTTTCGTAGACAAATGTCCACATTGTGGATATCTGAAAAATAGCCTCTGCGAAAAGCCAAGAAAACAGACGATGCCTCGGCAGAAGGCACGTCGTGAACCAAGGAGACAAGGATGTTGATGAGACAAGGTCTGATGGTGGCCGGCCTGCTTGTGGCTGGCCTGACGGCGACGCTGCCTGCGCACGCGCAGGCGGACAGCTATCCGAACCAGCCGGTCACGCTGGTGGTGCCGTTCCAGCCGGGGGGCGGCACGGACGCCGTCGCGCGCACGTTCGCGAAGGTGTCGGCACAGTACTTCCCCAAAGGGATGGTGGTGCTGAACAAGGCCGGCGCCGGTGGCGCGGTGGGCTGGAAATACGTCCTGAACAGCAAGAACGACGGCCACACGTTGACCGTCGTGACGGCGGAGTTCGTGATTCTGCCGCTGCTGGGCCTGTTCGACCACACCTATAAGGACTACACGCCGCTGGTGCAACTGAACGCCGACCCCGCCGCGATCGTGGTGCCGGCCAATTCGCCCTACAAGACCCTTGAGGAGTTCATGGCGGCCGCCAGGAAATCGCCGGCCACGCTGAACGTGGGCACCTCGGGTACCGGCTCCATCTACGACGTGGCGCTGAGCGCCTTCGAGGTCAAGTCGGATACGCGCTTCACGCACATTCCGTTTCCGGGTTCCGGGCCGGCCCTGCTGAACCTGCTGGGCGGCCAGCTGGATGCGGTGGCGACAAGTCCCGCCGAGGCATCCGAGTACGTGCGCGCCGGCAAGCTGCGCCTGCTGGTGCTGATGAGCGACAAGCGCGTGCCGGAATTCCCCGATGTGCCGACGGCCAAGGAGAAGGGGTTGGATGTGGCGTATGGCACCTGGCGTGGCATCGCCGGCCCGAAAGGCATGCCGCCTGCCACCGTGGCCAAGTTGAAGGAAGTGTTCGAGAAAGTGGCGCAGGACCCGCAGCTGATCTCTGCGATCAAGGCCCAGAACCTGGGTTACGTCTACGCCGATGGCGATGCCTTCGAAAAGAAAATGGCCGCCGAGACCGCCGATTACGCGCAAGTTCTGAAAACCCTGAGCATCAAGTGAGCCATGAGCCAGACAAACGCAGTGCCTACCCCCTACCGTTACCCCAACCCCAAGGAAGCGCTGCCCGACATCGTCGTGCCGCAAGCGGTTCCGCATGACGAACGCGTCTGGGTGCCGCAAGCCGAGCAAGTCTGGTTCCGGCCGCTTTGCCTGAACGTGTCGCAAGGGTATTGGATGAACCTGCTGCGCGTGCGCAGGTCCGGCGTGCTGAGCTGCCACCGCCATCCGCAGGCGGTGCACGGCTATGTCATCAAAGGGTCCTGGCGTTATCTGGAACACGACTGGGTCGCTCGCGAAGGCAGCTACGTGTTCGAACCGCCAGGTGAAACGCATACCCTGTATGTGCCGGAAGACGTGGAGGAAATGATCACGATGTTCCAGGTCAACGGCGTCATGTACTACTGTGACAGCGAAGGCCGGCACACGGGCTATGAAGACGTGTTCACCAAGCTGGACATGTGCCGCAAGCACTACGAAAGCGTGGGACTGGGTTCGGATTATGTCGACCAGTTCATCCGCTGAGGACGCCGCCATGAGCTTTCAGGCAGGACTGTTCGACAACAAGACCGCCGTCGTCACGGGCGGCACCCAAGGCTTGGGCCGAGGCGTCGCCGAGGCGCTGGCGCGTCTGGGCGCGCGCGTGATCGCGGTGGGCTTGCCCTCCCTAGAGGCGCCGCCCGCGGGCGTGGAGGTGGCCACGCTGGACGTCACGCAAGACGACGAAGTTGCGCGCTTCGCCGCCACGCTTGCGCACGTGGACATCCTGGTCAACTGCGCGGGCGTGATTTTCCGGCAAGAGGAATTCAAGCTGCCGGTGTTCGAGCGTGTGCTGGACATCAACCTGACGGGCACCATGCGCGTTTGCGAAGCACTGCGGCCGCAACTGGCGCGCGCCAAGGGATGCATTGTGAACACCGCGTCGATGCTGAGCTTCTTCGGGGGTGGCCTGGTGCCGGCGTATAGCGCCAGCAAGGGCGGGGTGGCGCAATTGACCAAGTCGCTTGCTATCGCCTATGCCGAGGCGGATATCCGGGTCAACGCGGTGGCGCCGGGGTGGATCGCCACGCCGTTGACGGAAGCCTTGCAGAAGGACCCGGCACGCGCCTCGCGCATTCTGGAGCGCACGCCGCTCAAGCGCTGGGGAACGCCGCATGACGTGGCGCAGGCGGTCATGTTCCTGTGCTCGCCAGCGTCGGCTTTCATGACCGGCGTGGTGATGCCGGTGGATGGCGGCTACATGGTAACCTGACCCGCGCGCCGGCTTGCCGGCGCGCTTTCTTCGTCACGGAAACCGTTCATGAAAGCCCCCCGCGTGAAGCTTCCCCGCGCCGCCCGGCCTGACGCCGCGCCGACCTCGTCGGCTGCGGTATCGGCGGCGCCTCCCGTCGCCGGCACCGCCTCGTTCTCCAAGTTCATGCGCGTGCTTGACGCGATCGCGTCGGGTGACGACACCGCCTGGACGGTGAACGCGCTGAGCACCAGGCTGGGTTATCCGCGCCCGACGATCTACCGCATCGTCGAGGCACTGATCGCCGAACAGTTGCTGGTGCCCAAGCGCAATGGGCAGTCGTTCGGGCTGGGGCCGCGGCTGGTCAGCCTGGCCAGCCGCGCGCTGGAAAGCTCCGACATCCGGCAGCTATGCAAAGACCACTTGTTCGACCTCAGGGCATTGACGCAAGAGACCGTGCATCTGGCCGTGCCCGACCGGTCCGAAATGACTTATATCGACAAGCTTGAAAGTCCCAAGGCCGTGCGCATGAATTCGCGGCTGGGCAGCCGCGTGACCCTGTACTCCAGTTCGGTCGGCAAGGCGTATCTGGCGCAGCTGCCTGTGCCCAAGCGCGACGCGCTGATCCAGGGGCTGGATTTCAAGGTGTTCACCGACGCGACGTTGCGCACGCCGCAAGCCTTGCGCGCAGAGCTGGAGCAGGTACGCCGGCAGGGCTACGCGGAGGACCGCGAGGAAAACGAGAAGGACATTTTCTGCTTTGGTTGCGCCATCACCGACAAGCAGGAAGCGCCGGTCGCCTGCGTCAGTTTGAGCATCCCCGCGTTCCGCATGAGCGCCGACCGGACGGCCAGTTATATCCGCCCGTTGGTCGAGACGTGCGCCGCCATTTCCAGAAAGCTGGCGTTGCTGGATTTCTCGGGCTGAACCTGCGGCTTTTCAACGACAATCGCCGTCTGGAATTACGGCTGGTTACGTGTGCGTAGCAGGGATCGTCGACAGGATGCGGGTAAATCCCGGCCTGTTTTAAGGGACTGGTCGCGCTATTGTTGCGCTCATGAATTCACTGGTCGAAACCGGCCTGGCACAAGTGCAGGCGCCTTATTCGTTGCAGCAGCTCATCGAGGCGTTGTCGGCCGCGTTGCCCGCGCACTGCGTATTATTCCGCGAAGAAGACACGCGTCCCTACGAGTGCGACGGCTTGTCGCTGTATCGCGCGCTGCCCGCCGTGGTGGCACTGCCCGAAACCGAAGAGCAGGTGCAGGCGGTCATGCGCATCTGCAAGCGCTTGAACGCCCCCATCGTTGCGCGCGGCGCCGGCACCGGCCTGTCCGGCGGCGCCATGCCGCACAGCCAGGGCGTGCTGCTGGGCCTGTCCAAGTTCAACCGCATCAAGCATATCGATCTGGCCAGCGCCACGGCAATCGTGCAGCCTGGCGTGCGCAACCTGGCCATCTCGGAGGCCGCTTCGCCTTACGGGCTGTACTACGCGCCCGACCCCTCTAGCCAGATCGCCTGTTCGATTGGCGGCAACGTCGCCGAGAATTCCGGCGGCGTGCATTGCCTGAAGTACGGGCTGACCGTGCACAACGTGCTGCGGGTGCGCGTGGTCACGATCGACGGCGACGTTGTCGAGCTGGGCTCCGAAGCGCCGGACGCGCCGGGCCTGGACCTGCTGTCCGTTTTCGTCGGGTCGGAAGGCATGCTGGGCGTGGTCACCGAAGTGACGGTCAAGCTGATTCCCAAGCCGGCTTGCGCGCAGGTCGTGATGGCCAGTTTTTCCAGCGTCGAGGCAGCCGGCAACGCGGTCACGCAAGTGATCGCCGCGGGCATGATCCCGGCAGGATTGGAAATGATGGACCGCCGCGCCACGCACATGGTCGAACCCTTCGTGCGCGCCGGTTACGACATGGATGCGCAAGCGATCCTGCTGTGCGAGTCCGACGGCACGCCCGAGGAAGTGGCGCACGAGATCGCCCGGATGGAAGCGGTATTCCGCGCCGCCGGCGCCACGCGTTGCCAGGTGTCCACGTCCGAGGCCGAGCGCCTGAAATTCTGGGCCGGCCGCAAGAACGCATTCCCGGCCGCGGGTCGCGTGTCGCCGGATTATTACTGCATGGACGGCACGATTCCGCGCCGCCATCTGGCGCGCGTGCTGGGCGCCATTGAACAGATGGAAGATGAATTCGGCTTGCGCTGCGCCAACGTGTTCCACGCGGGCGATGGCAATCTGCATCCGCTGATCCTGTTTGATTCGAACAAGCCGGACGAGGTGGAACGGGCAGAGAAGTTCGGCGCCGCCATTCTCGAGCTGTGCGTGCAGGTAGGAGGGACCGTGACCGGAGAACACGGTGTGGGTATGGAGAAAATAAATCAAATGTGCGTGCAATTCTCTCGCGAAGAACTCGACGCGTTCCTGGCGGTCAAGCGGGCGTTCGACCCCCCGTGCCTGCTGAATCCTGAAAAAGTCATTCCCACGCTGGCCCGCTGCGCCGAATACGGCAAGATGCACGTCCATGCGGGTGAGCTGCGCTTCCCCGATCTCGCCCGTTTCTAGGACGCATTCCTTATGGATTTTGTCCTGTCGGAATTGTGCGACCAGGTCATGACGGCCCGTGCCGGCCACAAGCCGCTGTTCGTGATGGGCGGAGGCAGCAAGGCGTTCTACGGCAATTACCGCCCGGTAACGCCGCAAGACGGCCACTGCTTGCTGGACATGACGTCGTATCGCGGCATCGTCAGCTACCACCCGTCCGAATTGGTGGTGACCGTTCGCGCGGGCACGCCGCTGGCCGAGCTGGAGGCGGCGCTGGCCGAAAACGGTCAGATGCTGGCATTCGAACCGCCGCATTTCGGCGCCTCGGCGACGGTGGGCGGCTGCGTGGCCGCAGGCCTGTCCGGTCCGCGCCGTATGAGCGCGGGCGCTTTGCGCGACTTCGTGCTGGGAACGCGCCTGCTGGATTCGGAGGGGCGCATCCTGGCGTTCGGCGGAGAAGTCATGAAGAACGTGGCCGGGTACGACGTGTCGCGCCTGCTGGCCGGTTCGCACGGCATTTTCGGCGCGCTGCTGGAGGTCTCGATGAAGGTTGTGCCGCGGCCGATGGAAGAGCTGACGCTGGTCTGCCCCGCCACCCAGGCCCAGGCGCTGACCAGCTTCGCGCTATGGCGCGGCAAGCCGCTGCCGATCTCGGCCACCAGTTGGACGGGCGCGGACGAGCACGGCGAGGGCGCGATGCACGTGCGCTTGTCGGGGGCGCCGCCTGCCATTGCCAGCGCACGCCACGTGATTGGCGGCGACGCCCTGGACCCCGGCGCCGCGGTGGCCTGGTGGCGCGCACTGCGCGAGCAGACGCACGCCTTCTTCACGCCTGGTCAGCCGCTATGGCGACTGGCCTTGCCGCCCACGGCCGCCGTGTTGGGCATGGGGCCGACACTGATCGAATGGGGCGGCGGGCAACGCTGGTTGTCCGGCGCGCGCGACGCCACCGAACTGCGCGAGGCCGCGGCGCGGCTGGGCGGGCATGCCACCCTGTTTCGCGCAGGCCATGGCAAGCCGCCGGCGGACGGCGTGTTCCATCCGCTGGCGCCCGGCATCGCGTCGATTACACGCCGCCTCAAGCAAGAGCTTGATCCGGCCGGCCTGTTCAACCCCGGCCGCCTGGTCCTGGAGCTATAGCGCATCATGCAAACCAACCTGGCATCCTGGGCGCGCGATACCGAACTGGGCAAAGAAGCCGACGCTATCCTGCGGCGTTGCGTGCACTGCGGCTTTTGCACGGCCACCTGTCCGACCTATCAGGTATTGGGCGACGAGCTGGACAGCCCGCGTGGGCGCATCTACCTGATCAAGCAAGTGCTGGAGGGCGCCGCGCCCACGCAGTCCACGCAGCAGCACCTGGACCGCTGCCTGACCTGCCGCAATTGCGAAACCACGTGCCCGTCCGGCGTTGAATATGGCCATCTGATCGATATTGGCCGCAAGATCGTGGACGAGCGCGTGCCGCGTTCCTGGACCGAAAAGGCCAAGCGCAATTTCCTGCGCCGCGCCATGCTGTCGCCGATGTTCGCACCGGCGATGCGGGTGGGGCAGGCCGTGCGGGGTTTCCTGCCGGAAGCCCTGAAGCGCAAGGTGCCCGAACGCCGCGACGCGGGCTTGCTACCCGCGGTGGCGGGTCATGCGCGACAAGTGCTGATGCTGGCGGGCTGCGTGCAACCCGCCATGATGCCCACCATCGACGCGGCCACCATCCGCGTGCTGGACGCCGTCGGCATTGGCGCGCGCATCGCGCCTGGCGCCGGTTGCTGCGGGGCGGTCAGCTTCCATCTGGACGCGCAGGACGCGGCGTTGGCGCAGATGCGCGCCAACGTCGACGCCTGGTGGCCATTGGTCCAGGACGGCGGCGTCGAGGCCATCGTCATGAACGCGTCCGGGTGCGGCGCGATGGTGAAGGAATACGCGCATCACCTGAAGCATGATCCGGCATACGCCCAAAAGGCCGCGGATATCGTCGCGCTGGTCAAGGACGTGGCCGAGATCGTGGCGCCGCATGCCGACCAACTGCGCGCGCGCTTGCCCGTCGGCACGCGCGCCGCGTTCCATCCGCCCTGCACCTTGCAGCACTGGCAAGGGCTGCGGCCGTTGTCGGAGCAGCTGTTGGTGGATCTAGGGTTCGAATTGCTGCCGTTCGCCGACAAGCACTTGTGTTGCGGGTCGGCGGGCGCTTATTCGGTGCTGAATCCGGAGATTGCGCTGGAACTGCGTGACCGCAAGCTGGGCGCCATTGCGGCGGGCGGGCCGGATGTGATCCTGTCCGCCAATATCGGCTGCATCGGCCACCTGCAAAGCGGCACCGACACGCCGGTTCGGCATTGGGTGGAAGTCGTGGACGAACAATTGCGCAAGACGGCTGCCGCATAGCGGCAGGGCGCGCCCACGAACGCCCGGTACGGGGCATTCGTGGGCGGGTGGCTACTCCACCGCCTTGACCATGTCTTCCAGCACTTTCTTCGCGTCGCCGAACACCATCATCGTGCGATCCATGTAGAAAAGCTCGTTGTCCAGGCCCGCATAGCCCGAGGCCATCGAGCGCTTGTTCACGATCACGGTGCGCGCCTTATAGGCTTCCAGGATGGGCATGCCGGCGATGGGCGACTTGGGGTCGTTCTTGGCGGCCGGGTTGACCACGTCGTTCGCACCCAACACCAGCACCACGTCGGTCTGGGCGAACTCGCTGTTGATGTCTTCCATTTCGAAGACCTGGTCGTAGGGCACTTCTGCTTCGGCCAGCAGCACGTTCATGTGGCCGGGCATGCGCCCGGCAACCGGATGGATGGCGTATTTGACCGTCACGCCGCGCTCGGTGAGTTTGGTCGCCAGTTCTTTCAGCGCGTGCTGCGCGCGTGCCACCGCCAGGCCGTAGCCCGGCACGATGGTCACGCTTTCGGCGTTGGTCATCAAGAAGGCGGCGTCGTCCGCGCTGCCTGATTTGACGCTGCGCTGCTGGCCCGCGCCGGCATCCGCGCCGCCGCCCGCCTGGCCGCCAAAGCCGCCCAGGATCACGTTGAAGAACGACCGGTTCATCGCCTTGCACATGATGTAGGACAGGATGGCGCCCGAAGAGCCCACCAGCGAGCCGGCGATGATCAACATCGGATTGTTCAGCGAGAAGCCGATGCCGGCCGCCGCCCAGCCCGAGTAGCTGTTCAGCATGGACACCACCACCGGCATGTCCGCGCCGCCGATCGGGATGATGATCAGCACGCCCAGCACGAAGGCGACCAGCGTCATGATGACGAAAGGCGTCCAGTCCTGGGTCAGCATGAACCACACGCCGCAGCCCAGCATCACGAGCGCCAGCGCCAGGTTCAGCATGTGCTGGCCGGGGAACACGACCGGGGCGCCCTGGAACAGCCGGAACTTGTACTTGCCCGACAACTTGCCGAAGGCAATGACCGAACCCGAGAACGTGATGGCGCCTACGAAGGTGCCGATGAACAGCTCGAAGCGGTTGCCGGTGGGGATCATCGCCCCGGCCGCGACGATGCCGAAGGCGTGTGGCTCGGCCACCACCGCGACGGCGATGGCCACCGCCGCCAGGCCGATCATGCTGTGCATGAAGGCCACCAGTTCCGGCATCTTCGTCATTTCGACGCGGCGGGCCATCAGCGTGCCGACGGATCCGCCGATCAGCAGGCCCAGCAGCACCCAGCCCAGGCCGATCGTGGCCGTGCCTGTACGCGCCAGGCCGACGATGAGCGCCGCCGTGGTCAGCACGGCGATCGCCATGCCGGCCATGCCGAAGGCGTTGCCCAGCCGCGACGTGGTGGGATGCGACAGACCCTTGAGCGCCTGGATGAAGCAGACCGAAGCAACCAGGTAGAGCAGGGTGACGAGGTTGAGCGAGATCATTTCGCTTCCTCCTTGCCCGGCTTGCGATCCTTTTTCTTGAACATCTCAAGCATGCGCCGCGTGACCAGGAAGCCGCCGAACACGTTCACCGCGGCAAGCGCCACCGCGAACACGCCCATGCCGCGGGCCAGTCCGCCTTCGGTCAGGGCCGCCGCCAGCATGGCGCCCACGATGATGATGGCCGAGATGGCGTTGGTGACCGCCATCAGCGGCGTGTGCAGGGCGGGGGTGACGTTCCACACGACGTGGTAGCCGACATAGATGGCCAGCACGAAGATGATGAGGTTCATCAGGGTGGGGTTGATCGCTTCCATGTTCAGGTCCTCCGCGTCACATTGCCGCCTTCGCACACCAGGCAGGCCGCCACGATTTCATCGTCGCGCTGGATTGCCAGCGCGCCGTCCGCATTGATGATGAGCTTCAGGAAGTCCTGGATGTTCCGCGCGTACAGCGCTGACGCATCCGTGGCCACCAGGCCGGGCAGGTTGGTCAGCCCGATAATCGTCACGCCATGCTTTTCCACGACCCGCCCTTTTTCGGACAAGGGGCAATTGCCGCCGCGTTCGACCGCCAGGTCGACCAGCACCGAGCCGGGCTTCATGGCCGCGACGGTTTCGGCGGACACCAGCGTGGGGGCGGGGCGGCCGGGAATCAGGGCGGTGGTGATGACGAGGTCTGCCTGCTTGCAGCGCTCGGACACCAGCGCCGCCTGCCGCGCCATCCAGCCGGGCGGCATGGCGCGCGCATAGCCGCCCGTGCCTTGGGCGATCTCGCGTTCCTCATCGGTTTCGAACGGCACGTCGATGAACTTGGCGCCCAGCGATTCCACCTGTTCGCGCGCGGCGGGGCGCACGTCGGAGGCCTCGACCACCGCACCCAGGCGCTTGGCCGTGGCGATGGCTTGCAAGCCGGCCACGCCGGTGCCCAGCACCACGGCGCGCGCGGCTTTCAGGGTCCCGGCGGCGGTCATCATCATCGGGATCAGGCGGCCGTAGTGATGCGCGGCCAGCAGCACGGCCTTGTAGCCCGCCAGGTTGGCCTGCGAAGACAGCACGTCAAGGCTTTGGGCGCGGGTGATGCGGGGCGCGGCCTCAAGGGCGAATCCGACCAGCCCCGCGGCGGCCATTTGCGCCAGGCCGTCGGCGTCGAACGGATCAAGCATGCCGATGACGACGGCGCCCGGTTTCATTTGCGGCAATTCGGCGGGGGAAGGGGCGCGTACCTTCAGAACGAGTTCGGCGCCCAAGGCATCCTGGGCGGAGCCGAGCGTGGCGCCCGCTGCCTCATAGGCGTCATCAAGATAGCGAGCGGCGGTGCCTGCGCCACGCTCCACGACAACGGTGTGTTTGCCGCCTACGTACTTCTTGACGGTTTCTGGTGTTGCTGCGACACGGGTTTCCCCGTCTCGGGTTTCTTTTGGTATCCCGATGTGCATCGACGCCTCTCCTGGAAGGTTCGCCGTAGTTATACACGGGAATGACAAAAAAAAGCCCCATGGCGAACCATGGGGCTCGGGTCTTTCAACCCACTTGCTCCGGCCAGTCTTACCACGCCGCTGGCCGGTTACCTGCGTGCAAACGTCCGGCGTCAGGCCGTTTGCGCGCGAGTCCAGTTGATCAGCGCGGCGGTGAGGTCGCGCAGATCGGCCTTCAGGCGGCCATAGTTTTCCGTGGGACGCAGCGTGGTTTCGTCCATATACAGCTTGCGGTTGATTTCAATCTGCAGGCTGTGGCGACCCTCTTCGGGGCGGCCGAAGGCGCGCACCAGTTCGACGCCCTTGTAGGGATCATTCACCGTGACGTCGTAGCCACGTTCGCGCAGCCAGGCCGCGATGAATTCGCGGAAGGCCGGGTCGCTGGTGCTGCCGTCGCGATCGCCCAGCACGAAGTCGGGATGGACCAGGCCGGGGCGGTCGGTGGCGAAGGCGCCGGCGACGCTGGGCATCGAGTGGCAGTTGATGTGCCAGACCTTGCCGAACTTCTTGTGGGCGGCGTCCAGCACCTGGCCCAGCGCGGCGTGATAGGGCTTCCAGCAGGCATCGATGCGGTGGCGGACTTCTTCGATCGTCAGCTTGCGGTCGTACAACGGGGTGCCGTCATCCAGCATGCGCCAGATCAGGCCCTTGCCCAGCTTGACCTTCGGCGAGGCGTTGATGGCGTCGGGCCAGGCGGCATCCAGCAGCAGTTCGTCGATCTCGTCGGGCGCGCGGTTGGCGTCGATGTAGGCGCGCGGAAAACCGGCGGCAATCATCGGCACGCCCATTTCCATGGCGTCGCCCCACAGATCGTCAACCCAGGTGTCTTCCGCAGTGCGCAGTGCGCCAAAGTCCACCGCGGCCGCGAAATCGGGAGGGTAGGCGGTGCCGCTGTGCGGAGAATCCAGCACAAGCGGGGCCGAGGTTTCCGAATCCGGATATTGCTGCGGAAGGTCGAGCCGGTAAGACAGGGGTTGGGTAATTCGCATATAGAGGTGTTGCGTTCGTGATTCGAAAGGCCCGCGCTGCCCGTGATGGCGCGGCGCGGGCCGAAGATCGCTTAGTCGATCTTCACGTTGGCTTCTTTGGCGATGCGCTTGTTCTTGGCGATTTCAGCGGCGATCTGCTTGCCGAAGTCGGCCGAGCTGTTGGCGGCGGGTTCGGCGCCCAGGGCTTCCAGGCGCGACTTCACGTCGGCGTCGGCGCTAACCTTCTGCACGGCGGCGTTCAGCTTGGCCAGGATGGGTTCCGGCAGCTTGGCCGGGGCAACCAGGCCAAACCAGGACGCATCGTTCACGGCCGGCAAGCCGACTTCGGCGAACGTGGGCACGTCAGGCAGGCTGGCCACGCGCTTGGGCGAGGCAACGGCCATGGCGATCAGGCGGCCGGATTGCACGTGCGGCAGAGTGGAGGGCAGGTTGTCATACATGACGTCGACCTGGCCGGCCAGCGCGTCGTTCAACGCCGGGCCCACGCCACGGTAGGGCACGTGCATCAGATCGGTGCCCGATGCCATCTTGAACAGTTCGCCCATCATGTGCGAAACCGAACCGTTGCCGGCCGATGCATACGTCAGCTTGCCCGGCTGGCTCTTGGCCAGCTTGATGAAGTCGGCGATGTTCTTGGCCGGAACCTTCGGGTTGATCGTCATGATGTTCGGCACGGCGGCCAGGTTCGAGATGGGCGTGAAGTCCTTCTCGCCATCGAACGGCAGGTTCGGGTAGATGGCCGGGTTGATGCCGTGGGTGCTGACGGTGGCGATGCCCAGCGTGTAGCCGTCAGGCGCGCTGCTGGCGACGAAGGCGCTGCCGATCGAGCCGCCGGCGCCGCCGCGGTTTTCCACCACCACGGTCTGGCCCAGTTCCTTGCCCAGCTTGTCCGCGAACAGGCGGCCGACGATGTCGGTGGTGCCTCCGGGCGGGAACGGAACGATCAGGCGGATGGGCTTGGTCGGATACGCGTCTTCGGCGTGCGCGATGCCCGAGGTCAGCGGCGCGGCCAGGGTCGCGGCGGCGACACACAGGCCCAGTACTACGTTACGGCGTTGCATGGATTCCCCTATGAATTGGAAAGCGGATGCGCAAAGGCAGACGCAAACGCAACGATTCTTTCCTGGCGGTCGGGTTTGCGCAAACGAAAGTTTCTCCGTAAGCTATGAGTTTTTTTCATGCCTCTTTTCGCGGCGGCCCGGAACAGGGCTGTTTCGACTGCGCGGCCTGAAACAATTTGCGTACCCCATCCATGCGGCGTTTCTGTCCTTCTCTTACGGATCTCCAGGCGTTTGAAGTCGCTGCGAGACATAGCAGTTTCACGCGCGCAGCCCAGGAGTTGTGTGTCACGCAGGGCGCAGTCAGTAAGCAGGTGAAACATTTGGAGGAGTTCGTCGGCATCGAACTATTCCTGCGGATCAGGCAAGGCCTGGTCCTGACCGAGGCGGGACGCAGCTATCTGACCAAGATCCAGGCCGGCCTGGGGCAGATCGAGGCCGCCACCGTGGAACTGATCGCGCACCAGGGGCAGGGCGGCACGCTCAATCTGACCTGTATGCCGACCTTCGGCGCGCGTTGGTTGATCCCGCGCCTGACCGCCTTCATGCGCCTGCGGCCGGACATCCACGTCGAATTCCTGCCTCACCGGCAGGGCTATGACTTTTCGACGCCCGAGCTGGACGCCGCCGTGCGTTTCGGCGAGGGCATCTGGCCGGGCAGCGGGGCGGACTACATCGTCGGCCGCGAAATCCTGCCGGTCTGCAGCCCGCGCCTGATTCCGGGCGGCTGTGCGGCGCCGGCCGACCTGCTGGCCTATCCGCTGCTGCACCACACCTCGGCGCTGGACGGCTGGCGCGACTGGTTCGAGCAGGCCGGCTGCGATACCCGGCGCAGCCTGGAAGGCGCGCGCTTCGACCAGTACGCGCTGCTGTCGCAGGCGGCCGCGGCCGGCTTCGGCGTGGCGCTGATTCCGCGCTGCCTGATCGAGGACGAGCTGCGCGACGGCAAACTGGCCGTCGCGATCCAGCTGCCGATCCGGGCGCGCATGGGCTACTACCTGTGCTACCCGGAGCAGAAAGCCAATCTGCCCACCTTGCAGGCGTTCCGCACCTGGCTGATGGAAGTGTCACGGGCGGCCGAGCCGCAGCCGCGGGAAGATGCCCTGTCCGATTTAAAATAAATCCATCATGAGTCAAACATCCACCAAGAAGGGCCGCGTCGTCGTCGGCATGTCCGGCGGGGTCGATTCTTCGGTCACCGCCTGGCTGCTCAAGCAGCAAGGCTACGAGGTCGTCGGCCTGTTCATGAAGAACTGGGAAGACGACGACGATTCCGAATACTGTTCCACCCGCCAGGATCTGCTGGACGCCGCCAGCGTCGCGGACCTGGTCGGCGTCGAGTTCGAGTTCGTCAATTTCGCCGCCGAATACAAGGACCGCGTGTTCGCGGAGTTCCTGCGCGAGTACTCCGCGGGCCGCACGCCCAATCCGGACGTGCTGTGCAACGCCGAGATCAAGTTCAAGGCCTTTCTCGACCACGCCATGGCGCTGGGCGCCGAGCATATCGCCACCGGCCATTACGCTCGGGTGCGCGAGGTGCCGGCCGAGGGCGGCGGCACGCAGTTCCAGCTGCTCAAGGCGCTGGACGCGTCCAAGGACCAGAGCTACTTCCTGCATCGCCTGAACCAGGCGCAGTTGTCGCGCACCCTGTTCCCGCTGGGCGAGATCCACAAGACCGAAGTGCGGCGCATTGCCCACGAGATCGGCCTGCACAACGCTGCCAAGAAGGATTCCACCGGCATCTGCTTCATCGGCGAGCGGCCGTTCCGGGAGTTCCTGAATCGCTATCTGCCGACCGAGCCGGGTCCGATCATGACGCCGGAAGGGCAGAAGGTCGGCCGCCACGAAGGGCTGTCGTTCTACACGCTGGGCCAGCGCAAGGGCCTGGGCGTGGGCGGGGTGAAGGGACGTCAGCGCGAGGACGGCACGGCCGAAGCCTGGTACGTGGCGCGCAAGGACCTGGAACGCAATGTGCTCTACGTGGTGCAGGGACACGACCACCCCTGGCTGCTGTCGGGCGAATTGCGGGCGCAGGACGCCAGCTGGGTCGCCGGCCACGCGCCGGCCGCCGGTGCGTACGGCGCCAAGACGCGTTACCGGCAGGCCGATGCGGCCTGCAAATTGGACGGTGCTGCCGACGGTACTTTCAGCCTCAGCTTTACCGAGCCGCAGTGGGCGGTTACCCCCGGACAGTCCGCCGTGCTTTACGATGGCGAGGTTTGCCTGGGCGGCGGCATCATCCTGTAGGCGTTGCGCCGGCATCCGCCGTGCGGCGTGCGCAGACTTCAATCAAAGCCCCTCGGGCGCGGCCCGTGGGGCTTTGTTCATTACCAAGAAGAAAGAGGAGACAGTTGTGGATGTAACGATGGTGATTTGCCTGCTGGTGCTGGGCGGCGTGGTGGGTTTTGCCGCGGGCCTGCTGGGCATAGGCGGGGGCATGCTGCTGGTGCCTTTCCTGACGATGCTGTTCGCGTGGAAGGGCATGCCTGCCGATCTGGTGGTGCACGCTGCCATCGCCACGTCGATGACGTCGATCCTGTTCACTTCCATTTCCAGTGTCCGGGCGCACCAGCAGCGCGGCACGATCAAATGGAACATCGTCTGGGCCATGGCGCCTGGCATCATCATCGGTGGCCTGCTGTCCGGCGGCGCGGTGTTCGCCGCGCTCAGCACGCTGTGGCTGTCGCTGTTCTTCGCGCTGTTCGTCGGCTATTCCGGCTGGAGCATGCTGCAGAACAAGAAGCCCAAGCCCAGCCGCCAGATGCCGGGCGTAGTGGGCACCAGCGCGGCGGGGGCGGGCATCGGCTTTCTGTCAGGCCTGGTGGGCGCGGGCGGCGGCTTCCTGTCGGTGCCCTTCATGGTCTGGTGCAACGTGGCCTTGCACAACGCGGTGTCGACCTCGGCGGCGCTGGGCTTTCCCATCGCGCTGGCCAATAGCGTGGGTTACGTGGTGTCGGGGTTGAACTCGGGCGAATCGCGTCCCGGCATGCTGGGCTACATCTACTGGCCGGCGTTGATTGCGCTGGTGTGCACCAGCGTGCTGACGGCGCCGCTGGGCGCGCGCATGGCGCACCGCCTGCCGGTGCAGACTCTGAAGCGCGTGTTCGCCTGCCTGCTGTTCGCGCTGGCCGCGTACATGCTGTTCAAGGCCTGGCAGACGTTTACTGCTTAAGCCGGGCAGGGCTGTGTCGATGGAATGGCGCAGCCAACGCAGAAGCGCCGCCGATGCAGAAGCACAGGCGGCGCGGAAGCAAAGGTAAAACAGAAACGCAGGCGGAGCAGAAATGCAGCCAAGCAGAAGCGGGGCCGCACGGATCCGGCTCCGCCGGTCCGTAGCGGCGCACCCTGGGGGGAGGCGCGCAGCGCCTCGGGGGGGGCTACACCCGCGGTGCTGTGTCGACGAAGGACTGGCGTTGCGACAGCTTGTCGTACAGGCGGGCCAGGTTCTGGTGGTTGGTGCGCCAGTCGAGAGAGGCGAAGCGCAGGTCCAGGTAGCCCAGCGCGCAGCCGACGGCGATGTCGGCCAGGCTGTAATTGATGCCCATGCAGTGGGCGTTGTCGCCCAGGCTCTTGTTCATCGCGTCGAGGCTGGCGTGGATCTTGGAGTACTGGCGTTCGATCCATTCGGGGCTGCGCTGGGCCTCGGGACGCTGGTTTTCCTTGACGATGGTCACGCAGGCGTCGAGCAGGCCGTCAGCGATGGCTTCCCAGCACTTGACGGCCGCACGGTCGCGCCCCGGCTGAGGAATCAGGCGGGCGACAGGAGACAGGGTGTCGACGTATTCGACGATGACGCGCGAATCGAAGAGGGCGCCGCCATCTTCCATGACCAGGCAAGGTACCTTGCCCAGCGGGTTGTACGTTTGGATCTGCGTGTCGGCGGACCAGACGTTTTCGAGTTCAAGCCGGTAGTCCAGCTTTTTCTCGGCCATGACGATACGCACTTTGCGCACGTAAGGACTGGTAAGCGAGCCGATCAGTTTCATGGAGTCACAAGCGGAGTCGGAAAGCGGCCGAAGTATAGCAGGCCGCATGACGGCAGACGGCCAAGAGGCCGGAATCTTCGTCAGTTTGCCACAATGTTGCGTGCTTCCGGATGATAAAATCGCCGGATTCGCTCATTCCCCGCTTTTTCTCCTCCACACCATGCAAATCGCCGATCAGCTCAGCCAACTCAACGCCCTTTCGCCATTGGATGGCCGGTACGCTTCCCGGGGCGACGCGCTGCGCGGCCTGCTCTCCGAAGCCGGCTTCATGGCCCACCGCGTCGAAGTCGAGGTGGCCTGGCTGATCGCGCTGTCCGACGCCGGCCTGCCGGAACTGCCGGCCTTCTCCGAAGCTGCCCGCGCCCGCCTGCAACAGTTGGTGCGCGACTTCTCGGAAGCGGACGCCGCCCGCATCAAGGACATCGAACGCGTCACCAACCATGACGTCAAGGCCGTCGAGTACTGGCTGAAGGAAAAGGTGGCCGACGACGCCGAGCTGGCCCGCGCCGCCGAGTTCATCCACTTCGCCTGCACCTCCGAGGACATCAACAACACCTCGCACGCGCTGATGCTGACCCGCGCCCGCAACGAAGTCGTGGTGCCGCGCCTGCGCGAACTGGCCGCCAAGCTGAACGACATGGCCGTGGCCCAGGCCGACCAGCCCATGCTGTCGCGCACGCACGGCCAGCCGGCCAGCCCGACGACCCTGGGCAAGGAATTCGCCAACGTGGCCGCGCGCCTGAACCGCGCGATCGCCGCCGTCGAGGCCGTCGAACCGCTGGCCAAGCTGAACGGCGCTACCGGCAACTACAACGCCCACCTCTCGGCCTACCCCGAGATCGACTGGCCCGCCTTCAGCCAGCGCGTGCTGGCCGGCCTGGGCCTGACCCAGAACCGCCACACCATCCAGATCGAACCCCACGACTGGATGTCGGCCCTGTTCGACGCCATCACGCGCGCCAACATCATCGTGCTGGACCTGGACCGCGACATCTGGGGCTACGTGGCGCTGGGCTATTTCAAGCAGCGCCTGAAAGAAGGCGAGGTCGGCTCCTCCACCATGCCGCACAAGGTCAATCCGATCGACTTCGAAAACTCCGAAGGCAATCTGGGCCTGGCCAACGCCGTGCTGCGCCACCTGGCCGACAAGCTGCCTATCTCCCGCTGGCAGCGCGACCTGACCGACTCCACCGTGCTGCGCAACCTCGGCGTGGGCCTGGGCTACTGCCTGGTGGCCTGGGATGCCTGCATGCGCGGCCTGGGCAAGCTGGAAGTCAACACCGCCGCCATCGACGCCGACATCGACGCCTGCTGGGAAGTGCTGGCTGAACCGGTGCAGACCGTCATGCGCCGCTATGGCCTGCCGCAGCCGTACGAACAGCTCAAGGCTTTGACGCGCGGCAAGGGCATTACCGAGGAACGTCTGCGAGAATTCATCCAGGGCCTGGCCCTGCCCGAAGAGCCCAAGGCGCGCCTGCTGGCGATGACCCCGCGCTCCTATATCGGGCTGGCCGCCGACTTGGCCCGGGCGGTATAGTCGCCTTGCCGCGCGCCTGGGGCGCGCGGCCTCTGTTGACCTTACGGGAGATTGCAATGAAGAAGTTGTCCACGCTCGCCGCGTTGGCCTGTATGACGGTTGGGCCGCTGCTGGCGACGAGCGCGTCCGCGCAGTTCGCCAAGCCCGAGGACGCGGTCAAGTACCGCCAGTCGGCGCTGACGCTGATGGCTTCCCATTTCGGCCGCATGGCGCCGGTGGTCAAGGGCCAGCAGCCCTACGACGCCGCGCAGATCAAGGCCAATGTGGAAGTGCTGAAGACCTTGTCGGCCTTGCCGTGGACGGCTTTCGGCGCGGGCACCGAGGGCGGCGATGCGCGTCCTGAAGTCTGGAGCGACGCCGCGGGCTTCAAGCAGAAGCAGCAAGCCTTCCAGGACAACATCGTCAAGCTCTCGGCCGCCGCCGATGCCGGCGATCTGGACAAGCTGCGCGCCGCGTTCGGCGATGTCGGCGCAAGCTGCAAGGCCTGCCACGACTCGTACCGCAAGAAGAAATAAAGCGCCGGCCGTCCGCGGGCGGCATGTGGGCAAAGAGGCGCCAGCGGAATCGTTGGCGCTTTTTTTCGTCATGGCAGGGTGTGGCCGCGGTCCTCGGACCGTGGGCGCGTCCGGTTCAGGGGAGATCGAATGAAGTCCTTTGAAAATCTGGTGGCCGAGGCCGAAGCTGCCGACGTGAGCGGTTGGGGCTTCGACTGGCTCTCGGGAAGAGCCTCCGAGGAACGCCCGCCTTGGGGCTATGCCAGGCGGCTGGCGCAGCGCCTGGCCAACGTGCAGTCGGCGCTGGACCTGGACACGGGCGGTGGCGAGGTGCTGGCCGAGGCGACCAGGTTTCCGCCGGTAATGCATGCGACCGAAGCCTGGTCGCCCAATGCCAGGAAAGCGCATCAGCGCCTGGCCCCGCGTGGCGTGCAGGTGGTGCAGACCGAGCACGGCGCTGCGTTGCCGTTCGCCGACGCCTCGTTCGAATTGGTGACGTCCAGGCATCCCGTGAGTCCGGACTGGGCGGAGATCCATCGCGTACTCAAGCCGGGCGGATCTTATTTTGCACAGCACGTGGGGCCGGCTTCAGCCTTCGAGCTGATCGAGTATTTTCTCGGGCCATTGCCGCAGGAACGGCGCCTGCGCGATCCGCAGGATGAAGCCGCCGACGCCGCGGCGGCAGGCCTGACCGTGATGGACTTGCGCACGGCGCGCTGCCGGATGGTGTTCCATGACGTGGGCGCCGTGGTCTGGATTCTGCGCAAGTGCGTGTGGTGGGTGCCGGGCTTTTCGGCGTGGAAGTACCGTGATTCGCTGCTGGCGCTGGATGAAAGCATGCGCCGGGGAGAGCCGTTCGTGGCGCATTCGGCCAGGCACTTGATCGAAGCGCGGCGTGGGGCGGGTCCGGTCCGCGAGCAGTGATGCTGCCTGCGGACCGGGGATGATTCAATCACGCTTGCCGGCGCAGGACAGGCAGAGTACCGCTGCGGCGAGGCTCAGGCCATAGGCGATGATGGGCCAACTGGTCCCGCTCGGAAAGAGCGTGATGGCGAGGGTTCCAAGACCACCCAGTATCAGCCCGCCCAGGCAGAAGTAGACCGCAGTGACGGTTCCCGCCATCTGGTCGAAACCCTGAAGTGCGCCGTTCGGCGCCACTGAGACTGCCGAGGCGATGCCGGCGCCGACCAGCCACATCGGGGCGATCAGGCCCAGCGCCGAATTGGGCGCCCACAGCTCGGTGAGGGTGAGGGCGAGGGCTCCCGAGATCAGGCAGCCCATTCCCATCCTCAGCGTTTTCAGGCTCCCCCAGCGGGGGATCAGCCGGCCCATGAGTCGCGCCGTCACCATCATTGCAATCGCTACGGTCGCGAACAGCAGGCTGAAGCCAAGCTGTGACAGCCCTTGGCGGCCCATCATCAGCCAGGGCGCGGTCGAGAAAAAGACAAAGAAGCTGCCCATCCCGGCGCTGTAGCACAGCGTGTAGAGCCAGAAGCTCCGGCGTCTGAGGGGCGAAAGGAGTCGCGACCACTGTGGATCTGCGTCTCCTTGCCGTCTGGTCTCGGGCCATAGCAGCCAGGCCGCGATGATCGCTCCGGTCATTGCTATTCCCAGCAGGCCGAAGATGGCGCGCCATCCCAGCCAGGCGCTGACCAGCGCGCCCAGTAGCGGGCCCGCCGCAGGCACCATCGCCAGCATGGACCCGAGCAAACCGTAGATGACGTGGCTTTCCTTGCGGCCCGAGTAAACGTCGCGCACGGTGGCGAAGGTGGCGACGAGGCATGCCGCGGCCCCGCAGGCTTGGAGGATGCGCAGGCCCAGGAACAGGTCTGGGGACGAGGCGGCGGCGAGGCCGAACGAGGCGGCGATGTAGGCCAGGCCGCCGCCGAGCAAGACAGGGCGGCGGCCCAGCCGGTCCGACAGCGGGCCGAAGACAAGCTGGCCGGCTCCAAGCAGAACCAGGTAAGCCGTCAAGGTCCATTGGACCGTCGCGGCGCCGGTGCCGAGCGCATCGGCCATGAAGGGCACCACGGGCAAGTACATGTCCATGCCCAGAGATGCCAGCAGATCGAACGGCGACAGCAGGAAGAGCGTGGCGGCAAGGGAGAGCCGCCAGGAAGAATCATTTGAGCGCACGAAACCATCTCCTTCAGGAAGGATCAGGCGGCGCTCTTCTTGAGCGGATGGAGTCTCGAGAACGCCGCAACAACCGAAAAAAGCGAGTTGTTGCGGCTTACTTGTCTGCTTGCTTGGCGGTGCTCATGTGCGTCAGGAAAAAGACATATCGGCCGCCACTTCCAGCGACCGGATCCACAGTACCAGGCCCGTGACACAGGCGCCCAGCACCAGGGCGCGCAGCCAGACGGCAAAGCCGTCCTGCGTGGGCGGCGTGCCAGCGGGCACGTCCTTGGCGTCGACCTTGCCCGTGATGATGGCGCGCACCAGGCGCTTGCGGCGCACCAGCGCGTACCAGAGCACCGCGGCGAGATGGAGGGCGACCAGGGTCAGGATGACCCACTCATTGAGCTTGTGCCAGGAGGTCATGGCGGCGGCAACGGTTTCGCTGACGTGCCCGAACAGCGGACCCTGCGTCATGATGTCGTCGGTGGTGAACAGGCCGCTGACCGCCTGGGAGCCGATGACCAGCAGCAGCGCCAACACCGATAGCGCGCCCAGCGGATTATGGCCGGCGGGCGCTGCTGCGCCCTTCAGGTACCGGGCCACGGCGGCCGGCCCGCGTACGAACTGTGTGAAGCGGGCGTAGCGGGGGCCGAAGAATCCCCACAGCAGGCGGAACAGGATCAGGCCCAGCGCCGTGCAGCCGAAGCGCACATGCCAATCCATGTACAGACCGCCCAGCTTGACGCTGACGAATGCGCCGACGATACAGGCGACCAGCGCCCAGTGGAATAGACGGGTGGGGAGGTCCCAGATATGGACCGCGAGACGATTATTCTGCATGGGGGGATCGCCAGGACTGTATTGCCGGGGACTTTATCACGCACAAATTGCCCCGTTGCGGGAGCAACGGGGCGGGGTACTGCTTCAGTGGGTATTGCGGCGCGCGGGCACGATGCGATGCACGTGCTCATGGCGGAAGCGGATGCGTTGGCCAGGAGCCTCTTGCGCAGGCGCTCCGCAGGGCACGACTTCGGTCGTGTAGGTCGTCGTGCCGTTGATCGGCGCGTTGTAGATGACCTTGGCGCGGATTTCCGGGCCATTCGCGGGTTGCAGGTAAACGATGTCGCCGATATGGATCGGCGTGTTGTCCAGCATGGTGTGGGCCGGACGTCGGATCAGGTCCGAGGTAGTGAAACGAGTATTCATGGTGTTTGTTCTCTTGGTTTCTAGTTATGTGAAAAGCCGCGTCAGGCCACGTGACGCGCGGCAATCTTGCCGCATGCCGCTGCCAGCCGTATCGAGTCGGGCGGGCGTGTGGTGACACTAACGCATATCTGCCGCCGTCCCTTTGCGCATTCTCATGTTTTTGCGCGCACGGGCTGACGGCGCGACGCTGTCCATCAGTCCGGGACGGCATCATTTCGGGCTGTGCGATGCGCAAGGCATCCAGGGGTCCGAGGATTCATGCAGGGCATGCAGGCCCTGGCGATTGCGGCGCGTTTACTAGTACTAGTCGCTTGCGCGTGTTGTGGGCGCCGCTGATTGTCTGGTTGCTTCTTGCCAAGCCGGACTGGCGGTTTGGTGAAGGCGTTTTGTTCCAGGCCACGATCCGGATTTGCGTTCTTCGCAAACGGGATGGAATGCTCGGGCTTGGGTGTTTTGTTGAGGGTCTGCCTAGTGTTTGGGGGAGGGCTGATGCTCAGCCTTCAGGACCCGCGCCGTTTTATTTTCGAATGGAAATTGGCGCAAACCGCAGAACTCAACCGCTGATGATACTGGCGGTCAACGCTTTTTGCAAGCGTTTTGTGATAGGGGAGGAAGATATCTCCCCTTATCTGTCCCTTAATGTGCAGTCGGGCGGGCCTGGCGCTGGGCTTCGATGATGAGGCCTTCCAGGCGCGCGGACATGCGCAAGGCGACCTGCGCGCTGGTCTGGCCGTCGGGCTGGGTCTCGGTCTCCAGCGCAAGTTCGATTCGCTCGTTGTCGAAGGCTTCGGGGGCGGCCTGGATTTCCACGTAGCGGGCCAGCAAGGCGTCGACCGCCTTTTGCGCGTCAGTCAGCGCTTCATCGGACAACTGGCCCGGGCTCAGATACTGGTTGACCACCCGCGCCAGGTCGTTCATGAAGAACAGCAGGGCGGCCGCGCCGCGGCAATCGGGATGGGCAAAGCCCCAGGTATCGGAAGTGGCGGTTTGAGTCATGGTTTGGGGCTAGCCTGTGTTGCGGGGGCCGTCGTGGCCGAAGACGCCATTTTATGGGATCGGGCAGCGGGGCCGCATGAGGCATACTGCCATGCCTATGATCAGACTCGCTCGACCTTCAGACTTGGCCAGCCTGGCCGATATCGAACGTTCCGCCGCGCGGCGGTTCCTGGACACGCACATGGCCTGGGCCGCCGGCGATGATACGGCGCCGCAGGCCGAGCTGGCGCAGGCGCTGGCGGCCGGCCTGCTGTGGGTCGCGGAGTCGGAGGGTCTGCCCGCGGGCTTTGCGCTGACCCGGCCCATGGACGGCGATCTCTACCTGGCCGAGATGGCGGTCGCCTTGCCGTGGCAGGGGCGCGGCCTGGGACGGGCGCTGCTCGGTGCCGTGTGCGCCCACGCCCGCGCTGCTGGCCGCTATCGGTCCGTGGTGCTGACCACCGACCGCGAATTGTCGTGGAACCGGCCGTTTTACCTGCGGCAAGGCTTTGTAGAAATGCCGGCGGCGGACCTTACGCCGGGGCTGCAGGCGCGTTTGCGCCACGAGGCGGCCATCGGCTTTGACCCCGCGCGGCGCTGCGCGATGACGTATTCCCTGGCGCCATGATGGGGGCGGCGGACCCTGTGTCAACACGCTTCGATAGCAACAAAATCCGCCCGCTGGAGGCGGCGGGAAGCGCCTTCGGGATAATCTGCCGGAGGGCGGCCGCCCTGATGGTGGGCGGCGGCGGTTTTGCGAACCCGCATGCAAGGAGGATGGGCATGGCACTGCTGCGAGCTTGCCTGCTGGGCCTGGTGACGGCGTCGATGCTGTTTTTGTCCGCGTGCGTCAATAAGGAGCCCCAGGAGCGGGTTGCGTTCATCCAGCTGCTGCAAAACCGGATGAGCAGCGCGTCGCTGTTGCCCATAGGTATCCTGAGCGAGCCGGAAAAGGAAGCCGTAGGCGGCTATGCCGATGCCTACGGCGTGATCACCGATTTCCAGGAGACCATGGCGCAGGCGGCCCTGTCCATGCGCGATGTACTGGAAATCGAGACCATCCGCTCGGTTGCCGAGATCGTGGAACGGCGGGCCCGCTTCGAGGCGGCGCGCAAAACGCTGGCCGAGCAGGCCGCCGAAGTCCAGCAGGCCCAGGCCAAGGCGGACAAGGCGCGGGCAGCGCTGGCGCTACCGGCCGATCTCGCGCCCGTCTATGACGGTGTCTATGACGAAGCCGTGACGGCGCCGGGGGCCGAACTGCTGGATGCCGCGGCCGCCATGGACGCGGTGGCGCGCGATGCGCTGGGCGTCGCGGATTTCGTGGCCGCCCATGAGCAGGACATCCAGCTGGCGGACGGGCAGGCGCGCGTCGCGACGCTCACGCTGCAGCAGGAGCTGAACCTGCGCCTGCAGGGCTTGAACGCGCAATCGGACGTCCTGGAGCGCGCGCGCGCCGTCTTGCTGCAGGTGGCCGGGCAAGCGCCGGACGCCCGCTGAGCGGCGCTTTGTACAATGCGGGTCTCGCGGCGTCAGCCGAGCCTGGGACGGAATATGAGCCAATCTTCCAGCGTGCACTACAGAACCTTTCTGCTCCTGCTGGTGGTGGTCACCATCGCATTCGGCTGGTTGTTGTGGCCCTTTTACGGCGCTGTGTTTTGGGGCGCCGTTCTTGCCATCATCTTTGCGCCGCTGCAGCGCCGGCTGGTGCAGCGCATCGGCGGACGGCGCAATCTGGCCGCGCTGATCACCTTGCTGCTGGTGCTGCTGTTGGTGATCCTGCCGCTCATCGTCATCAGCGGATCGCTGGTGCGTGAAGGGGCGAATCTCTATCAGAGCGTCAAGTCCGGGCAGATCAACTTCGGCGCCTATTTCCAGCAGGCCATGGCGGCCCTGCCGCCGTCCGTGCATGATCTGCTTGCGCGCTTCGACCTGACCGACATACCGAGCCTGCAGGAAAAGCTCAGCGCCGGCGCAATGCAGGCCAGCCAATTCCTGGCGACCCAGGCCTTGAATATCGGACAGGACACGTTCCAGTTCGTGATCAGCTTCGGCATCATGCTGTATTTGCTGTTCTTCCTGTTGCGCGACGGCCCGCTGCTGTCGGCCCGGCTCAAGCGCGCCATGCCGCTGAGCGACACGCACAAGCAGCATCTGCTGCGCAAGTTCACAACCGTCGTGCGCGCCACCGTCAAGGGCAACGTTGCCGTGGCGGCGGCGCAGGGTGCGCTGGGCGGCATCATCTTTTCGATCCTGTCGATCCAGGGCGCGCTGCTGTGGGGCGTGATCATGGGCTTTCTGTCCTTGCTGCCCGCAGTGGGTGCGGCGCTGATCTGGGCGCCGGTCGCGATCTACTTCCTCTTGACCGGCGCCACGGTCAAGGGCGTCGGGCTGATACTTTTCGGCGTGCTGGTCATCGGCATGGTGGACAACGTGCTGCGGCCCATCCTGGTCGGCAAGGACACCAAGATGCCTGACTATGTGGTGCTGATCTCCACGCTGGGTGGCATGGCCTTGTTCGGCCTGAACGGTTTTGTGATCGGCCCGCTGATCGCCGCATTGTTCATGGCCAGTTGGGACCTGTTTGCGCCGCCGGTGGACGGATTGGCGGACAGCGCCGAGGACAAACCGCGCGTTGAGAAGTAAGCGCTGAGGGCCGCCCGATGGCCCGCTCCTACCCGGCGGGTGTATGGTGTAGCAGCGTCGGCCCCCATCGGGGACCGGCCTTTCGTATCAACCTCGACTATTCGGGAGCGCGTTGGATATGGAATGGAAACTGCATCGATCGGGCTGGATCGAAGAACGCAACTTCGACATCGAATTCGCCGAGACCCCTGAGGGCTATCACGCCCGGGTGCGGGTCTTCGGATTTCCGGTGCTGGAAGATACCAAGCACGTATTCCCCAATGAGGCGCTGGCCGAGAAGGGGGCGCTGACACTGATCAAGACCCAGTTCACCGGTACCCCGGATCTGGAAGACCAGTAGGCGGCAGGCGCCGCGCGTCCGCAATAAATTGGGGACGCGCTATTTCCACCACATCTGTATCGACGCGGCGAGGGGATTCCCATGGCGCGGATTGTGCGATTGCGAACTTCTGCAATAATTTCTGACGTTCGTTCGTCCTCTGGCCGTGGGCCGAGTGGAACGTATCGGGAGGCGCATGGGTCCAGAGGTGTGGTTTCGATCGGCAGGCCGACGCTTGCGGACTTCGCAGGGCGAGGTTCCCGTGGCTGACGCCGAAAGCCTGGCCGGCACGCGGGTGCGCCGGCCGCGCCGCTATTCCATGCGCACAGGACTGCTGACGCTGGTATTCGCCTGTATCACGCCCGCTTTGATCATGGCTTCGGTGGCGGTCTACGAAAGCTACGTCATCCAGAAAGAGCGGATCTTCCGCGACACGATTTTCCTGGCGCGCAATCTCACCGCGATCCTCGACCGCGAACTCACCGGCGTCGAGGCCGGCTTGCAGATGCTGGCCTCGTCCCCGGATCTGGTGGCTGGCGACCTGGCCGGTTTCCACCGGCGGGCGCGCGAATCCGTGCGCTTCCAGATCATCGACAGCTATGCGCTGACGGATAAGGACGGCCGTCAATTGATCAACACGTCCGTGCCGTTCGGCAACGCCTTGCCGCTGACCGGCGCGTCCACTCAACTGGCCGAGGTATTCCAGACGCGTGCGGCGGTCTTGACGGGCCTCTTCACCAGCAAGGTCAACCCGGGTCCGCTCATTGCGCTGGGCGTGCCGGTGATGCGCAACGGCGAGGTCGTCTACAGTCTCAACGTCGGCATCCTGCCCGAGCGCATCGGCAACCTGCTGGGCAGGCGGGCCTTGCCGGACGGTTGGGTGGCCGCCGTGCTGGACGACAGCGGCACCATCCTGGCGCGCACGCGCGATACCTCGAAATTCGTGGGCCAGAAGGCCGTTCCCGAGTTGGCGCGGGCGGTGCAGCAGGAAAGCGAGGGCTCGCTGGAAACCGTGACCAAGGAAGGCACACCCGTCTATACCGCCTTCAGCCGTTCGTCCTTGTCCGGCTGGACGGTCGCGGCCGGCGCGCCGATGAGTTTGCTGACCACCGACCTGTACCGCTCGATCGCCTGGATCGCTCTGGGTACTTTGCTGGCCTTCGGACTGGGCCTGCTATTGGCCTTGCGGCTTGCCAGCCGCCTGACGTCGGCCGTGCAGAGTCTGGTTGCGCCCGCGCTCGCGCTGGGCAAGGGGCACGCGGTGACGGTGCCTGGCACGCGCGTCAAGGAGGTTGCGGAAGTGGGCGGCGCGCTGGTGCAGGCCTCGCGCATGCTGGCGCATGCCCAGCATCTGGCTCACTACGATCCGCTGACCGGCCTGTGCAATCGCGTGCTCTTCAACGAACTGGTGTTGCGCGAGCTGGCGGTGGCACAGCGCAGCGGTGAATCCTTCGCCATCCTGGCGATCGACCTGGACGGCTTCAAGGCGGTCAACGACCTGCACGGCCATGCGACCGGCGACGCGGTGCTACAGGAAGCGGCGGAGCGCATGGCCGACGCCATTCGCGTATCGGACGTGGCGGCGCGGCTCGGGGGTGACGAATTCGCGGTGTTGTTGCTGGGCGCGGGCGCGGACGACGCGCGCCGTGTTGCGCAGGCGCTGGTGGAAAGCCTGTCCTTGCCGTATCCCGAGGTCAGCGTCTCGGTTTCCGCCAGCGTGGGCATCGCCGTGTATCCGCAGTCCGGCGTCGCCGTGCGCGAGCTGCTGGAACGCGCCGACATGGCGCTCTACAAGGCCAAGGGCCAGGGCAAGCGCAGGGTGGAGGTGGATCAGTGACCCGGCCCTCCGTACACCGTCAGACGTCGTGTCGCGGTGGCGCCAAGGCGGTAAGTACTTCGCCCGATTTCAGCCTGTACCGGTTCCGATCCAACGGCAACACGCGCTCCCCCTCCGTGGTGCGGAGTATGTAGCGGGCCGCGTCAGGCCGCGCCGCGTCAGGCCGGGCCGCGTCAGGCCGGGCCGCGTCAGGCCGGGGCTCGGCTCCCGGCTCTTCCGCCTTCAGGAACACTTCAATCCGGTAGAGCCGGCCCGATTCCGTGCTGGCCAGCACGTCGCTCAATCTGCGTGTGGAGATGGTCATGCGGCGCTTGCTCCTTGTTCTGCATTGTTCTGGCGGGCATTCCGGGGTGGGGCGCCGACGCTGCCGATGCCGGAGGCTGGCCGCGGCTCGCGCAGGTTTTCGCTAAACTGCCCGGCTTGGCGCCCCGAAGCGGGCAATCGGAATCGGTAATGCAACTTTCCCTGAGCCGGAACACGGCGACTTCACTGGGCTTGCTGGCGGTGCTCCTGTGGGGCACTGTCGTCGGCCTGATCCGCGGTGTCAGCGAAAGCTTCGGCCCGGTGGGCGGCGCTGCGCTGATCTATACGACGGGTTCCGCGTTCCTGGTGCTGCTGTTGGGCTTCCCGAAGCTGCGGACCTTTCCGCGCTCCTATCTCATCGTTGGCAGCCTGCTGTTCGTCGCCTACGAGATCTGCCTGTCGCTCTCTTTGGGCTACGCCGCCAATCGCGGGCAGGCGATCGAATTGGGCATCGTCAACTATCTCTGGCCCTGCTTCACCGTGATTCTCGCCATGGTCATCAATGGCCAGCGGGCCAGCGCATGGGTGGTGCCGGGCATACTGTTGTCGCTGTGCGGCATCGTCTGGGTCTTGGGTGGATCCGGCGGACTGTCCTGGGATCGCACCATCGCCAATGTCTCCAGCAATCCCCTCAGCTACGGACTGGCCTTCAGCGGCGCCATCATTTGGGCCGTCTATTGCAACGTGACCACGAGATTCGCCGACGGCAAGAATGGCGTCGCCTTGTTTTTCATGCTGACCGCGGTCGCACTTTGGATCAAGTTCCTGCTGGGCGCTGAGCCTGCCTTGACCTACACCTGGCCCGCCACGTTGGAGCTGCTGGTGACTGGCGGCGCCATGGCGGCAGGCTATGCGCTATGGAACGTGGGAATACTCAGGGGCAATCTGACCTTGCTGGCCACCGCGTCCTACTTCACTCCGGTATTTTCGACATTCTTTGCCGCCGTGTGGCTGTCGACCCGGCTGACCGCGTCGTTCTGGCAGGGCGTGGCCATGGTGACCGCGGGCTCGCTCTTGTGCTGGGCAGCGACCCGCGGCAAAGCCGCCCGGGGCGCATAGCCCCAGGCGTGTGTGCCGTAATAGAGGAGTTATTCGATCAGCACGGTCTGAGCGACCGCGTATCCGAGCGGAATCAACAAGAGTGAAGCAAATAAGGAACTGACGATCGCCGCCGAGATTTTCAGCCAGGGTTCGGACCCTGCGCTTCGAACCGTTTGAATCACCAACGCGACGATGCCCACAACCATCAAACAGCTGATTACCACTGCTACATAAGTCATGTTGTCTCCGTCCTCGCCTGATTAAAGGGGTGCGGCTGCCGCTGGGCGGTCTAGATGTTTGTATTGATTGTGCGCCTGTATTTGAGTAATAGGCCCTAGGGTTTTCCTGACGGGATATTTGGTTTGTGGCGTTTTTGCCGCGGGGTGTGCAGCATGAATTCTTGTGCGGACGCAGCATTTTCGCCCGTGTTTGCACCGACGCGTTTGCGTCGGCGCGTTTGCGCTACGATGGCGGCGTCGAACCACGCTAAAGGCCGTCCTATGCCGCAACTGCGCCCAGGCACGCGCGCCACGTTGCAAGTCAGGCAACTGATGCCGGGAGAATTCGCCTGGATCATCACCCTGTTCGATCCGGAAAGCGGCAATGTGCGCAGCACCAATTATTCGCCCAGGCGCTACGCCAGCCAGGACGAAGCTTCCATGGCGGGCAAGGCCGCCGTGATTGAATTCCTCGGTAGCGGCGGCCAGAAGGCCGCTGAACCGGGCAAGGACGTCAAGAACAAGTCCTGACCGCACCCGGTCGCGCACGCCAGCAAGCCCTCGCAAGAGGGTTTTTTTACGTCCTCGGGAACGCCGCTTGCTGGTGGGGTGGGCGGCGCATTTGGCGCCGCTCGAGGAGAAAACCATGTCCCAATCCATGCATCGGGAGCCCGGCGGGGGCGACAAGCCTGAGCCCGACGATCCCGCCTTCCCGAATAATCCGCCGCCTGACGACCCGCCGCTGGACCCGAATCGGCCTCGCAACGATCCCGACGCCATTGATCCCGTGCCGCCGCCGAACCCTCGCGCGCCGGGCACGATCGATCTGGCCTGAACGCTGCGCAAGGCGCAGGACATCATTCAAGGAGGTTTTATGCGTTCCATTTTGTTGTGGCTGCTTGGCGTGCCCATTCCCATCATTATCTTGCTGGCGCTTTTCTGGCATTGACTGCGAGATTTTCCTGCCGCGGCGGCGGATGTCGACGCGGTCGCGATGAACCATGAACAAGGAACCTATCCATGGAAAACGCATCTTCATTGAGTCAGCCGTACGCGGGTGGCGTGCCGCCGAGAGAATCCGCCGTGTCCGCTGTGTCTTGGGCCGCCGTGATCGCCGGCGCGGTCATTGCCGCAGCGCTTTCGCTGGCGCTGTTTGCCGGCGGCACGGGTCTGGGCTTCCTTTCGGTTTCGCCCTGGAGCGGCGAGGGCGTGTCGGCGCCTGCGATAGGCGTCGGCCTCATCGTGTGGCTGCTGGTGACGCAGATTGTCGCCTATGGCATAGGTGGCTACGTCACGGGGCGGCTGCGCACCAAATGGGTCGACGTGCATTCGGACGAGGTCTATTTCCGCGACACGGCGCACGGCTTTCTGGTGTGGGCGTTGAGCGCGGTCGTCAGTGCGGTGCTGTTGGGCGCGTCCATCGCGACCCTGGCTTCCGGCGTGGCGAAGGCGGGTGCTTCCGTTGCGGCGGGGGCCGGTACGGCCGCGACGGCCGCGGCTGCGGCAGGCGGGGGCGATGGAATGGCGCAGGTCCGTGGCTACTTCTCGGATGCCTTGTTGCGTCCGGAACGGCCCGATGCCGGCGCTGATCGCGGCGGAGCGAGGGATGAGGTGGCCCGCATCGTGGCGATGAGCGTGGCGCGCGGCTCCATGACGGGCGATGACCGCGACTATGTCGTGAAGGTGGTGGCTGCGCAGACCGGCATGGAGCCGGCAGCGGCGCAGCGCCGCGTCGATCAGGCCGTGCAGAACGTGAAGCAGGCCGCCGACGACGCCAGGCAAAAGGCCAAGGAGGCCGCGGACCAGGCGCGCAAGGCCGCGGCCGCATTCGCGCTGTGGGGATTCGCCTCAATGTTGATCGGCGCCTTCGTGGCCAGCCTGGCGGCGACCTGGGGCGGCAGGCGGCGTGATGCGGTGCGCTTGCCTTGATGCTGGGATGGATTGGTCAGCGCGCCCGAGCCGCAAAGCAAAAGGCCCTCGCCGAAGCGAGGGCCTTTCTTGATTCTGGTGGCGTATCCAGGACGCGGACAATGGAGCTATTGATCTGCTTTCGTGCAGGTCCAATCGGGTTGAGCGATCCGTTCAGGCTGGCGTTGCGTGTAGCCGCAGGCCCAACGCCCGCGACACCTTCAGGATGGTCGAGAAACCGGGATCACGATCCCCTGAAAGCGCCTTATAGAGGCTCTCGCGCGACAGGCCCGCATCCTTGGCCACCTGAGTCATGCCCTTGGCGCGCGCGATGTCGCCCAAGGCCTTGGCAATGAACGCGGCGTCGCCTTCGCTTTCCTCGATGCAGGCGTCAAGGTAGAGGGCCATTTCCTCTGGCGTACGCAGCCGCTCGGCGACATCGTACTCACGTGTGTTGAGTTTCATGGCGTATTGCTCCAGTGGATTCGCGTAAGCGGTCACGTTCGGCGGCAGAGGGAGCCTACTGCTGAACGTCACCACATTTGCAGCTGCTCTGCCAACGCGTAGGCAAGGTCTATATCCCGCTGTTGGTTGGATTTGTCACCCCCAACCAACAAGATGATGATTGTGCAGTCTTCGCGCTCCGTGTAGTAGACCCGATAGCCGGGTCCGACATCGATGCGCATCTCAGACACCCCTTTCTTCAGATTGCGGTGGTCACCGGGGTTACCGCGGGCCAGGCGCTGGATGCGCGCTTGAATTCGGGCGCGTCCGGATAAGTCCTTCAGCGACGATTCGAAATCGTCGTAGTTGACTGTGGTGCGAATAGCTTTCATGCGGAGCATCCATAGATCCTCACGCGAAGCTTCGGGCTGTCACTAGTGTAGCCAATGGGCTACGCTCTTTCAATCGGTATGTAAAAGCCAGCGTGATCCTCGATGGGTACGTGCATCGACCTACTGCAATCGTCATTTCTGTCAGTGCATGAGGGGGGGGCTCGAGTGCACAGAGATATGCAGGCGCCAGAACGAAAAAGCCCGGAACCACCTAGGTGGTTCCGGGCTTTGAATTCCTGGTGGCGCATCCCTGATTCGAACAGGGGACCTGCGGATTATGATTCCGCTTCCAACGTGTGCTTTATTGATGCTTTTTCTTAGCAATCAATGGCTTATCTTGAATTGGATGCGCTTTAGGTGCGCATAGCCTAGCTATGCCGTTGACACTTGGTTGACGGCTTTGCGAAGACGCTAGTTGAACAAAGCTTGGCGGCCCGCACATTGGAGGATTAGGAACCTTCCTTTAACCCTCGCCAATTCTTCATCGCTTCGAGGCGTTGTTCCAACGCTTCGACAGCAATCCCCGAGGCTATTAGGGGCCAAATGGTGCCACCATCCTCCCGCTTCCCCGCCACGAATGCGACCCACGCATCTGAGTACGCCTGCCACCTCTCATGTGAAACGTTGAAGCAGGCGAGGTCAGCATCGTCCAAGCGCAGCCTTATTGCTGTTGCAATGTCATCAACTCGAGCTTTAGCATCTGCAATCGCTTGTGCTGCTACGTCATTCATCTGAAGCTGCGTTAAAGGCGCGCCAGGCTGAAGCGTTTCAGAGATCAATTCATCAGCGGCCTTCAAGAAAGATACGCAGCTTTCTAGGCATCGCCCCACTTCTTCAAAGCCAATTTCATAGGCCGACGCCATCTCGTGACAGATGATGTGTCTAAGCTCAAACGTTCGCGCCATGTCTAGGTAGACTTGATCGGGATCCTTGAGAATAGGGAGCGTCGGCTTACCCATGACTTCATGAGCAAAGCGATCCGTGACTTTTCGTAATTCGTGTAGGAACCCGAAGCCAAGCAGGTTAGACATGATGCTATCGATGTGATCAAGCCTACTCAACGAGACGCCATGGGCCACTAACTCTCCAACGGTTATGGTTTTGCCATGGACTGCCCTGATGATTGAAAAATCAAGCTTTATTGAAGCGGCGGGCTTCTCCGCGTTGCTGAGGTACGGTTCGCCAGCATCAATAAGATCCTTGACCGCCAGTCTGAAGTACCCCTCCACGCAAGCAATTAGCGCGACTGGGAAATATCGAATAAGTTCGTGCTGCGAAGGATCGTGCTGAGAGAATGCTTGTTCGAGGGAAAACAGTCGGAGAGGTAACTCAGACATTGCAGAGCCAAAGCGCCGACGTTTTCGAACGTCTGCTATCTCTTGGATCATGTCTCGCGTGCGGCTCATGACGGGCGGGCCTATTGGTTGCGTCGAAACTGCGATATTCGCCGATGGCCTTGCCACAATCAATGGTGGATGCGCTGTTGTTCAGCGAATTTACTTCGCATTTGCTACTAGGGATGGCATTCGGCTACGCTCGCACGGTTGCCATTGTTGGTAAATTCCAATGAAACCTCGACGTTCCTTTGTAGCTAGATCTTTTCCCACTCGAGGGGACGTTACCCAAGAGATACGACCCTCGGGCCGAGCGGACGTATCTTCTTATTTGTCCTATGCACTTTTGATCCTGTATGTGCTTGCCAGTGTATCGGCTACCAAGGACCAGATGTTGTTGGTCCCGAACAATGGGGTCCAACTCCCCTTGGTTGGTGTCACCGTTTCTGTTGTTGGTTTTTATCTACTGAGCCCACTGATTGTTCTGGTGGGTCATCTGGTAACGCTGCGAAAAATTCCTCAAACATTTCCGAACATTACCCTTGTCCGGGTTCGTTCGAAATACGAGCAGCTTAACCGTAGTAGTGACTACATCATGTGTATCAGCCTGCTCTTTGCCGGGCCGATCACTCTTTTCTTCATTACCTACAGATTTGCCGCCTATCAAAGCCCGCTTCTTTTTCTTCTTCAGGTAGCTGCCCTGGTTTACGCATGCTACGCATCTGCGGTGCGCTATCAAGAGATTCTGCATAAGAATCGTCCAGTAGGTGCAATCGTTCGATGGACGTTCTGTATAGCAAGTGTCCTCTTGAGCGCGTGGGTCCTTCTCGCCGCTGACGTGATCCTCGCGCCCGCTAAGTACTCCATAACTCTTTGGCTCAAGGCGCGTACAGCTTGGTTGAGCGATGCGGACGGTGGGGCTGCACCATGGATACCGCATATTCGCATCGACCGCGCAACGCCCATCTGGACGGGAAGCGTTAAAGGCGATGACAGTCTTGCGCAGTACAGTGGAAGCGTTGACTCAGATGATCTGTTTATGACGCGTGGGGTAGCTTTGGATTTGCGTTCCAGAAATCTCAGATTCCTGGATCTCAGCCAGCAAGTCATTCCTAGAATTTGGGCTCACGGTGCCGATCTGTCAGGAGCCAACCTTTCATTTACGCGGTTGTATGGATCTGTCTTTGTTGACACTAACCTTCGCGGAGCCAATTTTGATATGGCGTCGCTGGACGGCTCGTCGTTCATGCATATGACGATCGATGGGGCGAGTTTCCGACATTCGCGATTGAGGGGCACCATCTGGGATAGCGTCGTAATCAACGACGCGGCTTTCGAGTTCGCCGAGCTTTCTCTCGCATCGCTGTATGGTGTAGAGCTCAACCGTGTCCTTATCAAGGGTTCAAACCTTACCGCCATTTCGTTTTTTGAAACCAAGGCTGAAGAACTTGCGATTGGCTACCGCGAGCCATACAAAATTGTCATGGCACGCGAGTCAGATTCGCTGATGCGGGATACTGCGCCAATTTTCGATGTGTCTCCTCAAGCTGCTTTGGCCGAAATCGCAAAGCCTTTGTGTCGGCCGAACATTGATGTTGGTTGGTCATATGCGTGGCTCAACTTTGAGCGGCTCAAAAGCATGACCCAAGATGTAGAGCCCGAGGTGGCATCCGCGTTGCGATGGCTGTTAAAGCAAGAACAATGTAAAGACCTGCCACGTCGTGAATGGCGCATTTCGGCTGATGAGGATGCTGGAGCAGGTCAATAGCCAGGGAAGGAAGGGGGTGCGCTGCCTACTAGGGTGCTAGCGGGTTCAAGCTCTTTGCTGTTTCAAGATGGTCGGGCGCCAGGTGCGCATATCGCATCGTGGTCTTTAGGTCTTGGTGACCGAGTATTCGTTGCAAGGTAAGAATATTGCCCCCTTTGATCATGAAATGGCTGGCGAACGTATGGCGGAGGACATGGGTAAGCTGTCCCATCGGCAACAGGATGTTTGCCCGCTCGACTGCTTCCTTGAATGCGCCGGTGCAACTCGTGAAGATCCCCGCTACGCTAGGGTGTCTCGCTTGATGCGCAGAAATTTCATCTTCTAGTGTTCTGACGATAGGGACTGCCCGGGCCTTTCCTGTCTTCGTACGCGCAAACTGAATCAAACCATTGCGGACCTGCTGAGGCCTTAGACCTTCCGCTTCGCTCCATCGTGCACCGGTTGACAAGCAGATCCGAGACACCAAGGCGACATGCAGATTCGTAGACCTATCAAGTTCACTGAGGAGCGTCGAGATTTGACCCGAGGTCAGATATGACAGCTCATTTTCCTGAACTTTGAACTGTCGCAGCTCTTTGAGCGGGTTGTCCCGCTTCCAGGCTCCGAGTCGGATCAGCTCGTTGAACATGGCTCGCATGTAGGCGTGCTCTCGATTCATCGTGTTCAAGGCGACGCCCGAATCTAGACGTTGAGTGCGGTACGCAGCAAACGCCTGCGCATCGAATTCACTAACGATGGGGTTCTTCAGGGACGCTATGGCTGCGCAGATTCGTTTGTACGTATCCTCTCCTGCTCGAAGCTCTTTGCCATGGTGATCGAACCAAAATCTCGCAAGCTCATCCAGCCTGCGCAAGTCCCTTTTTTCGGGCATCCATTCGGCGTCGTTGTTGGAATTTGACTTGACCCACGTCTCCCAATTTTTGGCTTCTGCCTGGGTGCGAAAAGTCTTTCGTAATCGTTTTGCACCTCTGCCGCCCGGCTGAATGTCGACCTGCCACCCTGCGTTAGTCCTCTTAATCGCCATCTGCGTATCCTAGTTTCGGGCCTTGATGGAGGACTTTGATACACGCTGAGGCGCCATCGACTTTTCCACTTCTTCTTCCATGGCGAGCTCTTCCGCACGCTGTCGGTCAATGATCTCGTCCGTATCACGGTGGTATACGCGTAGGCGTAACACGGACTCTTCCACGTGGGACCGCTGGTGCCGAAGCAATTTCTGCATCAACTGAGTGTGAGCTTCTTTGCCAAGCATCTTTGGCAGTAGGTCGCAACGAATCCATTGACCAAGCCCCATTTCGGCTTCAGCCAACTCAACGCTGGTCACTTCGCCGCCTTTCTTTTCTTGAGCATTGGCAACCATTTCATCCCAGGCGATGGTGGCTGCTTGCTGGCAGGCTTTGAAGTAATTAGCGGTGGCCTCCTGCTCATTGGTCGGCAATTCGCCCTTTGGAAGTCGACCCGGATAAGACAGGCCAGCAGGGGCTAGGTGGCCAGCATCTTCGTCGCTAATGCCTGTTACGAGCCAGAAGGCGTACTGAGGATAGGTAGTACATAGCGCTTCCAGCATTTCCAGTGTCGGGTTCTTCAGACCAGAGACAAATTGGCGCCACTTAACTGCTTTGGTGCCGGTCAGTTCTTCCAGTCGTGTCCAATGCGGCCGTCCCCTCAAAACGGCGCGGATTAGCTGACGCATCCTAAGTTCGATGTCGTACTTGACATGGCTTTTCATTGATCGTAGCATCCTAAAAAGTGTACTAAAAGTACACATAAGCGTACCGTTAGTACGTATTTTGGGCCACATAAGTGGTGGTGATGCGGATTATAGGGTTGGCAATTGATGTTGGATAGCACGCTGCAGGTGGGGATTTCTGTGTTGGCACCGCTGATGGCCGTAGACGCCTTTGCAGCGTTGATCGGCCTAGAAGCGTCGGTTGTTCGCGCTCAGGTGCATCGAGGCTATTGGCCCACGGTCAAGGTTGGAAAGCGTTTGCTGGTCAATGTAGAGGCCGTTCGGCTTAAAGCCGCTGAGCGCGGTGCGGAGTACGCGCTATGACTTGGCAAACGGTCGCTGAGGTTTTGGGCTTGAGCACTGTTTTCTCTCTGTCTGGGTCGAGCGTGGCCGGCGCTCTCGCGCCTGCTCCTTGTGGCCTTGACCGGGCTGCGAGGGATGTCTGTTCGCACGGGCAGGCGCTGAGTGACGCAGCCGCAGCCCCCGGAGCGGAGCGAGGAGGTGCGGCAGAGGCGCGAAGCGCCGCTGCCTCTTACGTACCAGTTACACGTAAAGTTGGTCTCACGGCTGAGAAAAACAACGAGAAAGCCCAGGTCTTCGCGCATGGTTCCCATCTTTATTGACTGGGTGACGATGAGACAAGATTGGCCGGAAGGAGGCTTACCCGTCCTAAATGGCGGCCATGTCGTTCGCATCGACCCTGACGGCGCGGTTGAGTGGCGAGTCGATCAGCGCCTCGAATTAGAAGGTTCATACGACAGCCAGGTGGCAATCCGATGTGATGGCCATCGTGTGGAGTTCAGCGGGAATATTTCTCGCTATAACCGCAGAGATAACCTTTTTGGCTATCAATGGCGGGAGACGATTGATCGAATTAATAATTTGCTCAATCTTTACTCAATACCGCCATTTACCAGAGGGAAATTATTCCGCTTTGCCGACACGGGCTGGACTTGGACCGGAGCACGGGCGTCTAGGATCGACGTAACTATGAACTATGCAACATTTTCATCTGAGTCGGCTCAAGCGGTTATGTCGTCGTTGGCGGGGCATCACATTGGACGGCAGAAAGGCATCTTGCGACCAGATGGGGCCACCATCGAATATGGTGCAGGAAGTAAATACGTGTACGGGAAGATATACGTGAAGGCCGTAGAGTTTGAGCGTCATGCGAATCGGAAGTCAGGCTCTCACGTCGATTCAGAGGTGGTGGATTTTTGTAGGAATTACGGAGTGCTGCGTGAGGAATTCGGGCTGAAAAGTCGATTCTTGACGCAGCGTGGACTAGCTTATTTGGGCGCTATCAATCAAGAGGAATTGAATAACGTATTTTTGGAGCTTTCTCAATTTCGGAGATTTGAAAACGTGGAATAAGAGAGTTTTGATGACTTGCCCCGCCATTTGCGCGCTACCTATGTGAGTTGGCAGCATGGGTTTCCACAAGGGCTTTCAAGAGCGACCTTTTATAGGCACCGAAGTCAACTTCTCAAGTATGGAATTGACATCTCTGTTCCCTCAAACGTGTCACGTCTACCTATTCGGGTAAAGACCGTCGAAGTTGCGGCGCTAGAAGCGCCAGACTGGTATCGACGAAAGTACGGTTAATTTTTTTCGCGCCGGAAGTCGCCAATCCGGGGTTCGCGTAAATAGGCGATAAGGATGAATTGAAATGGCCGTTGAAAAATGCAAGATCATGGGTGTCAAGTTCTTCGCCGGAAATATCGATGGGAAAAACATTGACTCCGGAAAAGTATATATCGAAGAAGCACTTGATTTCACAAAGGGCCGCGCCAAAGGCTATGCGAGTCAGGAATACAGCTTGGGTAACGCAGAAGCCGCCCAGGCCATCATGCACAACGAGTTTCCGTTCGTCGGGGAAGTCGAGTTTATGCGAGTCACGAACGGAGATGTCACAAAGAATATTGTGATGCACATCCGTCCAACTGAACGCGTTGTGGACGGAAAAAGCGCAAAGGCATGAGCTCGCGGATAACGAGGAGCGTCTTGTATGGCTGGTGAGTTTGCTTCTGTGATTATCTGCGTGCCAGCCGCGACGGGGGTGCGCGGACCATGTCCAGAGGGGCTTGTTCAGTCAGTGCAGGAAGTGTTCTTAATACCTGCGTCCGAGGCCGGTGCCATTCAAGCCTTTCTACAGCCTTTTGATGCATCGGTGGCAGGCGGATTCTTCATGTCGTCGATGGCAATCACGGTGGCGATCTGGTTCGCGGCATGGGGTGTAGGCAATGTAGTGCAAGCAGTTCGTCGTTTTTAGGCCAACCGGGGGGCCTTTTTACCCCGTTTTTTTGAGGTTCGTATGAAGATTTTCTCGAAGATTGTTGGGACGGTAGTTGCAGTGACGGCTTCGAGCGCTGCGCTGGCGCAAGAGGCCTCGACGCCTCTCGATTTTACGTCGCTGACCAGCAGCATTGATGTTAGTTCGGTGGTGAGCGCCATTATGGCCGTTGCGGCGGTCATGGTCGGTGTGCACCTCGCCTGGAAGGGCGTGCAGTTCATCATGCGCGCCGTCAAGGGGGCTTGACGAGCCGGGTAGTAGAGAAGCGGGGGGCAATTTGCCCCTCTTTTTTTATGAAATTGAATAGTTCGCATATGAGCCGAGGAAAATGATGACTCTATGGAACATGATCTTTTTCGTCTGGGGGATTGTATGCGGCTCGCTTATTGTCGTTGGATTGCGGGGCTAGCGGCGCTGATATCCGCCGCATCAGTGAGTGCACAAACTTCCGTAGTTCCATATACAGGTGGAGTCAATCTCGCCGTCAACGACGCCTTTACTTATGTCCTCAATAAACGAGGGTATGGGTCCAAAGACCCGCGAGCGTATATGACCAAGAGAAATGTGGAAAGACGGCTTACGGCGGTTGCGAATGCGACTACGGTTGGAGCCAAAATACCTTGGCTGAAACTGGCAGGGCGCTTGGCGACTCCGCTGATGGTTGGAAAGGCTGTCTGGGAATTGTGGGATGACTATCGTTGGTCAGATTTGAAAGACGACGAAAGCGGTCAGCGTTCAGTCACGGTGTCTTATCGTATCGGTAATGAAAATGGCCCTATTGGCGTCTATCCAGGAAATGCTGCGCTTTTTGAAATGGCGCCGGGCTCATACAACTTTCAACAACCAACTTCTCCATACACGATAATGACTTATCGGCGTGCAGATTTTCCTTGTCCGGAGACTGGATACTGCTCGGTTACAGGCAATGCCCCTGCATATTTCGATAGAACAATGACTACTCCGTTGGGCAATGATCAATTGCCGGTCGACAAAAAATACTGGGGAAAAGTGGCTGCGCAGAATGCGGGAGATATTCCTGATCGGTTTACCAAGGCAATTTATCGCTGGTACGGAGGCGAGCCGATTGATCTCAGTGAGCAGGTTACGCAGATTGTGGAGCTAGAGAGGGCCATTGATGATCTTCGGGAGCAGATGAGCGCTCTTGCGAAATCGAATGAGGCGATTCCGGATCATGTCTTAGCTTCTTTGATCAATCAACTTTGGATGGAAGTTTCGAGTATGGACGGCTCGTTGCCATATTCTCGTGCCAATCCCGTTCTCGCTTCCGATATTAGGGCTGCACGCGACTCTGGGTCTGGGGTTCAGCCGAAGATGGAGGACCTATTCTCAGATCCTCTAAATGATGGTTTGGTCAAGATTATTCCCGACGCTGAGGTGGGTGGTGGCGATGGTGGGGGATTGGATCCTACACCAGGTGGAGGGGTTGAAGTTGATTTTGGGCCAGATCCAAATGTGCCTGCCCCGGAATTGGAGAAAATACCCACTGCTCAAATGATTATGCAGCCAATGTTGGACTTATGGCCGGAGTTAAGAGAGGGGAAGTTTGCGACCGACCCAGGGCAATGTCCGGTAGGCAGTTTCCTACTGTTTGGGAAAGAGCACGTGATGAGCCAGCATTGCGTTCTTTTTGAAGAAAACCGAGGCTTGATAGCGGTAGCTATGGTCGCTATGTGGTCTGTCCTCTCCCTGGTGATCGTGTTGCGTGCTTGACCAAGCTGCTAGGAGGTAATCATGTTCGGCATATTGGTGTCAGCCTTATTCTCCATTTTGGGATGGCTGGTTCGGTCAATCCTGGTGAAATTTGTACTATTTTTTGGCTTGTTTTTTGTGACGACGGAGTTTATGGCAGTGTTGATTCCAAGTCTGCCGGGTTCTGACGATCTGTTTGGTGCCATCGGCTCTTTGCCGCCTTCAATGAACTATTTTATGAGTGTGTTTCAAGTGCCATTTGGGCTGTCGGTGTGCTTCAGCGCGTTGGTGACACGATTCGTTGTTCGCCGCATTCCCTTAATCGGTTAAAAGATATGGCGATTAACGCGTATACGGGGCTTATGGGTACAGGGAAGTCATATGAGGTGACTCTCAACGTGGTTCTGCCTGCAATTCTAAACGGACGTCGCGTAGTGACGAATATCGATGGGGTCGATGAAGAAAAAATACACGATTATTTGAAATCAAAAAACCCGAAGCATGAGGGTGAGTTTGGAAAGATCGTTCATATTCGGAATGAAGATGTTGAGCGACCGGGCTTCTTTCCAAGAGAGGATGGCGATTCAATAGTGCATCCTGGTGATTTGGTGGTGATTGATGAGGCTTGGATTTTTTGGGCGACAGGGAAGAAATTAAGTCATGAGCACATGAGTTTTTTTCGTCTCCATAGACATTACGCGCACGCTGAGAGTGGAGTGACGTGCGACTTAGTGGTGATTTTTCAAGCCATAAGTGATGTGCATCGTTCATTGCGAAATGTTGTGGAAGTGAATTTTCGAACGACGAAGCTTAAAACACTGGGTCTTGCTCGGTCCTACCGGATTGAGTGGTGGGACGGCGGTAAGCAGACGAAGGCGGCGTCCTTGGGTTTTAGAGTTACTCGCTACGTGCCTGCCGTGTTTCCGCTCTATAACAGCTATAACGGTTCGGCTGGTATCGAGTTATCAGTCGATTCGCGACAGAATATTTTCAATAATCCTAGATTGTGGATGTATGCCGTTGGGCTGTTCATAGTTGCTGGATACTCGGTATGGTGGCTATGGACTTTTTTTCATCCGAAACCGGATGGGCCTAAGGGTACTGAGCCTTCGTCTTCTGTTGTCTCTGGACGTCAGGTGAAGGAAGGCTCATTTACGAAGGATGTCAGTTCAACCGTGACGGAGCGTCGCATTGGAGGAGCAGTGACGTTGCCCGGTGAGAAATTGATCGTGGTTGTAGATCGCTTAGGGAGGTTTAGTTATGACACCACCTACGAATATAGTGGGACAGGTATTTTTTTGGTGGGACAGCATAAGGCCAAAAGAATTGATGCCTCTCCCTTCGCAGACTGATGTTCTTGAAAGATGAGTTCGCTATGAAACTCTGGTTCGTAATAATTATTGCCTTGCTGTGCGGTCCTGCGTGGACTCAGCCTCTTCCTGGCGTTGATCCAAAGGTTGGCCCCATTGCAGGGAGGGTCTACGTTGATCCAGAGCGTTGGAATACGGCAAGGTCAGCTCAGTTTGAGAATGTTGATCAGCTATTAGGCTCTCTCGATTCTAAGACGAATAATTTTCCCGGTGTGGGATTCGATCTGACATCCGTGCCGCTGTCGGAAGTGATCCAACTGTACTTTTCGGAGGTTGCTCGGGCACCATATGTCATCTGCTCAGAGGTTCTTTCTGACAAACGATTCGTAAGCCTGCGTGCGACTGGAAAAGCCTTGGATAGAGCGATGATGATTGCTCTCTTGGACACGAATGGATTGGCGTTAAACACCGTTGCTGGAATTGCTACCGTCTGCCTGAAACCACCCCAGTTGACTGAAGAACAGAAGGCGGCGAGAAATGGTAAGGTCTTCAGCTATCAGCCTAAGTATCGTTCAGTGGCCGATCTGATTAGAGTGGCGACGCCGTTGGTTGTGGGCGTCTTTGCAAACGGAAACACCGGAGAAGGAAATTCCCTGTCAATGTTGGGAGGGCGTAGTTCGTCTGCGACTACAACGCTTCCCACCCGCGAGATCGATGAGGTCTTGGTCTTTAGTGGGAATGAAAGGCAGATCGCAAGGTTGAAGGAGATTATGGCTGCCTTGGATGTTCCGTCTTCTTCGGTCATAGTTAGAGCCGTGCTCTACGAAGTGTCCGATTCAGCTATGGAGGCCTCGGCACTAAAAGTCATTGCAGACTTGGTGAATGGTAAGGTGGGTGTTTCGATCGGTGGTGCGGGGCTTTCTGGAAATAGCTTATCCATCTCGTCAACGAGTCTCGACTTCGTGGCGTCGATGATTTCAGAAGACTCTCGGTTCAAGATCTTGACCAGGCCATTCTTGCGTGTTCAGAATGGCAAGTCAGCGCGATTTCAAGTTGGCCAGGATGTGCCAGTTGTGGGGGAAATCTTGTTCAACCCAAACGGGCAGTCAGCCCAGAGCTTCAAGTATGTGAGTTCGGGAGTAATTTTTGAGGTCGCCGCCCATATTAGAGAAAACGCTATCAGTTTGGATATTGTCCAGACAGTTTCGAACTTCGTGAAGACCACGGTTGGAAATTCTGAGAACCCTACGGCGAACAAAAGGGAGATTTCAACATCGTTGACCCTGGGCGATGGGGAGATTGTGATCCTGGGGGGATTGAGCGATGAGCAGCGCGAACGCTCGGCACAAGGACTGTTTGGATGGAATTTCGCGAAATCGGAGGGTACGCGCAATAGTCAACTGGTCCTGGTATTACAGGCACAACGGGTGTGAGCGGCTAAGGATTGTGCGAACGCATTACCGATTGCACAATGTGGTCTGGTCAGCTCCCTGACAAGACTCCTGAAGGAGAGGGATATGAATTGGACGTTGGTTTTTGCCTGCGCGCTGTTGTTGCTGTGCGCTCTGATAGTTGCGACGCCAGCGGTCTATCGCACATTGCGCGAGGTGGTGGCAAAGGGCGAATGGCCGCAGCGCTCCGCACTTCCTGGGCCAAGGGGGCGTCGCGGCAGGATTCGCATGTCTAAAGCTGATCAGGAGGCGTTCGCACGGGCGCTTATCGATCCCCCCGAGCCTAACGCAGCGCTAAAAAGGGCATTCAAACGCCGTAACGAGCTTTTGAAGCGCTCAAATGGATCTGATAGCTAAGTCCGGTGAATTGCCTAAGCCATCGCATGCGCCACGGCTTTGATGGCATGCTAAGTTAGGATCTGATCAGCGCATGCTGAACAACGCATCAGACTGGGGCGCGAACAAGAGGGTGATCGAAGTTCAACGGAAGGGGGGTATCAATTCCCCGACATCGTTCAAGATACCTGCCCGCTTCGCAATTTCGACAGCTTTTTCCCGGGAACGAGTCAGGTATGGATTGGCTGGCTTAACGATCACGAGAGCGGTATAGGTGCCGACTTTCGACTTCGCCTTTTCTTTCATCGGCTCGGTAGCTGGCTGGTCGTGATCGGTTTTTGTAGTGCGATCTCGGCTCGCTTCGACGTTCGCGGGCGGCTCGCCTTTGGGTCTAGTAGGGCGCGTATCGATCACAAAGCGAATGATCTTTGCTCCGTCCGGACGGGTGGAGGTTCGTTTGCGTATCGTGGCCATGCATTGATTTTCGCACCAGCAGAGATTGACCGATAGTGCTGAGAGCCGACCCTGCAATGGGGCTCTGCCTATTGAGGTCTATGTAGTGGGCATGGCATGACTTAGGACGACCATTAGAACCGCCGTTGACACTTCGTCGACAGTCTTCCGGCAAAAACAAAAACGCCACCTTGGTGGGTGGCGTTAATGCCCTGATTTAACAGGAGAATTCTGGTGGCGCATCCCTGATTCGAACAGGGGACCTGCGGATTATGATTCCGTCGCTCTAACCGGCTGAGCTAATGCGCCATTTCGATCAATCTCTGAATTTGCGTCACATCTGTGTCGCAATCAGTGATCAACGAAGAACGAAATTCTAGCATGAAATTTTTGGCGTGCGCAAGCGGCCAGGACTCGAATTTCAAGCAAACACTTCAGGCATCCCGCGCCAGCCGGATCCCGGAGAACTGCCAGCGGGCTTCGGGCGGGAAAAAATTGCGGTAGCTGGGGCGGATATGGTCCCTGGGCGTGGCGCAGGAGCCGCCCCGCAACACATACTGATTGCACATGAACTTGCCGTTGTATTCGCCCACCGCGCCGCTGTCGGGCTTGAAGCCGGGGTAAGCGTCGTAGGCGCTGGAAGTCCATTCCCAGGCATCGCCGAACAGTTGCACGGGGCCGCCCGACCCATTGCGCGCGGGGGCGGGACGCGTGTCCAGGTGGCCGTTTTCCAGCATGTTGGCGCGTGTGGTCAGCGCGCCTTCGGGCAGTTGGCGGGCGGCATGTTCCCATTCCGCTTCGCGCGGCAGCCGCACGCGCGCCCAGCGCGCGTAGGCATCGGCTTCGAAGTAGCTGATGTGCGTCACCGGGGCCTGCAGCTCCAGTTCCTGCATGCCGCGCAGCGTGAAGACGCGCCAGTCGTCGCGCTGTCCTTCCCAGTAGAGCGGCGCGCGCCAGCCTTCGGCGCAGGCCAGGTCCCAACCCAGCGACAGCCAGAGCTCGGGGCGCTTGTAGCCGCCGTCGCGGATGAAGGCCAGGTACTCGTGCTGGGTCACCAGCCGGTCGGCCAGATGGAACGGGGCCAGCAGCACGTCATGGGCGGGGCCTTCGTTGTCGAAACCGAAGCCGTTGCCATCATGGCCGATGCGGGCGATGCCGCCGGCGTAGCGGGTCCAGCCGGCGGGCGTGGCAGGCGGCAGCGCAGGCGTGCCGGGCGCCACGTAGACGGGCTTGAGCGGATTGGCCGACAGCATGTGCTTCAGGTCGGTCAGGATCAGTTCCTGGTGCTGCTGCTCGTGATTCAGGCCCAGTTCCAGCAAGGCGTCGAAGGCGGGGTCGTTGCCGCCCAGGCGCGAGATCAGCTCATGCATGGCGCCGTCCACATGGCGGCGGTAATGCTGCACCTCCGTCAGCGCGGGACGCGACAGCAGGCCGCGGCGCGGACGCGGATGCTTGGCGCCGACGGCGTTGTAGTAGGAGTTGAACAGCATGCGGTACTGCGGATGGAAGACTGAATAGGACGGATGAAAGCGCGCCAGCAGAAAGGTCTCGAAGAACCAGGTCGTGTGGGCCAGATGCCATTTGACCGGGCTGCAGTCCGGCATGGATTGCACCTGGCAATCCTCGGGGCTCAGGGGGGCGGCCAGGGCCGTGCTGGTCGAGCGCACGGCGTCGTAGCGGTCGTGCTGCCCCGCCTGGCCGGCAGCGTAAGGTCCGGTGGCGGGGTGAGTCAGCAGGCACGCAGGTTCCATGGCGATCCTCCAGTGGCGTTGAGGGTGGGCCGCGCTTTACGCGCGGGCGCTGAAAATCGAAAACCAGCCGCGGGAATCCGACCAGTGCGCGACGTCGCGGTAGCCGGCGCTTTGCAGCAGGTCGGCGAACGCTGGCGGGGTGAACTTGTAGGAGTTTTCGGTGTGGATGCGTTCGCCGGCGCTGAATGCGCGCGCGCCGCCGGGCCAGGCCACGCGCACCGCGCGCCGCGCTTCCAGGTGCATTTCGATGCGCGAGCTGGCGCTGTTGAACAGCGCCACGTGGCGCCAGTCGTCCACCTCGAAATCGGCGTCCAGCACGCTGTTCACGTGCCGCAGCAGGTTCAGGTTGAAGGCCGCGGTCAGGTGCAGCGCGTCGTCGTAGGCGGGCTCCAGCACCTGCTTGGGCTTGACACGGTCCACCCCCACCAGCAGCCCGCCGCCCGCACATTGTTCGCGGATCCGCCGCAGCATGGCATGCGCGTCCTCGGGACTGAGATTGCCGATGCTGGAGCCGGGGTAGAAGAACAGCCGCTGTTCGGCCGGCACGCTGGCGGGCAGGGCCAGCGCGTGGGTGAAGTCCTGGCCGATGGCGGTGATCTGCAGATCGGGATACGACAGCTGCAGGCGGCGCACCGCGGCTTGCAGGTAATCGGCCGAGATGTCGATGGGCACGTAATGGCGCGGGCGCAGGCTGGGGAACAGGCGTTCGGCCTTGACGCAATCGCCCGCGCCCAGGTCTATCATCGACAGCACCGGGCCGATGTGGCGCGCGATGTCGGCGCCGTGGCGCTGGAAGATCTCCGACTCGCAGCGCGTCGGATAGTACTCCGGCAACTGCGTGATGGCGGTGAAGAGCGCCGAGCCCAGCGCGTCATAGAGGAACTTGGGATCGATGTGCGCGTGACGCGCCAGCAAGCCATCGCGCAATTCGACTTGCTCGGCGCTGGCAGGCTGCGGTTCTTGCGCGATGAACTTCGGCGCGGCGGGGGCAAACAGTGCGGAAGGCGAGACCATGCGTCCTGTTCCTTTTCTGTCGCCGGGCCACCCCTGGCGGACACGTCCCCAATGGGACGGCAAGCGCTTGGGATGCACGGCGTTGGGAGGCCCAGACCAGGCGGTTCTGGCGCATTGCAAAGGTCTATTGTGGCCGCCAGGGCAGGGCCGGTGTCAAGCGCCAAGCCGCTGAATGCAATGGACTTTTACGAATTCGAAATAGGAGTGAGAATGCCTGCGCCTACGTCCGGGCGTGGTCGTCCGACACGTTTGCTTGCATTGAAATATCGGTTTACGGCTGGTTGCCAAAGCTCTGGCGGGGGCGGCAGATGATGGTCACAATGGGGCCACGCAATGCGCAGCCCCGTCCGGGAACGCGGCATGCTGCATTGCGTCAGGCGGCCCGACTCCGCGAGGCCCACAACGACAAGGAGCGACGATGAACCGTAAGCACCAACGCGCCGAAATGGCCCTGCACCGTGAACGGGTGAGCGACAGCTTCCATGAACTGCTCGCCGGTACGGAAGACCTCCTGCGGTCGACGGCTACGTACACAGGCTCCGAGATCGAGGCGGCACGCGCGCGCCTGAAGCGCCAGGTGGCCGAGGCGCGCGAGTCC
>NZ_DATCUY010000199.1:0-7609 GCF_036567245.1 Achromobacter sp. | reverse complement strand
CTACGCCGACGGCGTGGCCCGCGCGGCGCCCTCCGTGGTCAATGTCTACACCACCAAGCACGTGAACGTGCCGCTGATTCCTTTGCCCGACGATCCGGTGCTGCGCCAGTTCTTCGGGCAGGTGCCAGGCGCGACGCGGCGCCAGGCCTCGACCAGCCTGGGGTCCGGCGTGATCGTGAACCAGGACGGCTATGTGCTGACCAACTACCACGTGGTGCAGGCAGCGGAAGCGATCGAGGTTGCGCTGGCGGATGGCCGCCGCGATGTCGCCAAGGTGGTGGGCGCGGATCCGGACACCGATCTGGCCGTGCTGAAACTGGCCACCTTGCGCGCCCTGCCCGCAGCCACGCTGGCGCCCGACCGGGGCCTGCGCGTGGGCGACGTGGTGCTGGCGATCGGCAATCCGTTCGGCGTGGGGCAGACCACGACGCTGGGCATCGTGTCGGCGCTGGGCCGCAACGGGCTGGGCCTGAACACCTACGAGAACTTCATCCAGACCGACGCCGCGATCAACCCCGGCAATTCGGGGGGCGCGCTGATCGACGCCGCGGGCAATCTGGTCGGCATCAATACCGCCATCTATTCCGAATCCGGCGGGTCCATGGGCATCGGCTTTGCCACCCCTATCGAGATCGCGCGCAAGGTCATGGACGAGATCGTCAGGACCGGTGGGGTCAAGCGCGGCTGGCTGGGCGTGGAACCGCAGGACGTGACGCCGGAATTGGCGCGCGCGTTCGGGCTGGACCGCGACACCCGGGGCGTGATCATCGCCGGCGTGATGCGCGATGGGCCTGCCGCGCGTGGCGGCTTGAAGGTGGGCGATATCGTGCAATCGGTCAACGGCAAGCGCATGACGGACACCACCAGCCTGCTGTCGGAGATTGCGCAGCTGCCGCCGGGCCAGAGCGCCAAGCTGGGCGTATTACGCGGCGGCAAGCCGGCCGAGCTGGCGGTGGTGGTGGGTACGCGCCCGGGCAAGCCGCGCTAGGACCGGACCGGGACCCCATTGGGGCGCGGATGGGGATCAGGTTGCGGCGGGGTCTTTGGCCATCAGGCGCACCGCCGACACGATGGCTTTCTTGGTGCTTTCGGATTGATTGCGCAGCAGCGCCCAGATTTCCGTGCAATAGCCGTCCGGGGCGCCTTCTGGTGGGCAGGCGCTGCTAGCCGGCGCATCTCCGCCCGGTCCGATGCCGTCGGTCAGCCAGGGCACGCTGGTGTCCAGCGCGCGCGCCAGCCGCAGCAAGGTGGCGCGAGACGGCGAATAGCAGTCTTCGCGCATGAGGATGCGATGGATGCAGGATTGCGGCACGCCGGAAATGCGCGCCAGCTGGTTCTGGCTTTTGATGCCGCGCCATCGCATCAGGGTGTGCAGTCTTTGGGCGAGTGACATGAGGGCAATGTAGAGCTGCCGCGTGTCGCCCACAAGGTGAAACGGTCCTGCTTTGTAGGCAGGACCGTCCAGGGGAAGATCAGTGGCGTTCGGTCAGCGAGTCCGCGCCGGCCTCGCTTTCCGCTCCCGGTTTTGGCGTGACCATGCGGGCGCAGATCAGTCCGACCTCATACAACAGGCAGAGCGGCACCGCCAGCATGAACTGGCTGACCACGTCGGGCGGCGTGACCACGGCGGCGATGATGAAGGCGCCCACCACCACATAGCCGCGGGCGGCTTTCAGCTTGGACAATTCGACCACGCCCATCTTTACCAGCAGCACCACGGCCACGGGCACTTCGAAGGTGATGCCGAAGGCCATGAACATCGTCATGACGAAGCTCAGGTAGGCCTCGATGTCCGGCGCCGGCGTGATGGACTGCGGCGCGAAGGTGGCGATGAAGTGGAAGACCGTGCGGAACACCACGAAATAGCAGAATGCCATGCCCGCGATGAACAGAAAGGTGCTGGAAATGATGAGCGGCAGCGCCAGGCGCTTTTCGTGGCGATACAGGCCGGGCGCCACGAAGGCCCAGGCCTGGTACAGCACCACGGGCAGCGCCACGATGAACGCGGCCATCATCGTGACCTTGACCGGCACCATGAACGGCGTGATGACGCCGGTGGCGATCATGCGCGTGCCTTCCGGCAGCGAAGCCAGCATGGGCTGGGCCAGCACGTCATAGATGGCCGATGCGCCGGGGTAGATGAACAGCACGATGAACACGACGACCACGGCGCCAACGGCGCGCAGCAAGCGGGTGCGCAATTCGACCAGGTGGGAGATGAAAGTCTCCTGCTGGCCCTCTTCTTGGGTGGCGTCCTGGGTCACGTCGGTGTTCCGGAGGGCGCGACGGGCTTGGCGGCGGGGGCAGCGTCGTCGGCCTTGGGCGCGCTGGGCGCGGGTGGTTGAGTGGCGGCGGGGGCGGGTATGGCCACCGGCGGCAGGTCCAGATCCAGGCTGTGGTTCTGCCCGGGGGGCGGCGCGATGCTGCGTTCGGGCTCGGCAGGCGTGTCGCTGGCGGCGGCCGGCTCGCCCTTGATGCTGGCTTCGCGCGCGACTTCGTCGAGTTCCGCGCGGAACTGCTGGACGGGTTCCTGCAGCGAGGCCTGGGTTTCGTTCAGCGACTGTTGCACGCCCTGGGCGGCATCTTCCATCTCGCTCTTGAACTTGCGCAGTTCGTCGAGCTCGATTTCGCGCTGGATATCGGATTTCACGTCATTGACGTAACGCTGCGCGCGCCCGAGCAGGTGGCCGACGGTGCGGGCAACCTTGGGCAGGCGTTCGGGGCCGATGACGATCAGGGCGATGACGCCGATCACCATCAGTTCAGTGAAGCTGACATCAAACATTCGACGGCCGCTCGGGAGTGGATGCAATAAGGGCCGGCCTGTTCAGGACGGCCCGGGAGCCGAGCAGGCGCTCAGGAGTTGGATTTTTCCTTGGCCTGCACGTCGATGGTGTCGCCCGAGACGCGCTGCTGCGCGATCGGTTCGGCCGGCTTGTCGCCGTTGGCGTCCTTCATGCCTTCCTTGAAGCCTTTGACCGCGCCGCCCAGGTCCGAGCCGATGTTGCGCAGTTTCTTGGTGCCGAAAATCAGCGCCACGATGACCAGGACGACCAACCAATGCCAGATGCTGAAACTACCCATGATGTTTCTCCGAATTACGCGTTGGGGGCCACGCGCCCTTTCCAGGGTCGCGAGCCGCCGATGATGTGGAAATGCAGATGCGGGACTTCCTGGCCGCCTTCGACGCCAGAATTGATCATGATGCGAAACCCGCCATCGGGGCCCGGACGGCAACCGTTTTCTGCGGCTAACCGCGGCGCCAATGACATCATTCTACCCAACCATTCTGCGTCTTCCCCCTTAATATCCTGCATGGATGTGACATGACGTCGAGGGATCAGCAATAAATGTACCGGCGCGGCCGGATTGATGTCGTGGAACGCAACAAAGTCCTCGTCCTCGTAGACTTTCTTGGACGGGATGTCGCCAGCGGCGATCTTGCAGAAGAGACAGTTGTCGCTCATTTTTCCGGGTTCCGTGTTCAGTCTTGCGGGCGGCTCGCCTTTTCCGCCAGGCCGGACAGGCCTTCGCGGCGGGCCAGTTCGGCCAGTACGTCTTCGGGCCGCAGCTTGAAATGCGTCAAGGCGACCAGGCAATGGAACCACAGGTCGGCGGTTTCGCTGACGATGCGGTCGGGTACGCCGTCCTTGGCCGCCATGACCAGTTCGGTGGCTTCCTCGCCGATCTTCTTGAGAAAGGCGTCCGGACCCTTGGCCAGCAGCTTGGCGGAATAGGAGGCTTGGGGATCGCCGCCGTTTTCGGGGCGGCGGGTTTCCAGGGTATCGGCGATGCGCGCCAGGATGTCGGCGGCGCTTGCGGCTTGAGCGGTCATTTGTAGATCTGTTCGGGGTCTTTCAGCACGGGGTCCACCGTGATCCAGGAAGCCTGGTCGGACTGGCCTTCCAGACGGCGGTAGAAGCAGCTGGCGCGCCCGGTGTGGCAGGCGATGCCGCCCTGCTGGTGGATCTTGAGCAGGATCACGTCGCCGTCGCAGTCCAGGCGCAGTTCATGCACTTCCTGGGCATGGCCGGATTCCTCGCCCTTGCGCCACAGGCGCTGGCGGGAGCGCGACCAGTAGACGGCGCGCCCGGTGGCGGCCGTTTCGGCGAGCGATTCGCGGTTCATCCAGGCCACCATCATGATCTGGCCGTTTTCGGCGTCTTGCGCGATGGCGGGTATCAGGCCGTTTTCGTCGAAGACGACATCGGCCATCCAGGCGGGTTCGTTGCTCATCTCATTCATCCATTGTCCTCGCGCGGCAGCTTGCGGACCGCCACAGTCGCGTGGGGACTCATAATCTTACGGCAATACCTTGTTGCACGCCTGAGAGGGGCATCCCGGAGTGCCGCAGGCGCTCCGGGGGCGCGTCACGCCCTTACAGGGATGCCGAGGCTCGCCATGAAGCGCTTGCACTCGCCCACGGTGTGCTGGCCGAAGTGGAAGATGCTGGCGGCCAGGACCGCGCTGGCGCGGCCGGTGGTGACGCCGTCGGCCAGATGCTGCAGGTTGCCCACGCCGCCCGAGGCGATGACGGGCACCGGCACGGCGTCCGAGACGGCGCGCGTGAGTTCCAGGTCGAAACCGGACTTGGTGCCGTCGCGGTCCATGCTGGTCAGCAGGATTTCGCCTGCGCCGTAGGCGGCCATGCGGCGCGCCCAGGCCACGGCGTCCAGCCCGGTGGCCTTGCGGCCGCCGTGGGTGAAGACTTCCCAGCGGGCGGGTTCGCCTGCGGCCGACACGCGGCGTGCGTCGATCGCGACCACCACGCATTGCGAGCCGTGGTAGTCCGAGGCCGCGCGGACCAGCTCCGGATTGGCCACGGCGGCGCTGTTGATGCTGATCTTGTCGGCGCCGGCATTCAGCAGGCGCTGGATGTCGGAGACCTGGCGCACGCCGCCGCCCACGGTCAGCGGAATGAAGACCTGCGAGGCCACCTGCTCGATGATGGGCAGGATCAGGTCGCGGCCGTCGCTGGTGGCGGTGATGTCGAGGAAGGTGAGTTCGTCGGCGCCCTGCTCGTTATAGCGGCGGGCGATCTCGACGGGGTCGCCCGCGTCGAGCAGGTTGACGAAGTTCACGCCTTTGACGACGCGGCCCGCGGTGACGTCAAGGCAGGGGATGATGCGGCGGGTCAGCGCGCTCTGTGCGGGCGCGCCGGCCCCGGGGGTGCTGCTGGACGTGGTCATTTTGCCAGTTCGTCGGCGCGTGCCTGCGCCGCTTGGAAGTCGAGCGTGCCTTCGTAGATGCTGCGGCCCAGGATGGCGCCTTCGACGCCTTCTTCCTCGACGGCGCAGAGGGCTTCGATGTCCTGGATGCCGGCGATGCCGCCCGATGCGTAGACCGGGATGCGCACGTGCTGGGCCAGGCGCACCGTGGCTTCGACGTTGACGCCGGACAGCATGCCGTCGCGGCCGATGTCGGTGTAGATGATGGCTTCGCAGCCGTAGTCCTCGAACTTCTTGGCCAGGTCGAGCACGTCGTGGCGGGTCAGCTTGCTCCAGCCGTCGGTGGCGATCTTGCCGTCGCGGGCGTCCAGGCCGACGATGATCTGGCCTGGGAAGGCGCCGCAGGCGTCCTGCAGGAATCCCGGGTTCTTGACCGCGGCGGTGCCGATGATCACGTAGGAGATGCCGGCGTCGAGATAGCGTTCGATGGTGTCGAGGTCGCGGATGCCGCCGCCGATCTGCACGGGGATGTCGTCACCGACAGCGTCCAGGATCGCCTTGATGGGGGCTTCGTTCTTGGGTTTGCCGGCGACGGCGCCGTTCAAATCGACCAGATGCAGGCGGCGCGCGCCTTGGTCCAGCCAACGTGTGGCCATGGCGGCGGGGTCTTCAGAGAACACCGTTGCATCGTCCAGGTCACCCTGGCGCAGGCGCACGCAGCGCCCGTCTTTGAGATCGATGGCGGGGATCAGCAGCATGGTGGGCAGCGAAAAATATAGAGGTTGAAAGGGCTGGCGGGCGTGGGCTTGGAGCCTACGGCTGCCAGTCTACAAAATTGCGATACAGGCGCAAACCGTGCTCGGCGCTCTTTTCGGGGTGAAACTGCACCGCGAAAATGTTAGCCGCCGCCACCGCGCAGGTAAAGGCGAGGCCATACTCGGTTTCACCAACAGTCAGGTCCGGATCTTCCGGATCGGCGTAGTAGCTATGGACGAAATAGAAGTGCGTGTCGTCCGGAATGCCGGCCCAGATAGGATGAGAGCGCGTCTGGCGCACTTTGTTCCATCCCATGTGCGGAACCTTGAGGCGTTCGGGGCGGGTGTCGGCCAGTCCGGCGGCGCCGGTGTCGGCCAGGCAGGCATCGTCATCGCTGACGGGGGCCGCAAAGCCGGGACCCGCGAAGCGGCGCACCACGCCGGGGAACAGCCCCAGGCAGGCGGTGCCCCCTTCCTCGCTGGAATCGAACAGCATCTGTTCGCCCACGCACACGCCCAGAAGGGGCTTCTCGCGCGCGGCGCGCACGACAGCCTCGCGCAGGCCGGATTCGTTCAGGGTGCGCATGCAGTCGGCCATGGCGCCCTGGCCGGGAAACACGACGCGGTCGGCCGCGGCGATTTCCTGGGGCTGGCTGCAGACGCGGATGTCGGCATCGGGGGCGGCGTATTTCAGGGCGCGGGCGACGGAGTGGAAATTGCCCATTCCGTAGTCGACGATGGCGATAGTGGTCACTTCTTTCTGCCTGCTGCGAGGTGGATGGCGGACGTTACAGCACGCCCTTGGTGGAGGGCACGACGTCGCCCATGCGGGGGTCGACTTCCATGGCCATGCGCAGGGCGCGGCCACAGGCCTTGAAGACCGTTTCCGCCTGGTGGTGGGCATTGACGCCGCGCAGGTTGTCGATGTGCAGTGTGATCAGGGCGTGGTTGACCAGGCCCTGGAAGAATTCGCGGGTCAGGTCCACGTCGAAGTCGCCGATGCGGGCGCGGGTGAAGGGGATGTGATATTCCAGCCCCGGGCGGCCCGAGAAGTCCACCACCACGCGCGACAGCGCTTCATCCAGCGGCACGTAGGCGTGGCCGTAGCGGCGCAAGCCGGCCTTGGTGCCGACGGCCTTGGCGATGGCCATGCCCAGCGTGATGCCTACGTCTTCGACGGTATGGTGCGCGTCGATGTGCAGGTCGCCTTCCGCCTTGATGTCGAGGTCGATCAGGCCGTGGCGCGCGATCTGGTCCAGCATGTGGTCCAGGAACGGCACGCCGGTGTCGATCGTCTGCTTGCCGGTGCCGTCGATATTGACGGCCACACGGATGCGGGTTTCGTTGGTGTTGCGGGTGATCTCAGCGGTACGCATGTTAAGCACTCAAAATCTCTTGCAGGGCGGATAGCAAGGCGGCGTTTTCAGCCGGGGCGCCGACCGAGATGCGCAGGCAGTCGGCCAGTAGCGGATGGGCGTTGGAGAAGTTGCGAATCAATATTTTGCGCGTTTTCAGGGCAAGATGCACGGCGTTGCCGTCCAGCTTGCCGGAAAAGCGGGCAAGAACGAAGTTTCCGGCGGAAGGGAATACCCGCACCCCGGGCAACTGGGCCAGGGCGGCGGCCAGCGGCTCGCGGTCCGCGCGCAGGCGGGCGGCCTGTTCATCCAGCACCGGCTTGTGGCGCAG
>NZ_DATCUY010000198.1:0-8952 GCF_036567245.1 Achromobacter sp. | reverse complement strand
GCAAGGGGAATGCTATGAACGCGCCGCACGAAGGAACCGCCACGCAGGCGGCAGACGCGCCCGCCGCTTTCCTGGGCGGCGGACCGGGCGCGCGCGCCCTGGCAGACAGATTGGGCCTGCTCGCCGAAGCCGGACGGCTGGACAACATCGCCGACCTGCTGTCGCTGGCCTCGGACCTGGTGGACCTGCTGGACCAGTCCATGGTGGAAAAGCTGGCCCTGTTGTCTGAACAAGCCAGCAGCGCCGCCTGGATCGCCGCCAACACGCTGCGCGACGCCCATGCGCGCACGCTGCAGGAGGCTCGTCCTCCCAGCCTGACTGGCCTCATCGGCCTGCTGCGCGACGAGGACACACGCCGCGGCATGGCCGTGGCGCTGCGGGCGCTGCAAACGCTGGGCCGGCAGATGGCGGCGCAGCGCAAGGACTACGCGGACGTCTCCTGAGGCTGCGCCGCGCGGCTGCGCGCCTCATGGCGCACGGCCATCCGCGGATATCAGGACCGCGCATGCAAAAACCCACGGCAGCTGGATTTCAGTCCAGCTGCCGTGGGTTTGTTCAATGCGCGGCGGTTCTCTCGCCGCCCGCGCAACCCGCTTACTGCAAGGTCCGCGTGAAGACGAACTGCCCGTCCTGCCAGTCCACCGGCACCACGTCGCGCGGGCCGAAGCGGCCTTCCAGGATCAGCCGCGCCACCGGGTTCTCGATCTGCTTTTGGATCGCGCGCTTCAAGGGCCGCGCGCCGAACACCGGATCGAAGCCGGAACGGGCCAATTCCGCCAGCGCGGGCTCGCTCACTTCGAGGCGCATCTCCTGCTTTTCCAGGCGCTCGCCCAGGCGGCGCAGCTGGATGCGGGCGATGGACTCGATGTGCTGCGCTTCCAGTCCATGGAACACCACGACTTCGTCGATGCGGTTCAGGAATTCAGGGCGCAGGGTCTGCTTGAGCTCGTCCCACACCACTTCCTTGACCACGTCGTAGGGCTTGCCCGCCAGGCTCTGGATATGGTGCGAGCCCAGGTTCGACGTCATCACGATGACGGTATTGCGGAAGTCCACCGTGCGGCCCTGGCCGTCGGTCAGGCGGCCGTCGTCCAGCACCTGCAACAGCACGTTGAAGACGTCCGGATGGGCCTTTTCCACCTCATCCAGCAGGATCACGGAATACGGCTTGCGGCGCACCGCCTCGGTGAGGTAGCCGCCCTCTTCGTAGCCCACGTATCCGGGCGGCGCGCCGATCAGGCGGGCCACCGAATGCTTCTCCATGAATTCGCTCATGTCGATGCGGATCATGTGCTCTTCCGAGTCGAACAGGAACTCGGCCAGGGCGCGCGTCAGTTCGGTCTTGCCCACGCCCGTGGGGCCCAGGAACAGGAACGAGCCATAGGGCCGCGACGGATCCGCCAAGCCGGCGCGCGAACGCCGGATGGCGTCGGACACCAGGCGCACGGCCTCGTCCTGGCCCACCACGCGCTTGTGCAGGTATTCCTCCATGTGCAGCAGCTTCTCGCGTTCGCCCTGCATCATCTTGGACACCGGAATACCCGTGGCGCGCGACACGACCTCGGCGATTTCCTCGGCGCCGACGCGGGTGCGCAACAGGCGCGGACGCCCTTCGCCGCCCTCGGCATCCTCGGCCGCTTCCGCGGCGCCCACTTCGGCCGCCTTCAGGCGCGCTTCCAGGTCAGGCAGCTTGCCGTACTGCAGCTCGGCCAGCTTGTCGAACTGGCCCTTGCGCTGCAATTCCGCCATTTCGGCGCGCACGCTGTCGATTTCTTCCTTGATGGCCTGGGTGCCTTGCACCGCCGCCTTCTCGGCCTTCCAGATTTCCTCGTAGTCGTTGTATTCGCGTTGCAGCTTTTCGAGTTCGTCCTCGATCACGCCCAGGCGGCGCTTGGAAGCGTCGTCGGTTTCCTTCTTGACGGCCTCGCGCTCGATCTTGAGCTGGATGATGCGGCGGTCGAGCTTGTCCATCACTTCCGGCTTGGAATCGATTTCCATGCGGATGCGCGCGCCGGCTTCGTCGATCAGGTCGATGGCCTTGTCGGGCAGGAAGCGGTCGGTGATGTAGCGGTGCGAGAGTTCGGCCGCGGCCACGATGGCCGGGTCGGTGATCTCGACCCCGTGGTGGATTTCATAGCGCTCCTGCAAGCCGCGCAGGATGGCGATGGTGGATTCCACGTCGGGCTCGTCGACCAGCACTTTCTGGAAGCGCCGCTCCAGCGCCGCGTCCTTCTCGATGTACTTGCGGTACTCGTCCAGCGTGGTCGCGCCGATGCAATGCAGTTCGCCACGCGCCAGCGCCGGCTTGAGCATGTTGCCCGCGTCCATCGCGCCTTCGGCCTTGCCCGCGCCCACCATGGTGTGGAGCTCGTCGATGAAGACGATGTTGCTGCCGTCGTCCTGGGCCAGCTCTTTGAGTACGGACTTCAGGCGTTCCTCGAATTCGCCGCGGAACTTGGCGCCGGCCAGCAGCGCGGCCAGGTCCAGCGACAGCACGCGCTTGCCGCGCAGGGTTTCGGGCACTTCGTCATTGACGATGCGCTGCGCCAGTCCTTCGACGATGGCGGTCTTGCCCACGCCCGGCTCGCCGATCAGCACGGGGTTGTTCTTGGTACGGCGTTGCAGGATCTGGATGGTGCGGCGGATTTCGTCGTCGCGGCCGATCACCGGGTCGAGCTTGCCCTGGCGGGCGCGCTCGGTCAGGTCCATGGTGTACTTGGACAGGGCTTCGCGGTTGGATTCGCCTTCCGCGCCGGAGACGTTCTCGCCGCCGCGTACGGCGTCGATCGCGGCTTCCAGGGCCTTCTTTTGCAGGCCCGCGTCGCGCAGGATGCGGCCGGCGTCGCCCTTGTCGTCGGCCAGGGCCAACAGGAACAGTTCGCTCGCGATGTAGGTATCGCCGCGGCGCGCCGCTTCCTTGTCGGTGCGCGTCAATACCGCCTGCAGGTCGCGCCCGACCTGGACGTTATCGTCGCCCTGCACCTGCGGCAGGGACTTCAGGGCGCTGTCGATGGCCGACTGCACCCGGTTGACGGCCACGCCGGCGCGCGCCAGCAGGCTGCCCGCGCCGCTGTCGGAATCCGACAGCAAGGCGGAGAGCACGTGGATCGGCTCGATATAGGGGTGGTCGTTGCGGGCGGCCAGACTTTGGGCGTCGGCCAGGGCTTGCTGGAACTTGGTGGTCAGTTTGTCGAATCGCATAATGGTCGTTTGGCTTGTTGGGGAGCCTGACCGATACGTGCCGGCTGGCTCGATATCCTGAATATGCGGCCAGATGCGAGAATTTCAACACCTTGCCCGCGCCATGGTTTTTCGACGTGCAGCAACAATCTGACTTATGAGCATATACGTTTTTGTCTACGGCACGCTACGCGCGGGCGAAATCAATGATCTGGCGCAAGCCGCCGCGCGGCTCGGGCTGCCGGCGGCCCGCTACGTGGGTCGGGCCAGCGTGCCGGGCAGGCTGGTGGACTTCGGCGACTGGCCGGGCCTGATTCCCGTGGACGACGGCCGGCGGGTGCTGGGCGACGTTTTCCAGGTGGAACCGCCCCTGGTGGCGCTGATGGACGAAATCGAGGAGTACCAGCCCGGCAAGCCCTGTTGCTTCGTGCGGCGCGAGGTCGTGGCGCGCCTGGAATCGCCCGCGGCAGCCCCGGAACTGCGCTGCCAGTACTACCCGATAGACCCGGCCCTGCGGGGCGCGGCAGCCGATATTGGCGCCGACGACTGGGTCGCTTACCGCCTTGCGCGCCCGCTGCCGGGAGGCCGGTAAGACGCCCGTAGTAACAACGGACTACAATACAGCTTGTCTTAAGCTTTGCACCCATTCCGGCATACGTCCGCGCAATGGGCACTATAGAGGTCATCGTATGCAAAAACGGGTCCCCGTTGCCCCTGATGCCGCCCACTGCTCCACCTGCATGCTGGGGCATGTGTGCGTGCCCGTCGGCATGGCAGCCGCCGAGGTGGAAAAGCTGGACGAACTGGTCAGGGAACGTGTGCGCCTTGAAAAAGGCAAGCCGCTCTACTCGCTGAACCACCCGCTGGACGCCGTCTACAGCGTGCGCTTCGGCAGCCTCAAGACGCAGCTGGAAGACGCGACCGGCCAGATCCAGGTCACCGGCTTTCACCTGCCCGGCGAAATCGTCGGCATGGATGGCATGCTGGACGGCAAGCACGTTTCGACCGCCGTCGCGCTGGAAGATTCCGAGGTCTGTGTCATTCGCCTGGCCGATATCGACCGGGTCGCGGCCCATCTGCCCTCGCTGCAGCAGCAGTTCCGCCGCCTGATGAGCCGCGAGATCAACCGTTCGCACCAGATGCTGGCCTCGCTGGGCTCCATGCGCTCCGAACAGCGCCTGGCCGCGTTCCTGCTGAACCTGTCGCAGCGCTATGCGTCGCTGGGCTATTCCTCCACCGAGTTCGTGCTGCGCATGAGCCGCGAGGAAATCGGCAACTACCTCGGCCTGACCCTGGAAACGGTCAGCCGGCTGTTCTCGCGCTTTGCGCGCGACGGCCTCATCAAGATCAACCAGCGCGAGGTCCGCATCCTGGACCTGCCCGCGCTCAAGCAGCTGCTGGGCCAAGAGAGCTGCTGAACGCCCGCCGCGCCATGCGCCGCGCGCCCAACCTTCCCCTGCTTCAAGCGCGCCCGGGCCGCATGCGCGGCCTGGCCGTCTGGTGCGCCCTGGCGGCCCTGGCGCCGCTGGCCGCGTACGCGCAGACGCCCCTGCCTGATCCCTACGACTACAGCGAAACCGCGCCCGCGCCCAAGCGCGCGGCGCCCTTGCGCTGGCAGTCCGTGGAACTGGGCAAGCCCGGCCACCGCTACAAGATGCCGGTCTACGCCAACCGCGACCTGGGCCGCGACGACCTGCGCAACATCAAGCAGGTCGTGGTCGTGATCCACGGCGTCAAACGCGACGCCGACCGCTATTACGAATCGGTCGCCGCCCTGCTGGCGCATAACCCCGAACGTGCGCGCGACACCCTGATCCTGGCGCCGCGCTTCTCGGGCGCGATCGATTCAGGCTTCGGCGGCATGGCGGCGTGGCGCAAGGCCAGCTGGGAAGACGGCGAAGACAGCGTGCAGGCCACGGGCCGTCCCGCGCCGGTCAGTTCGTTCCAGGTGCTGGACGACCTGCTGCGCAGTCTGGATGATCGCAAACGCCTGGCCTCGCTGGCTGGCATCGTGCTGGCCGGCCACTCCGCTGGCGGCCAACTGGTGCAGCGCTATGCCGTGCTGAACAACATCGACGGCCCGCTGCGGCGCGACGGATTGGCGCTGCGCTACGTCATCGCCAACCCTTCGTCCTACCTGTACCTGAGCAATGAACGCCCGCGCGCCGACGGCAAGGGCTATGCGCCCTACGAGCGCGGCATCTGCCCCACCTACAACCAGTACAAGTACGGCCCGGACAAGCTGCCCGCGTACTCGCGCGAGACCGATGAATCCAAGCTTTTCGTGCGTTACGCGGCGCGCGATGTGACCTATCTGCTGGGCGGCGCCGACAACAATCCTGAAGACCGCCTGCTGGACAAGACCTGCGGGGCGGAAGCCCAGGGCGCGACCCGGCTGGCCCGTGGCACGGGCTATGTGCAATACGAACACATCCTGGCCGCGCGCGGCGCCAAGCCCGTGACGCTGCACCGGCGCGCCTTCGAAGTGGCCGGCATCGGCCACAACAGCAAGAACATGTTCGGCTCGGCCTGCGGCACGCGGGCGCTGCTCGGCGACGAGGCCCAGGCAGCAGACGGCGCCGCGCCCTGCGTAGTCATCAAGCCACGCGGCAAGTAAGGCGGCGCGCCCCATTCGCCGCGCACGCCTGACAAAAAACTGAATAAAGAGTAGCGCCGCAACGCGTGCATTTCGGCACGGGCAGGCGCAACATAACGCAATGCGTGTTCCATTTCGCGGCTGGCCGGCCGTCATGGGTCGAGGCGGCGAACGCGTGTCCGGCGTCCCCCGACAAACGCACCCGAAGGACGGATATGACGCAAACATATCTCGACATGCCCGACGCGAAGCGCCGCATCAAGGCGATCTTCATCGGCTCCATGGGCAATCTGGTGGAATGGTATGACTTCTATGCCTACACCGCTTTCGCACTGTACTTCGCCCCCGCCTTCTTCCCTTCCCACGACCCCGTCGTACAGCAATTGAACGCGGCCACGCTGTTCGCGGCCGGCTTCATCGTGCGCCCGCTGGGCGGCTGGCTGTTCGGCCATCTGGCGGACCGCCACGGGCGGCGCCTGTCGCTGATGGTGTCGGTGGGGATGATGTGCGTGGGCTCGCTGATCATTGCAATCACGCCCACCTACGCCACCATAGGCCTGGCCGCGCCGGCCCTGCTGGCGTTGGCCCGCGTGGTCGAAGGCCTGAGCCTGGGCGGCGAATACGGCGCCAGCGCCACCTACCTGACCGAGATCGCGGATCCCGAGCACCGCGGCTTCTATTCCAGCTTCCAGTACGTCACCCTGATCGGCGGCCAGCTCTGCGCGATCCTGGTGCTGTTGCTGCTGCAGAACGTATTCCTGACCCACCAGCAGCTGGTGGAATGGGGCTGGCGCATTCCCTTCGTGATCGGCGCCATGCTGGCCATCATCACCGCACTGATGCGGCGCGACATGCCCGAGACGGACTCCTACAAGGAAGCGCAGAAGGCGCCCAAGCCGCAGACCAGTTCGCTGCGCGGCCTGCTGAAGTATCCGCGCGAAGTGGCGATCGTGGTGGGCCTGACCGCGGGCGGCACGGCGGCGTTCTATACCTTCACAACCTATATGCAGACCTTCGTGCGGCAGACCTCGGGCTTCTCCGACATCGTCACGACCTACATCATCGCCGGCTCGCTGATCTTCGCGCTGATCCTGCAGCCAGTCTATGGCGCGCTATCCGACAAGATCGGCCGCAAGCCGCTGCTGGTGTTCTTCGGCGTGGCGGGCGCAGCGCTCACCGTGCCCATCCTGATGACGCTGTCGCACACGCGCTCGCCCTTCATGGCCTTCCTGCTGATCTGCGGCGCCTGGGTGTTCACCGCCGGCTACACCTCAATCAACGCGGTGGTGAAGGCGGAACTCTTCCCCACCAATATCCGCGCCACCGGAGTCGCCGTGCCTTACGCCGTGACGGTGTCGATCTTCGGCGGCACGGCGCCCGCCATCGCCCTGTTCTTCAAGCAGCAAGGGCATGAAGAGTGGTTCTACTACTACCTCGCGGGGATCATCTTCCTGTCGCTGCTGGTGTACGCCACCATGCGCGACACCAAGCACCGCTCGGCCATGCACCAGCACGCCTGATTCCTGATCGCGCCAACTTTGTTGCTTGACAGCCATGCGCTTGCGGCTTAATACTTAACCCTATGGTTAAGTTTAAAGACGACACGCTCGACGGCATCTTCTCGGCCCTGGCCGACCGCACGCGGCGCCGGGTGCTGGCCGACCTGGAACAAGGCGCGGCCTCGGTCAGCGAGCTGGCCCGGCCGCACGCCATGTCCCTGCCCGCATTCATGAAGCATCTGCGCGTGCTGGAAGACGCCGGCCTGATCGCCCGCGCCAAGGACGGCCGCGTCGTCAACTGCACGCTATCGCCCGAACCCATGCGGGCGGCATCCGACTGGCTGGCCCGCTACGAGAAGTTCTGGAGCGGACAGCTGGATTCGCTGGCGCGGTACCTGTACCACGAGGAAGAGGTCCACCCATGGAAAACCGAAGCACCCGAGACGAATCAACCCCCATCGAACTCCGACTCAAGCGGCGCTTCGACGCCCCCATCGAACGCGTCTGGCGCGCCTGGACGGATCCGCAAGCGCTGATGCGCTGGTTCGGCCCCGCCGAGACACGGAAAGTGCTGCGGGCCGAAACCGATGTGCGCGTGGGCGGCGCCTATGAGGTGGGCTTCGCTACCGAGGACGGCCTGGAGCATCACGCCAGCGGCCACTACCGCGAAGTCGAACCGCAACGCCGCCTGGTCTTCACCTGGGCCTGGCGCGACACGCCGGCGGAAGTCTCGCTGATTACGCTTGAATTCACCCCTGCGGGCGGCGGCACCGAGCTGGCCTTCCTGCAAACCCCGTTCGTCGACCAGGCCACCCGCGACAGCCATCAGCATGGCTGGGCTGGCGCGCTGGAGCGGCTGGCGGCCCATCTGGCGAATCCGGCCTGAATTCCCGCCGCTCGCCCTACCCGGGCCTGCGGGCCCGTTCCGAGGAGACACACGATGCAGACCGATCATCCCGTCGTATCCCGAGCGCAATGGGACATCGCGCGCGAGGCGCTGCTGCGCCGCGAGAAAGAACTGACCCGGGCCCACGACGCCCTGGCCCGCGAGCGCATGGCCCTGCCCTGGGTCCAGGTGGACAAGCCCTACCGGTTCCAGGGCGAGGCTGGCCCCGTGGACCTGGCCGGGCTGTTCCAGGACAGAAGCCAGCTCATCGTCTACCACTTCATGTTCGGCCCGGACTGGGAAGAAGGCTGCGTGGGTTGCTCGTTCCTGGCGGACCACATGGACAGCGCGATCATGCACCTGCGTCAGCATGACGTGACGGTGGTGGCCGTGTCGCGGGCGCCATGGGCCAGGCTGGAAGCGTTCAAGCAGCGCATGGGCTGGCGCTTCCCCTGGTACTCGTCCGAAGACAGCGATTTCAACTTCGACCTGCAGGCCAGCGTGCCCAAGGCCGACGGCGCCATGCAGGAAAACTCCGGCGCCAGCGCATTTTTCCGCGATCCGGACGGCGAGATCTTCCATACTTATTCAAGCTTCGCGCGCGGCGTGGAGAGGCTGGCCGGGGCCTACAACTACCTGGATTTCGCCCCGCTCGGCCGCAACGAGCACGGCCCGCACTTCAATCTGGGCGACTGGGTACGCCACCATGACCGCTACGACGACGCCCCGGCGCACGCCTGCCACGCCTGCGGCTAGGCACAAGCCGGGCCGTGCCGTCCGCGTTGCGGCCG
>NZ_DATCUY010000197.1:0-11044 GCF_036567245.1 Achromobacter sp. | reverse complement strand
CCCAGCCAGCGGCCAAACCTCAACGCAGGCGCGGATGCCACCATGAAACCCACGGTCGTCAGCGCAATGGCCGCAAGCAGGGAAGCAAAGGTCAGGACGATGTCGTAACTGCTCTTGAGCCCCGATGAGTGGGCCAGCATCTCTATGAAATGCGTGGCCCAGATGCCAAACCCGGTTGCCGTGCCAGCCACTCCCAGCCAGATGCAGCGGACCGTGTCCATGGAGCGGCCCACATGGTGCAGGAGGTTGATGGCGGCAAAGGAAGAAACTATGCAAACCAGCGCAGCCAATCCGACCAGCCGGAGATCATGTTCGTAGACAATGCAGTTGTAGATGGCATGCATCGGACATAGCCCCCTTATATTTATAGCGCCAAGCTTTCTGCATACTTCTTGCCATTCGGGACGGGGGGGGTAAAGAGGAGGAAAAAGGATAAACCGCCAGGATTTTCAAAAAATGGAGCCAACCCGGCGCGTTATAGGGAATACGATGCACTCATGTGCAGGCGGAACTGCCGGCGGCGCAAACAATTCAATCCTAGTAGCTGCAAGAATTTATCGGCATGATGCAACATCATCTCTATCTTGAGAATAGCCCCCCCGATTAAAAGACTTTTAAATTGCCGCAAGGAATTCCACGGCCCGCGCCGCCGCTAGACCAGAACTGCCGCGGCGTTGCGCAGGTCTTCATATTCTTTCTTCCAGTCGGCCAGCTCCTCCGCCCGCAACGCACGCGCATAAAAATATCCTTGCGCCATTTGCACGCCCCGCCTGCGCAAATATGTCGCCTGCGCCTGGGTCTCCACTCCTTCGGCAATCATCCTGGTTTCCAGCTGATGACCCAGGTCGATAATGGTGTCCAGCAACACGGCGCTGACTGTTTTGGTATCCGCGCCCTGGACATAAGAGCGATCGAGTTTGATGAAATCAACCTCCAGGCTGGCCAGGTAGGACACCGACGAATGTCCGGTGCCGAAATCATCAAGCGCCAGAAGCGCTCCATGCGCTTTTACCTTTCTCAGGCTTTCCTGTGCCGATCCGACGTCCAGCAGGCCCTCGCGCTCAGTCAGCTCGAGCACCACGAGCGGCTGAGAGGCTCTCACCCGGTCCATGAATTCGCGGAAATCCTCAACGAACTCCCGCATGATCAGGTGCGATCCGCTTATATTTATGCCCAAATGATCACCCTTCCGAAGAGGCAGTTTCGGAAAGTCGCGTTCGATCAGTTTCAGGATGTGCCGGGTCAATTCGGCCATGAGCCCGTTCTCTTCCGCCAAGGGGATGAAGATATCCGGAGATATGCGCTCTCTCCCCGGACGATGCCACCGGACCAGGGCTTCGACGCCGCAGAACTCGCCGCTCGCCAGATCCACCAGCGGCTGGTATGCCATGAAGAACTCATTCTGGCTCATGCCTTTACGGATTTCCGTGGTCAAGGAAAGCCTGCGCAGAAAAATCCTGTGCGCCAGATAACCCATCAGGGAGGCAGCCAGCAGCAGGAAGGGCGCGTAATTGGTCCATAGCTCGCGGAAATAGCTTGCAATACGCCGCGGCGCCACATCGACATGAACTTCGAAGGGAAAAAGCGCGGATTTGACGCTCTTCCCAAACTTCCAGTCGCCAGCGACAGCATCGGGATGACCGTCCTCCGGCAGCAGCGGACGCTGCGACTTGGCATGGATGATGCGTACCTGGAACTGGCCCTCTTGTCCGCTGGCGCCCTCGATATCCCGCAGATATTGGCCGTCAATAATGGCGATCACCCCAAGGCCGCTAGAGACGCCATAAGAAACGATCAACGCCGGACGGTCTGGAACCAGCGGAGTGCCTGGCACGGGAGATATATGAAAACCAGGTTCCATCACGGGAATCAACGGCACGATGGATTTTCCCGGCGTATCCCCCGCGACCGACGAGCAATATAAGGCGTTTTTCCGAATCAACAGCAGCGATCGGAAGTACGGTGTCAAGGTTCCTAGATGGGTCAGCTCTGGCAGAGCACCCTCGCAAGACTCCTCGAGCAGGTAGATCGCCTTCTTTGTGTTTTTCTCCACAAGCCTCAGCATTCCGTCCAGTTGCCTCTGAACGGTTACCGCCATGATTGATGATTCAGCCTCGGCATATTTCTCCCCTTGGTACTTCACCAAGGGAAAAATCATCAAAACAGGAAAACCCATCGCCGCCGCCACCAGAAAATAATGAAAAAAGCGCTGCATTCCTGAATGCAAAATTTTCATGTCTTTAAATCGACCAATGGCACTTCTGATTTTTCGGCGGAAACTCTTGGTTTGAAATCGCGAATCAATCGGATTTGACGAACCTGCCGCGCCCCTCGACTTTGGCGCAGTACATGGCTTTGTCCACGCGGCGCAGCAGGTGATCGGCCGATTCGCCCGATACCGCCAGGGCGAATCCGGCCAAGAATGAATACCGCAAGAGCGGATGCTCCTGATCGTTAAGCGCCATGGCGATCCGGAAGGCCCTAGTGCCGTACGTCAATGTCTCCGCCGGGTCGAACACCGCCATCGCCTGCTCGGGCGCATCGACAAGTCTGGAGAGAACTACCGCCAATTCAATATTCACGCACACCCCGCTGTTGCCGCTTCGCTACCTAGGGAAGGCCGCCCAGTTCCGGATGCGATGCCCGTCTATGACGACCATCTCGACAGTTCCGCGGACAACGTGCCTGGCAGATCATCCAGCAACCGCCGGCTGGCCTCGCGGAATCGTTCCTGCAGGAAATCGAGCAAGGTGCGCACACGCGAAACCTGATAACGGTTGCGCTGAAAAATGGCGTATATCCCCGGCTCGTCTACCGTGTACTCGGGCAACACGAGCTGCAACCGCCCCGAGCGCAGATCGCCGGCTGCATCCCAGATCGTTTTTCGAGTAATGCCCCAGCCGGACAAAGCCCACTGCGTCGCCAGCGCACCGTCATTCGTCTCCCACGCCTGCTCCAGGGCAATACGCCGCGTACAAAGGCGGTTTGCCATGGAGAACTGATAGTCGCTCAGCGGACCGTTGGCAGTCATCAGCACGATGAAACGATGCTGTTGCAGGTCTTCAGGCGTCTTGGGGGTACCGTATTTTTCCAGGTAGCTCGGCGCCGCACACAGGACACGCCAGCTAGGAGCCAGCAGGCAAGCCACCAGATCGCTTTCCTGCGGTTTGCCGAAGCGAATCGCGATATCAATATTGTCTTCCACCAGCTTCGACAGCGAATCCGTCAAGGTCAACGCGAGTTGCAGCTGGGGATAGCTGCCGCAGAATTCCTCAAGCCATGGATTGAGTATGTTGCGGCCGAAGTCGGTCGAAGCGGAAACACGGATCTTGCCCCGTACCTGTCTCTGTCCGGCGTGCAATGCCTCTTCGACGTCCGCCAGCCCCTTCAACGCGACCTGGCAATGGTCCAGATACATACGGCCCTCGTCCGTAAGCCGCAAAAGGCGAGTCGTGCGATCGAACAGCTTGGTTTGCAGGGACGCTTCCAGCTTGGTCAGGCGCATGCTGGCTGCCGCGGCCGAGAAACCAAGCTTGCGGCCGGCGGCGGACAGACTGCCCTGGGTTGCGGCTTCGATGAAGAGCCGGATGTCGCCCAGCTTATCTGTGGCCATGGCTCACGCTCCGCTCTCCAGCCCCTGCAAAGCGCATCCCGCCCATGACGCAACGGTGAAACCCCACCTCGTTCTTTTTATTCTCAATTAATTGAACGCCACAATCTATATCGCATGCTCTGCGGATTAATCGAACCTTACCATTTGCTTTCATCGTGGCATTCTTTTCTTCGATTCCAGGAGATTTCACGCACCATAATGCAGCAGCACCCCAGACTTGAGAATTGATTTTGCAGTTAAAAGACTATTCAATTTTCATTGAAAATAATGCCGAAAGCCTGCCCACCTTGTCTGCACAACCCGTGCTTTCAGAGGCGCCATTACGCTTGCGGATCGGCGCGTTTTTTGTCAGCGCAATGGCAGCCAAAACCAAGTCCCGGGCGGTTCTCCATCGCCGCACTTCCATCTTGAAATTCAGATACTAGTTATCGGCATGGGCGATGGATGAAATATTAGTTTTCAACATAAGATCTCGTTAACAGGCTTGGAGCGTCATGCATCTTTTTTATGCCCGTACTCGCAGCCCCTGTTTCGGCCTTGTGCGATGCATATTTATCGATTTCCAATTGCTCTCCGAACCCGATGCCTCACGCATTCCCACAGCAAATCGCTGGGCGGCTGACTTTTTCCGGTTGCCGCGAACACGGCAATTGCCTTACCTGAGCGACCAATTGGTTTCTGCCATTCGACAGTCTCGGCACAAGCCTGGGTTTCCGGTTGGCGCCTCCGGAACCGAAGACGCTCAGAAGGCCTCTTCCCCGCTGTCGCCAGCGCGCGGGCAATGGCCGGGCGTTGCGCGCCCAAGCGCTGCAGTAAGCGCGAAACAGCGCGCGGCGCTCGAAACAGGATGACCGATGGATGTATCGATGGAACAGCTGCAGGCCTTCGTTGCCGCTGTGGATCATGGCTCTTTCACCGATGCGGCCAGAGCGACGGGGCGCGCGCAGTCCGCCGTCAGTACGCTGATCTCGGCGCTGGAAGTTGAACTTGGCGTGACGCTGTTCAAGCGCACTGGCCGGGCGCCAATGATTACGCCCATCGGCGAACGGATACTGCGCGAGGCCCGCGTAGTTCTGGAGCGGCGCGAGTATCTGATCGGCATGGCCAGGAGCCATGAGCAAGGGGTCGAACAAAAACTTGTCGTCGCCTTCGACCAGCTTTATCCGGAAGATGCGTTAGGGCCGATATTCGCGGAATTCGCCAGACGGTTTCCCCATATCGAACTCAAGGTCCTGCTCCCGCTCATGGACGATGTCAGCACGCTGGTGCTCAATGGGCAAGCCGATCTTGGCGTGCTTTGGCGTCAGGACGAGCCGCTGGACGCCGCCCTGGATTTTGTACGCATCGCCTGGGCCTCGATCGTTCTGACTTGCGGCAAAGGCCATCCGTTTGCGCGACAACCCGTCGCCTATCAGGAGCTCAAGCGGCACCGCCAGATTCTGGTGACCTCGCGCGGCGGCTCCGACGACTCGCGCTGGCGGTTCGCTTCGGAAATCTGGGCCGTCGAAAGCCATTGGGTCGCGCTCCAGCTCGTAAAGGAGAACATCGGCTGGGCCTTGATTTCCCGTGACGTACTGAAGGCGAGCGATCTGAGTCCGATGCTGGTCGTTCCCGAACTGACCTTCGATGATTTCGGCGTGCCCGCGCCATTGGATATGGTGTGGTCAAAGCAAAAACCGCGGGGGCCCGCCCTCCGCTGGCTTCAGCAATGCCTGTACGAGACGCCGGTCGGGTACAGCGACCAGCGGCTGGGGAAAATGCGGCCGGACCTTCTGTCCTCCTGAATGCCCCTTCAAAGCGACGGAGCGACGCCGGCGCAGCACGGCGAGCCCATTAAAAAACCCGCATCCTCGTAGGAGAGATGCGGGCTCTTTACATTCCAGGGAACTACCCCGGAAAAATTCTTGGTGCCGACGGCGAGACTCGAACTCGCACAGCTTTCGCCACTACCCCCTCAAGATAGCGTGTCTACCAATTTCACCACGTCGGCTGACTTCAGCCAGAAAAGCGTGCTTTCCTGGAAAGTCGAACATTCTATCACGCAAATCGGGAAGCGGGTGGTTCCGCACCGCTATGTCGCTGCAACGCCACCAATCCGTCCCCAAGAACGCTCCAGAGGGGCAGCGGACCGCCCCTCCCCTGGCCTATCAGTTGATCTGCAGGTTGGTCGCCTTGACGACTTCGCCCCACTTGCGGGTTTCGCTTTCCATGAAGGCCTTGAACGCTTGCGGCGTGTTGGGCGGCGGGGGCATGAGGAAGCCGTTGGTCTGGTAGCTGGCGGCCAGGGCCGCGTCGGAGGCCAGAGCCTTGTTGATGGCGGCGTTGACCTTCTGGACGATGTCCGGCGGCGTGCCGGCAGGCGCAAACACGCCGAACCAGGCCGCGACGTCGAAGCCTTCCACGCCCGATTCGGCGATGGTGGGGATTTCCGGGGCGAACGGCACGCGGCTGCCGGTGGTGACGGCCAGGCCGGTCAGCTTGCCGGCGCGCACGTGCGGCAACAGCGGCGGCAGGTTGTCGAAGATGGAGTCGACTTGTCCGCCCAGCAGGTCGGCCACGGCCGGGCCGCTGCCGCGGTACGGGACGTGCAGGATGTCGATGCCGGTCTTCATCTTGAAGAGTTCGCAGCCCAGGTGCGCGGACGAACCGTTGCCGGGCGAGGCGCAGGTCAGCTTGCCGGGGTTCTTCTTGGCGTAGGCGATGTATTCCTGCACCGACTTGACCGGCACGCTGGCGTTGACGGCCAGGATGTTGGGCACCACGTTCAGCAAGGCGACGGCGTCCAGGTCCTTGAGCGCGTCATAGGACATCTTGGAATAGAGCGACTGGTTGATCGCAGTGGAAATCGATCCCACGAACAGGGTGTAGCCGTCGGGCGCCGCACGGGCGACCGACTCGGCGCCGATGTTGCTGTTGGCGCCAGGCTTGTTCTCCACCACGAAGGTCTGGCCGAATTCCTTGCCCAGCACGTCCGCGATCATGCGGGCGCTGATGTCGGTGGTGCCGCCCGGGGCGTAGCCCACCACCAGCCGCACCGGCTTGGTCGGGTAGGCGCCGGCCTGGGCCTGCGCCGGGCCGCTGGCGACGCACGCCAGCACCGCCGCGACACCGGCCAGTTTGCTATAGATCTTCTTCATGTTTCCTCCTGTCGAAAACGGATGGGCGCGCATGGCCATGCGCACCGCTTTTTTGTTGTTGTGCGGGCAGTCCTGCCCCGGGGCGGCGCCGCCCGCGTCAGGCGGAGCCCGCTGGCCGCAAGGGCGCGATCAGGTCCGGGGTGAGATCGGCCAGCGTGGCGCAGCCGAGCAGCGCCATGTTGGTCGAGATCTCGCTGCGGAATATCTCCGCGACCTTGCGGATGCCGGCGCTGCCGGCCACGGCCGCGCCGAACAGCTGAGGCCGGCCGGTGAAGACCATGCGCGCGCCCAGTGCCACGGCCTTGAGCACGTCGGAGCCGCGGCGAAAGCCGCCGTCCACCATGACCGGGAAACCGGACGGCACCGCGGCCACCACATCGGGCAATGCCTGCAAGGGCGACATGCAGCCATCGAGCTGGCGTCCGCCGTGGTTGGACACGATCACGCCGTCGGCGCCCGCCGCGCAGGCCAGGCGCGCGTCGTCGGGATGCATCACGCCCTTGAGCACCAGCTTGCCCGGCCAGTTCTCGCGGATCCAGCGGATGTGTTCCCACGAGAGCTTGTCGCGTTCGCCGCGAAAACCGTTGGGCGGGTCCTGGGTGATGGGCGGGCCGATTTCCTCGTACAGGTTCGCGAACCTGGGGATGCCGCTGCCCAACAGCGTGCGCAGGAAGACATTGAAGCTCCAGCGCGGATGCCGCATGCCGTCCAGCATGACGCTGGGGCTCATCTTGAAGGGTACGGTGAAGGACAGCTTCTGCAAGTTCTCGCGATTGGCGCCGACGCAAGTGTCGATGGTCACCACCAGCACCGGGATCTCGGCCTGGCGCAAGCGCGCCATCAACTTGGAAATGCGCTCGGTGTTGCCCGGCAGATAGGCCTGGTACCAGCAGCGCTTGCCGGTGGCCTGCTGCAAGCGTTCCAACGGCACGCTGGACGCGCCGCTGATGATGAACGGAATCTCGGCCTGCCGGGCCGCCTGCGCCAACGCCATGTCGCACTCGTGCATGACGATGGCGGAGAACCCCGTGGGCGCGAAGCCAACCGGCATGGCGTAGGCCTGGCCGTACAGCTCGACCTGGCTGCTGCGCTGGTCGACCACGCGCAATCCTCGCGGCCGGAAACCGACGTCGCCCAGCGCGCGCATGCTCTCGCTCAACGAAGCGCCGTCCTCGGTGCCGCCGCACACGTAGCCTTCGACGCAGCGCGGCATGATGCGCCGCGCTTCGCGCTCGAAGTCGCGTACAGACAGGCAGCGGTCCAGACGGCTCATGCAGTCACCGGCGAGCCGGCTTGCGCGCGCAGCGCCTGCATGCAGGCGTCCAGCGAACGGTCCTGCGTGTCCTGGTAGAGCGCCAGTTCGTCCTGCACCTGGGCGCCCAGGGCCTGTTCGAAGGCGGCCTGGCTGGCGTTCTGCGCGTACTCGGCCTGGGCCTTGTCGCCCAGGTTGGATTGGAAGATGCCGGCGGCGCTGACGGGCAGGAAATCCTCGTACACCAGCGGCTCGAAGCGGATGTAGCCCTGGCCGATCAGGTCTTGCAGGTTGGAGTCGGAATCACCACCTTCCTTGCCGGTCAGGAAGTAGCGGAAATACGCCAAGCCCTGCGCATGCAGTTGTTCGTAGTCGTCCGGGAACGCGGCAAAGCAATCCTGCAGATTCTGCATGTAGGCGGCGGCATTGCCTTCGTTGGGCGCGCCGCTGATGCGGCTGCGGGCCAGGTCCAGCAATTGGTCGTACAGCGCCCGGCCCTTGCGGGTCAGCGCCACGCCGCGCTGCTCGATCTCGCCGAAGCGGGCCGTGTGGCTGCCGGCCGCGGACTGGCCGTCGGCGCCGGCGAACAGGACCGCTTCCTCCAGCGCCTTGAAGCTGGTCTGGCGCAGCAGGATCGGGCACTTGCGCGGCGGCGGGCCTTCGATCACGGCCTTGGCGGACACGCCGCGGCGCGGCATCTCGGCCTGGGCCTCGTCGATGTCCAGCGTGCGCGGCGTCAGGTGGTTGATATGCGGACCCTTGAAGGCCACCACGTCGGCGATCAGGCGATGCAGGCCGTGCAGCTCCTGGTAGTCGTCCAGGCTGACGGTCGCCTCGCTGTGCCAGCGGAAGGTGTGCAGCGCTTCAGCCACGAATTCACGCGCATCGGCGTCTTCCAGTCCGCCCTGCGCCTCGAAGCGGGCGGCGAGTTCCAGCGCGCGCGCGGTGAAGATCTGGCGCGCGGCCAGGATGCGCGCAGCTTTCTCGCGCAGCGCCGCGTCATCGATCAGCTCCAGCCGCAGCAACGAGGTGAAGACGCGGAACGGGCTGGCCTGCAGCGAGGCTTCATGGGTGGCGCGGAAGGCGGTCGAATGCACCGGCACGCCGGCCGGCGACAGGTCGTAATAGCCCACCGGCTGCATGCCCATCACGGCGAACACGCGCCGCATATTGGCCAGTTCCTGCGCGGTGCCGACGCGGATCGCGCCATGGCGCTCGACGTCCAGGCGCTCGATCTCGCCGGTGCGCGCCAGCTGTGCGGCCAGTTCGGGCTGCGCGGCCAGGGTCTGGGCATTGACCTGGGCCACCAGGTCCAGCAGCGTGTCGTACAGCGGCACTTCCGACTTGTACATGTCGGACATGGCGCGGGAGAACCAGGCGCGGATCTGATCCGGATTGACGAAATTCTGACTCATGGCGGGCTCGGCACATCGGTAAACAAGGATGGCCCGCATGACATCATGCGCCGCGCCCGCAATCAAATGAAAAAAATCGGCCTAATCAGTCCGTTTTTTCATGGACCGCGTCCGCTGGGCGTCGCGCTCGCGCTTGCGCGCGGCCTCACCTTCCACCCAGGCGACGAACTGCTTGATCTTGGGCACTTCGGCCGAGTGCTCGGAGTAAGCGACGAAGTAAGCGCCGTCGCTGGGCTGCACGTAATCCCAGGGAATCACCAGTTTGCCGGCCTGCAACTCCTCTTCGGCCAGCAGGCGCGGCGTCAGCGCCACACCGCAGCCCCCTTCGGCGGCGCGCACGCACATGTAAAAGGTATCGAAGCGGGGGCCGTGGTAGCTGCGGTCGGACTGGAACTGCTGGCGCGAGAAATAGTCGTGCCAGGCCTCCGGGCGCGAGGCGCACTGGATCAGCGCCTGCGCGCTCAATGCTTCAAGGCTGCCGACCCTGTCGCCAGGCAGGAAACCGGGCGCGCACACCGGCACCACCTCGGCCTCGAACAGTTCGCGGCACTGCGCCCCCGGCAGGGTGCCGTGGCCGAAGAAAAAGGAAATGTCGATCTTGGACTGCATCAGATCGAAGGGCCGGGTTTCGCTGCGCACCTTGACCTGGATGTCCGGATGCGCGGCCATGAAGCCTTGCAGGCGCGGGATCAGCCAGCGCGCGCCGAAAGTAGGCTGGGTGCCGATGGTGAGCACCTGGGTCTCGCTGCCGTAGGTCAGGATGTAGCGCGAGGACATGTCCACCTGGTTCAGGATGGCCCTGACCTCGGACTGGTACAAGGCCCCCGCGGGCGTGAGTTGCAAGCGCCGCCGCACGCGCAGGAACAGTGGGTTGCGCAGCAGCGCCTCCAGCTGCGCGATCTGTTTGCTGATCGCGCTCTGGGTCATATGCAGTTCCTCGGCGGCGCGCGTGAAGCTCATGTGCCGCGCCACCGCCTCGAAACATTGCAGCGCCATCATCGATGGCATCAAACGCTTTTCCATGGGGCCGATCCGGGTATGCCTGTGCTGGCGGCGGCCTGCGTCCCATCGCCGGCCGCCGCGCTTGCGGCATTATCGCAGGCCCGGCCTCACCACTGGTATCCGACCCCCGCCGCGCCACCAATGTCGCCGCGGGACGTACCGTTGGCCGACACCTTGTAGACCCAGCGCCCGCCGCTGGAAACGCGCGACAGCCCCATGGCATAGCCCGACTCGCCGTTCCAGGTGCCGCCGGCCAGGGACAGCATGTTGCGCCCCGGCATGTAGGCTTGCGGCAGGGAGGCCGTCGCCATGGCGGCGGCCACGCCGGCGCTCAGCATGCGCTCCTGGGAATCCAGGTCGCTGCGCAGGTTATGCAGGGAGTGTTCGACGGCGCCTACCCGCGCCTCGCCCGCGCTGCTGGCGGCGCGCAACTGCCCTACGTTGACGGCATCGGTGTCCTCGCTGCCTGCCGCCACGCCCGTCATCTGGCGTCCGCCCACGTTCACCTCGCCTGTGGAGGTTTGGGGCTGCGCCATGCCATGGGCCGCGTAGTTTTCCTGGGCGCCACGCGCCGCCATGGAGCCGGCGCCCAGCGCCACGCTGTTGCCCGCGGCTGCGACCGCTC
>NZ_DATCUY010000196.1:0-14563 GCF_036567245.1 Achromobacter sp. | reverse complement strand
GGGCGCGGAGTTCTCGTTCGGCTGTCCGGTCGAAACGCTGGAGACTCGCGAGGGCAGGGCGCACGTGACGCATGGCACGGGCGATGCCCGGGCCGAATCCAGTTTCGATGTGTTCGTGGTGGCAGACGGCGCCGCCTCCGCGCTGCGCGAGCAGGTCGGGCTGGCGGCGAGTTCGCGCGCCTACGCGTGGGGCGCGTTGTGGGGCCAATTCTGGACGCCTGGCTGGAGCGGCGCGACGCAGCTATTGCAGCGCTTTCGCGGCACCCGCGAAATGATGGGCCTGCTGCCCACCGAGATCGGCCCGCAGGGCGTGCGCCTGTCGCTGTTCTGGAGCATCCGCCACGATGCCTTGCCGGCCTGGCGCGCCGCGCCCATCGGTGCCTGGAAGGAACGCATGCTGTCCCTGTGGCCCGAGGCCGCGCCCGTGGTGGACCAGATCTCGCGGCACGACGATCTGGCGGTGGCCACATACCGTCATACCTGGCCGCGCGGATTGGCTGCGGGGCCGTATTGCGCGGTGGGGGACGCGGGCCACGCGATGAGCCCCCAGTTGGGCTTGGGAACGACCCTGGCGGTGCTGGATGCGCTGGCGCTGGCAGGGGCCCTGGCGCAGCATGGCGCAGCCGCAGGGCCGGCGCGCTACGCCCGTAGCCGGCTGCTGCCTTCGCGCATGTACCAGACGCTCAGCCGCGCGCTGACGCCTTGCTTCCAGGCTTCGGGGCCGGGCCTATGGCGCGATCTGCTGTTCGGCGGCGGGCTGCTCGTGCCCGGTATGAAGGCGCTGATGAAGCGTGGCCTGCTGGCCATGCCGCAGCCGGGCGGAACCGGCCGCGGCTGAACGATGCGGTACGGCGCTCAGGCCGCGTACCAGAGCACGGCGAAGAAGTGGCAGACCGTGCCGGCGAGCACGAACAGATGCCAGACGAAGTGGCTGTAGCGCCAGCGGTTGTCGAGCACGAAGAAGACCACGCCGCCGGTGTAGGCCAGCCCGCCCGCCACCAGCCACCACAGGCCGCCGGTGGGTACGCGCTCGATCAGCGGATTGACCGCGATGATCACCAGCCAGCCCATCGCCAGGTACAGCCCCGTGGAGATGGCGGGACGGTTGAGCCGCTTGCTGGCTTTCAGCCCCACGCCCAGCAGCGCCATGCCCCAGACCAGGCCGAACAGGGTCCAGCCCCAGGGCCCGCGCAGGGCGCCCAAGGCGAAGGGCGTGTAGGTGCCCGCGATCAGCAGATAGATGGCGGAATGGTCCAGCACGTTGAACAGCTGCTTGGCGCGGCTCTTGGGCAGCGCGTGATAGATGGTGGATGCCAGGTACAGCAGGCACATCGTCGCGGCGAAGACCGCGGCGCCCGCGATGAAGGCGGCATCGCCCTGGCGCACGGCGGCCAGGATCAGGATGGGGGCGGAGGCCACGGCGCCCGCGGCGCCGACGCCGTGGCTGATGGCGTTGGCGATTTCCTCGCCCAGGGTCTGGGGTCTGTCGTTGGGGAACATGAATGCGTCTTGGTTGGTTCAGGGGTACACCTTAGGCGCTTTGGCGCGGCGGCTCAAGCCGGCAAGCGTGCTTGAGCCAGCCGGCGTGCCGTCCGCTTGATCTACTGCAAATCGGGTCGAGCACTGGCGCGCGAAAAGGGCGGTCTGAAAGTTACTCTGTGATACATTCAGCGCGCAAGCAAACGCAGGTTTACTGGCCGAGGCCTCGCAATGGCGCGCAGTTTTACCAATCTGTTTTTCAAGGCCGCGAAGAAGTTCGGCAAGTTGCAGCGCGCCGCAATGCGCATGGCGGTCCCCAAGCCCGCCAAAAAGCGCGGTCCGTCCAAGCCCAAGGCGGCCAAGTCCGCCTCTGCCTCCCGCAGCGCTGCCGCGCCGTCCCTGGGCGCGGGCCGCTGGGAAGCATCGAGGCAGTTCTCCGACAGCAAGGGCCGCCGTCTCACGTTCGCGCGCTACACGCCCGCCGCGGCGGCACGCTCCGGCATGCCGCTGGTGGTGATGCTGCACGGCTGCAGGCAGACCGCGCTGTCGTTCGCCCGCGGTTCGCGCATGAATCAATGGGCCGACGCGGGCGGCTTCATGGTGCTGTATCCGCAGCAATCCATGGCCCGTCAGGTGCAGCGCTGCTGGCGCTGGTTCCAGCCGGACGACGCGCACGGCGGCGCGGAAGCCGACCTGATCGCCGCGCTGATCCGCGCGGAGTGCGCCAGGCATGAGCTGGACCCCGAACGCATCTACATCGCGGGCCTGTCCGCGGGCGCGGGCATGGCCGCGCTGGTGGCCTTGCGGCATCCGCGGCTGATTGCCGCCGTGGCCATGCATTCCGGGCCGGTGGCCGGCGATGCTCACAGCGCCGCCGGCGGCATCGGCACCATGCGGCGCGGCGCCCTCAAGCCGCTGCTGCCCTTGCTGGAACGGGTCGCGGATCCGGCCGTATTCCAGCTCGGCATGCCCGCCATGATTCTGCAAGGGCAACTGGACCCCACGGTGGCGCCGCGCAACGCCAGGCAGTTGTTCGAACAGTTCCGCGCCGTGAACGACCTGCCCCCGGAAAGCGTGCCGGTCGAACGCGTGCTGGGCCTGGGCACCGACAAATCCTACCGCCGCGTGGACATGCTGCGCGGCAGCCGGACGGTGCTGCGGCTATGCGAAATCACGCTCGTGGAGCATGCCTGGAGCGGCGGCGACGCCTCGGTGCGGTACCACGCGCGCAGCGGGCCGGACGCCTCGGCGTTGATCTGGCGCTTCTTCCAGGGACAGCGCCGCGCGGCCCGCGGGCAGGCGGAATAGATCAGGGTCCGGGCGCCGCGTTTGCGAGCGCATCAGGGGCCGGAGCCCGGCCTCCGGCGTGGCGGTAAGATCAGCGTATTCCCCGGCGCGCCGACGCGTCCCGCGCGGGCCGCCCAGTTCCAGTCCGGAGTCTTCATCATGTCTCTTTCCATGTATCAGGCCAGCGTGCCTGCCTTTGTCCGCGGCCTCAACGTCCTGGCCACTCTGCTGCAAAAGGCCGCCGAGCATGCCGCGGCCGCCGGCATGGATCCGGCTGAGCTCATCAATGCCCGCCTGGCGCCGGACATGTATCCGCTGAGCGGCCAGATCCAGCGCGCCAGCGATGCGTCCAAGTTCGCCGTGCAGCGTCTGTCGCGGGTGGAAGCGCCCAAATTCCCCGATGAGGAAACCACCTTCGAGCAATTGCAGCAGCGCATCGCCGCCACCATTGCGTACCTGCAGGAGGTGGCGGCGGACAAGCTGGACGGCGCCGAAGGCCGCAAGGTCACGCTGGCGTTCGGCGACTTCAAGCAGGAATTCCGCGGCGACGACTATCTGCTGACGTTCGCGCTGCCGAACTTCTATTTCCACGTCACCACGGCGTACGCCATCCTGCGCCACGCGGGAGTGAAGATCGGCAAGCTGGATTTCCTGGGGCCGTATCCGCAGCCGGCCGTCTAACCTTGCTTCTTTGACTGATCGCCGCAGCCTTCCATCGGGCCCATCTTCGCCATGTTCTCCTGGACCTCTTCCGGCGTCAGGTCGAACTTGTGCGTGGCGATGGACCAGCGGTGGCCGCAAGGGTCCACCACCTGGCCGTAGCGGTCGCCCCAGAACATGTCCGCCACGGGCATGGTCACCTGGGCCCCGGCCGCCACCGCCTGTTTCATGGCGGCGTCCACATCTTTTACGTAGAGGTGCAGGGTGACAGGCGTGCCTTTCAGCGCCTTCGGGCCCAGGCTGCCCCATTCGGGGAAATCGTCCATCAGCATCATGACGGAATCGCCGATGCGTATGGCGGCATGCATGATTTTGCCGTTGGGGCCGGGCAGCCGCGCCAGTTCCTCGGCGTTGAAAGCCTTTTTGTAGAAGTCGATGGCTTGCGCCGCGCCTTCGCACACGATGTGCGGGGTGAGCGTGTGCATGCCTTCGGGGATGGGTTTGCTTGCAGGGTTAGCCATGGGGTGTCTCCAGAATCTTCAGTTTGAAAGGGCGGGAGGAGGATTCCCGGTCGCCTCAGTTTCCTACCAGCGTGGTGAAGCCGCCCCAGCACATCCGCTTGAAATCGAACACGCCTTCGCAGCAGTTTTCCCCCAGGCGTGGGTCCGCCATGACCTTGGCGTTGATCTCGTCGCGATCCGCCTTGCTGGCGTAGGTGATCCAGGCGAACACCACTGTCTCCCCCTCGCGCGCGCCGGCTGCTGCGCTGAACGAGCCGGCGCCTTCCTTGTCGATATCCTCCGCCACGCATTCGCGGTAATCCAGCGCGCCGTACTCCAGCCAGACTGTCTGCGCCTGTTGGGCCATCTTCCGATAGGTTTCGAGGTTGGCCTTGGGCACAGGCAGCAGGAAACCGTCTACATACTTTTCCATCAGTAACTCCTCGGATCCACGTTGTTCTGTTCCGCGTCAGGAGGCCCGCAAGCCGCCTCTGGCGCAGCCCGGATCTCATTCCGGTAAGTGTCACTTTATCGGGATCGGCGGCAAATTCAGATAGGCAATTGCGACAATCTTGAGGGTGGATTGCGACAGCCGGCAGGCGTATGCTTTGCAGGATGAAAAACGTCGCTTTCCTGCTGCCCCTGGGGGCCAATATCGCCTCGCTGGAGACCGCCAGGCACGGCTTTCTGGTCGCCAACGAATACCTGGCCGCGCACGGGCGCGAACCCAGGTTCACGGTGCGCACCCTGGCCCTGACCCGCGAAGTCCGCCTGGATCAGGGCCGCATCACGGTGCAGGCCGACATGGTTCTGGCGGACGCCCACGACATCGACATCTGCATCGCGCCGCCGCTGTTGGGTTCGGTATCCGACGCAGTGCTGTCGAACCGCGAATTGATCGAATGGCTGTCGCGCCATCACCGCGAGGGCGGCGAAGTCGCCAGCCTGTGCATGGGCGCCGCGCTGCTGGCCGCGGGCGGCGTCCTGGACGGCCAGCAAGCGGTGGTCCATTGGGTGGCGCAGAACCTCTACGCCAGCCTGTTCCCCAGCGTGCAATGGGTCAGCGACCGCATCGTCATGGCGGACAACGGCATCTACACCAGCGGCGGCGCATTTTCCGCGGCGCACCTGGTGCTGCACCTGATCGAAAAATACACCGACCGCGACACCGCCATCTGGTGCGCCAAGTACTTCCAGCTGGACTGGAGCCGCCAGAGCCAGTTGCCGTTTGCGGTGTTCATGGGGCAGAAGTCCCACGCCGACGAGGTCGTGCGCGCGGTGCAGGACTACATCGAAGGCCGCTACACGGAAAAGATCACCGTCGAGGAATTGGCCGATCGCCACGCCATGGGCCGCCGCACGCTGGAGCGGCGCTTCCGTCAGGCCACGGGCAACAGCATCGTGGAATATGTGCAGCGGGTGCGTGTGGAAGCCGCGAAGAAGCGGCTGGAAACCTCGCGCAAGAGCGTGGCCGAAGTCATGTACGAAGTCGGCTACAACGACACCAAGGCCTTCCGCGATATTTTCAACAAGTATTGCGGCATGTCGCCGGTGGGCTACCGGGAACGCTACCACTTCCAGTAGAGGCTTCAGGCCTGATGTCGGCACATTCGCTCATCGCGAAGCTTGCCGATTCGAGGCGGGCTACCTCAGCGTTGCAGCCGATACCCTGTCCGGATACCAGGCGGTGAATTTCATCGCGCCGGCCAGCGCCGCCACCGTCACGGCGATCGCGATGACCTGCGGCAACTGCGGCTGGTACAGCAGCAGCGCGTCGGCCGCCACCATGGTCGCGAAGGCCAGCGCCCAAGCCATCGCGACGGCATAGTTCATGCGGGCGTAGCGGCGATTCTTCCAGACATACTCCGGTTCTTTCTCCCGCGCATACTCCAGGGCGAATGGGCGGCGCAGCGCCAGGGTCAGCAACACCAGGACCAGTATGCCGGCGTCGACCCGCAGGCGCGCCTGGGCGATGGTCCAGGAATCGCCATCGACCATCGGGGCATACAGGGTCAGCCCCATGAACAGCAGCAGCGTGCCGGTTTCCAGGATCTTGATGCGCCGCTCGGGGCTGAGCCAATCGCGCAGCACCAGTCCCGCGGATACGAAGGTGCCAGCCGCAAGTCCTTCCAGTACGCCGACGGTTCTTTCAATGATGACAAACACGATGAATGGCGTGAACGCCAACAGGATATTCATCTTGGTTCCCCGACCTTGAGCGCGCGCTCCTGCGCGTTTGCAGCGTCGCCTTGAGAATCAAGACGCGAACTTGTCTACTTACGCCTGTCCGCCAGGGTGCGGTATATGACGCCGTTCGCCTATCGCCTGGATGGCGGGGCGCGGATGGACCATTTCCCCGGCGGCCTGACGCCGCATCGGCCTTTTGGCCGGCGCCGGCCGGTCGGGGGGAACTAGTACGAGGATGGCGCGCAGCCCGCGGGACTTACAACCTTCGGCTTCATCCCCGGCACGAAGACGCCAGCATTGATCCGCCGGCGGGCGTCGGCTAATGTCATGCGTTGACCGGAACCCTGTCCCCGAGGAAATCATGACATCAGCCCTTCCATCCACGACCTTGAGCGTGGACCCTGCCTGGATCGACGAGTATGGCCACATGAACGCGGCCCATTACGTGGGCATCTTCGACCGCGTCGGCTTCCAGCTGCTGCGCGAGGTGGGAGTGGGGCTGGATTACACCGAGGCCACGCGCTGCGGCATCTACACGATGAATGTGCACGTGGCCTATCTGCGCGAAGTGCTGGCGGGAGATCCCCTGGCGCTGCGCATCCGACTGCTGGAAGCGGATGACAAGCGCCTGCTGTGCCTGATGGAGCTGATGCAGACCCGCGACGGCTATGTCGCGGCCACCATGGAACAGCTATCGCTGCACGTGGATCTGGAAACACGGCGCGCCAAGCCGTTCCCGCCGGAATTGGCGCAGCGGCTGGCGCGCACGGTTGCGGAGCACGCCGCCCAGCCGCTGCCGGCGGGCTATCGGCGGCTCTTGCCGCTGAAGCCGCCGCGCTGAGCCATTGCGGATGGCCTAGCGCGCGACCGCGATCGGCCGGTCGCCCGAGATCGTGGTGCGGTGCATCTCGCGGTCGAAGCCGTCGTAGTCGTTCATCGCCAGGTGCTGGGTGCAGCGGTTGTCCCATAGCGCCAGCGAACCGGGCGTCCAGCGGAAGCGGCAGGTGAATTCCGGCCGCGCCGCATGGCGGTACAGGAATTGCAGGAGGGGCTCGCTTTCTTCCTGGGTCATGCCGTCAAAGCGCAGGGTGTAGGTGCCGTTTACATACAGCGCTTTCCTGCCCGTCGCCGGATGCACGCGCACCACGGGGTGGACCACCTCGCTGGCGGCGCGGTCGTCGGTGCGCACGTCCATCTTGTGGGCCGGGTCGCCGTTGTTCACCACCGCGCCGCCCGCGCCATAGGAGCGGACCGCGCTGTGGACCGCGCCCAGCCCGTCCAGGATCTGTTTCAGCTTGTCCGACAGCGCGTCGTAGGCCCGGTACATGTTTGCCCACATGGTGTCGCCGCCATAGGGCGGTATGACGCGGCCGTATAGCGCCGAGCCCAGCGGCGGCTCTTCGGCGTAGCTCATGTCCGTGTGCCACAGGCCGCCGAACAGGCGCCGGGTGGTTTCCGACTTGCCCTTCATCACGGGCAGGATGGTCGGGTGTCCGTCCAGCGCCCGCACGAACGGCACTTCCAGCAGCTCGCCGAAGCGCGAGCTGAAATCGATGTGCTGCTGCGGCGTCAGTTGCTGGTCGCGGAAGAACACCACCAGATGCTCGTGCAGCGCGGCGCGCACTTCGTCGAATTGATCGTCCGACAACGGCCGCGACAGATCGATGCCGCGGATTTCGGCGCCCAGCGCGCCGGCTATCGGTTGGGTTTCCAGATGGCGATATGTGCTCATGCTTGTCTCCTTGCTCATTGAAGCTTGATCTGCGCCTTGCTGACCAATGCGCCCCATTTGTCGGTTTCCGCGGCGATGTAGCGGCCGAAGTCCGCTGGTCCCTCGGCTGAAATGATGCCGCCCATGGCGTCTATCTGTTCGCGCACGTCCGGCATCGCCAGCACCGCCAGCAGTTCCTTGTTCAAGCGCTCGATGATGGGCTTGGGCGTGGCCGCCGGCGCCAGCACGCCGAACCATCCGGCGATCTCATAGCCCGGCAGGCCGGCCTCGGCCATGGTCGGCACGTCGGGCAACTGCGGCGAGCGCGCCGTGCTGGTGATCGCCAGCGCCCGCAGCTTCCCGGCCTTCACCAACTGCAGCGCCGAGGGCATGTTGTCGAACATCATGGGCACGTGGCCCGCCACCGTGTCGTTCAGGCCCGGCGCGCTGCCGCGGTAAGGCACGTGGGTCAGGCGCAGGCCCGCGGACGAGGCGAACAGTTCGCCCGCCAGGTGCAGCGAGGTGCCCGTGCCGGGCGTGGCGTAGTCCAGCGGCGCCTTCGACTTTTTGGCGTAGGCGATCAGTTCCTGCACCGAGCGCACCGGCAGCGAAGGATTGACCACCAGCAGGTTGGGCACGCTCATCAGCATCGTGACGGGCGCCAGGTCCCGCTGCGGCTTGTAGGGCAGGTCCGGATAGAGGGCGGGGTTGATGGAGATGGGGCCGATATTGCCCATCACGATGGTGTAGCCGTCGGCCGGCTGCTTGACCGCGAAATCGGTGCCTATGTTGCCGCCAGCCCCGGCCTTGTTCTCGACGATGACGGGCTGGCCCAGCCGCTCGCCGAGCTTGTGGCTGACCAGCCGGGCCAGCATGTCCGTCGATCCGCCCGGTGGATAGGGCACGATCCATTTGACCGGCTGCGCGGGCCACGTTGCTTGCGCCGCGGCGGATCCCGTACAGAACACGAGACCCGCCGCCAAGGCGAGTGCGATGCGTTTCATTGATTTGTCTCCTTCCCTGGCTCGCCGGTCTTGCCGGGAGCGTCGTTTATGTGTATTGTTCACCTAGTGATCAAGACGTTTATCAGGTGAACGATTGAAGAATAATAGATCGATTCAGCGGTGTCTATCCATCATGCGGGCCTTCCGCGGCAACGGCCGGCCCACGCTGGCCGAGCTGGCGCGCGCGGTCGACTTGCCGCACGCGACCGTGCTGCGGTTCCTGCAGACGCTGGAAGAAGAGGGCTATGCCGCGCGCGAAGACAGCCGCTGGCGGCTCACGCCGCAGGTCTTCGAACTGGGGTTCGCGGCCATGGAAAGCCTGGGGGTGACGGATGCCGTGCAGGAGATCCTGCAGAACCTGGCTGATGCCTATTCCGGCACTTCCAACCTGGGCGAGGCCAATCCCGAGGGCGTGATCATCATCGGCCGAGCCATGGCGCCGGCCGAGCGCCGCCGCCTGGTGGTGATGAATCTGCGCGTGGGCAGCGTGCTGCCGCCGGCCAGCGCGCTGGCCGGCGGTTTGCGCCTGGCGCCGGGGCATTGGACCCGGTTCGACTACCCGGACAGCAATCAGGTGTCGGTGGCCGTGCCGGTGCCGCAGGCAGGCTCGCGCCTGCTGTCGGTGGGGATATCGGTGGCCGCGCCGGAAGTGGAAGGCGACCGGCTGGAGGCCGACATGGTGCCCGCCTTGCAGCAGGCGGCGCAGACCATCGCCGGGGTGATCCGGGTCGGCGTGGTGTAGGCTTGGCGGGACCGCGGACTCAGTCCTGGGCCGTCTGCGGCAGTTTCGCGATCACCTTGATTTCGAAGTCGAAGCCGTAAAGCCAGGTCACGCCCACCGCGGTCAGGGTCGGGTGCGGCGCTTCGCCCCAATACTCCGGCACGACCTGCCAGATCGTCTCGAACTTGGACGCCGGGTCGACCATGAACACCGTCACGTCGACCACGTCGTCGAAGCTGCAGCCGGCTGCCGCCAGCACGGCTTGCAGGTTGCGGAAGGCAAGCCGGACCTGCGCCTGCAGATCCGGTTCCGGCGTGCCGTCCTCGCGGCTACCCACCTGTCCCGAGACGAACAGGAAGCCATTGGAGCGGATCGCGGGGGAATAGCGGTTGCGCTCATACAGGGCCTGGCGCCCGGGCGGAAAAACGACGTCGCGTTTGGTCATGGTGGTCTCCATTCATGGGCCGCATCCGGCCCGGCATTGACGATGCTGGCACTTTAGGTGGCCCCGGCACCGCGATAAACGGGCAAGTCCAACCATCACTGTTTGTAGAATCCAAATAATCTGGAAGAGCGGGAGCAGAGATGGACCGTTTCGACGCAATGCAGGCGTTTGCCCGCGTGGTGGAAACCGGCAGCTTCACCAAGGCGGCCGAAACCCTGCACATGAGCAAGACCAGCGTGACGCAACTGGTGCAGCAACTGGAGGCGCGCTTGCGCGTCAAGCTGTTGAACCGCACTACGCGCAAGGTCAACGTGACGGCCGATGGCGCCGCCTACTATGAGCGCGTGCTGCGCCTGCTGGCCGACATGGATGATGCCGAGACCAGCCTGTCCGGCGCCGCGGCGGCGCCCAGGGGCCGCTTGCGGGTGGACGTGCCCAGCCCGCTGGCGCGCATGATCCTGGTGCCGGCATTGCCGGCCTTCCACGCGCAGTATCCGGACATCCAGCTGGACATGGGCGTGAGCGACCGGATCGTCGATCTGATCGGCGAGAACGTGGACTGCGTGGTGCGCGGCGGCGAGCTCACCGACCAGTCCCTGATGGCGCGGCGCGTGGGCGACCTGCGGCTCGGCGTCTACGCGGCGCCGGACTACCTGAAGCGCGCCGGCGCGCCCGCGCATCCGCGCGAGCTCGAGGACACGCATCACCGCATCGTGGGCTTTCTGTGGGCGCGCAATGGCAAGGCGCTGCCGTACGCCATGCGCCGCGGCGGCGAAAGCGTCAAGGTGCACGGGCGTTACGTGTTGGCGGTGGACGACGGCAACGCCTATCTGGCCGCCGGCCTGGCCGGGATGGGCGTGCTCTGGCTGCCGGACTACATGTCCCGCGCCCACGTCGAAAGCGGCGAACTGGTGCCGCTGTTCGAGGACTGGCGCCTGGACTCCATGCCGATGTACGTGGCGTTTCCGCCCAACCGGCACGTGAGCGCCAAGCTGCGTGTGTTCATCGACTGGGTTGCCGGGCTGCTGGGCCAGTACATGCCGGAGCCGACCCGCGCATGAGCCCGGCGCGCGCTGCGGGCAGGCCGGAAAGCCTGCCCTATGGGCTTCATGCCTGCTGGCTGCGCGCTCCGCGCAACAGCCTGCCCGGCAGCTCGCCGGTGGCCGCGCCGCCTTCGAAGATGGGCGCGCCGTTGACCAGCGTGGCCACATAGCCGTCGGCGCGCTGGATCAGGCGGCGGCCGCCGCCCGGCAGGTCGAACACCATTTCCGGACAATGCACGCGTACGGCATCGGGATCGATGATGTTGACGTCGGCCTTGTAGCCGGGCTGCAGCAGGCCGCGGTCCAGCAGCCCGTACACGTTGGCGGTGTCGCGCGTCTGGCGCTTGACCACGTGTTCCAGTTCCAGCAGCGGACCGCGGCGGCGGTCGCGGGTCCAGTGGCTGAGCATGAACGTGGGCATGCTCACGTCGCAGATGTAGCCGCAATGCGCGCCGCCGTCGGACAGGCTGTTGACGGTGTTGGGGTGCTGCATGAGCTGGTGCAGGTGGTCCAGGTTCTCATACGAATAGTTGAAGGACGGGTAGTACAGGATCGCCTGGCCATCGTTCTCCAGCATCAGGTCGTACACGATTTCCAGCGGTGCGCGGCCGTCGCGCTGCGCCATGGCGGCCACGCTTTCCTCGGGCAGCGGCTCGTAGTCGGGATCGCTGCCCAGGCGGTAGATCTTGTGGAAGCTGCTGAACAGCGTTTCGGCGCGGCGATCGAGCAGGCCGCGCTGTTCGTTCATGATGCGGCTGCGCGTGGCTGGGTCGCGCAGATGGGCCAGTTTCTCCGCCAGCGGCAGGGCATGCAGCGGCTGGTAGCTGGGATGCGCGATGAACGGATGCAGCGTGCTCTGCCACGAAAACAGTATGCCTAGCGGGCGGCCGCTGATGCCGGCCAGCAGCGGCACGCCTTCGCGGTGCGCGCGGTCCAGGCTGCCGGCGATCTGCTTCCAGACGTCGGGCGCGCCGTCGGTCTGCTGCAGATTGAACAGCACGGGCAGGCGGTTGTGGCGCGCCAGTTGCTCCAGCCAGGGCATTTCGCCTTCCATGGCGGGATGGTTGGCCGTCATCTGGAACACGCCATGCCCGACCTCGCCCATGACCGAGCCGAGCGCGGTGATTTCCTCGCCGGTGGCGAAGGTGCCGGGCGGATACTTGCGCTCGTCGTACTTGTGCAGGAAGGTACGCGAGGTGGAGAAACCGACCGCGCCCGCGACCAGCGCTTCGCGCACCACTTCCCGCATGGCGATCAGGTCGGCGGGCGAGGCCTCGTCGTGGTGGATGGCGCGCTCGCCCATCACGTAGGCGCGCACCGCGCTGTGCGGGATCTGCGCGCCCACGTCCAGCGCCTTGGGGCGGCGGTCCAGCGCGTCCAGGTATTCGGGAAAGGTCTCCCAGTCCCACTGGATGCCTTCGGACAGCACCGAGCCGGGTATGTCCTCGACGCCCTCCATGACCTTGATCAGCCACTCGCGCCGCTCGGGCTTGACGGGGGCGAAGCCCACCCCGCAATTGCCCATGATGGCGGTGGTGACGCCGTGCCAGGTGGACGGGCTGAGGTACGGGTCCCAGGTGGCCTGGCCATCGTAGTGGGTGTGGATATCGACCCAGCCCGGCGCCACCAGACAGCCGTCGGCGCGGATCTCGCGCCGCGCCGCGCCGGCCCTGCCTTCGGCCTGGACCACGCGTCCGTCTTCTATGGCCAGGTCCGCCTGGTAGCGGGGCCGCCCCGAACCATCGACGATCGTGCCGCCGCGTATGACCAGATCATGCATTGCGTTCTCCTTTCGATACGCGCCAGAGTTACTGAAGGACCAGGCCGATGCGCTTGATCACGGCGCCCCAGCGTTCGCTGTCCTGCTGGACGATCTGCGCGAATTCCTTGGGTCCCGCGCCGCTGACTTCGTTGCCCTGTGACACGATGCTCTGGGTCACCTCGGGCGAGTCCAGCGCTTCGCGGAAGACCTGGGCCACGCGCTCGGCCAGCGCCGGCGGCATGTCGCCGGGGCCGAAGATGCCTTGCCAGCCGACGATGTCCAGCCCGGGTATGCCTTGCTCCTTCAGGGTGGGCAGGTCCGGCAGCACGCTCAGGCGGCGGTCGGTGGCCGGGCCCAGCAGCTTGACCTTGCCGGCGCGCGCGTTCTCCACGGCGGTGGCCGTGCCGTCGAAGTAGACCTGGACCTCGCCCGCCAGCAGCGCGCGGCTGGCGTCGGCGGTGCCCTTGTAGGGCACGTGCACGATGTCGATGCCGGTCTGCTGCTTCAGGATCTCGCCGTTCAGATGCGAGGTGGACCCGGGGCTGTAGGAAGCGAAATTCAGCTTGCCCGGATGGGCCCGGGCATAGTCGATCATCTGCGCCGTGGTCGAGAACGGCGCGTCCTTGTTGGCGACCAGCACGGTGGCCGAGCGCACCACCTGGATGACCGGAGTGAAATCCTTCACCGGGTCGTAGGGCAGCTTCTTGTAGAGATGCGGATTCTGCGTGTGGGTGACGACGATGGTGTAGAGCAGGGTGTAGCCGTCGGGGTTGGCGCGGGCCACTTCCTGCGCGCCTATCATGGTGCCGGCGCCGGGCTTGTTGTCGACGATGACCGGCGCGCCGGTGCGCTGCGTGACCTTCATCGCCAACATGCGCGCCAGCGCGTCCGACCCGGATCCGGCCGGAAACGGCACCACCAGGCGGATGGGCTTGCCCCCGCCCGGCCAGGGCGGCGCCTGGGTGACGGGGGCGGCAGCCGCCGAAAGACAGGCCAGGGCGCCCAGCATCGCAGCCCCGCTGCTGCCCAACAGCTTCAAAAACGACTTGCGGTCCATGTTGTCTCCTCCTGGGGGGTAGGCAATGTCTTGCATTGCTCTGGAATGAGGTTCACCACAGGGCGGCCGGTGCTGCATTTTTTCCGTCGCGGCAAGTCTTTTGTAGTCTTGCGTTTGCGCCCAATCAAATGCATATTTAGTCCAATATTGATGAGAAAAATACATGAGCCTCACAATACGGTCGCTCCAGCACTACGCCGTGCTCGCCGAGGAAAAGCACTACTCCCGCGCCGCGCAAAGGCTGCATCTGACGCAGTCCGCGCTGACGCGCAGCATCCAGTCGCTGGAAGACTCGCTGGGGCTGGTGCTGGTGGACCGGGCGTCCACGGGCGTCACGCCCACGCAGGCCGGGCGCATGGTGCTGGAGCGTGCGCAGCGCATCCTGGGAGAAACCCGCGACCTGCGGCGCGAAGCCGAACTGATCCGCGGCCACGACACGGGCCGCGTGAACCTGGGCGTGGGGGCGTTTCCGGCGGCCGGCTTCCTGTCGCCACTGTTGGTGCGCATCGCACGCGAGCATCCAGGCCTGAGCGTGCACGTCGAGATCGAAAGCTGGCAGCGCCTGCTGGAAAAGCTGCAGCAGGACAAGCTGGATCTGGCCGTGGCGGTGACGCACAGCCTGCCGCCGCCCGGCGATTTCACCGTGCGGCCCTTGCCGCCGCAGCATGGCGGCCTGTTCACCCGCGCCGGCCATCCGCTGCAGGGCC
>NZ_DATCUY010000195.1:0-9339 GCF_036567245.1 Achromobacter sp. | reverse complement strand
TGAACATTCTGCAACGGCAGGTGCGCTAATGCCCTCGGTAAGCTCACGCGGCAGGTCCGGCCGCCGCATGAAGGCCGACATCAACGTGGTGCCGTACATCGACGTGATGCTGGTGCTGCTGGTCATCTTCATGGTGACCGCTCCCCTCATCACGCCCGGCCTGATCCAGCTGCCCTCGGTCGGCGCGGCATCGGACGTGCCGGTCAAGCCGCTGGAAGTCCAGATTTCGGAAGACGGCAAGATCGCCCTGCGCATGCGCGAACCCGGCGCCACCATGCAGGACATCGCGCGCCCCGAACTGGTGGCGCAAGTGCGTTCGCGCATTACCGCGGAAACCCCGGTGGTCATCGCCGCCGACGGCAAGGTGCCCTATGAGACGGTCGTGAAGGTCATGGATGAACTTCGCACCAACGGCATCACCCGCCTGGGCCTGCTGGTGGACCAGTCCGCCGGCGGTTCCCAGCCCGCACCCGCGAAAAAACGCTAACGCGACGCCTTCCGCCGGCGCCGCCGGCATGCAACGCTCATGACGCCACCCATAATCCGACACCGCAGCGGCCCCCCGGCCACCCCGCCCAACCACGACAACCGGAAGGCATTGATTCTGGCCGTGGCGGTGCACGTGCTGCTGCTGATCGTCTTGATCTTTGGCGTGAACTGGCGCTCCGAGAGCCCCGGCCCCGTGCAGGTCCAGCTCTGGGCAGACGGCAACTCGCCCGACTCTCCGCCGCCCACGCCGCAACCCGAACCGCCAAAACCGCAGCCCAAGCCGGAACCCAAGCCGGAGCCTGAAAAGGCGCCCGAGCCTCCCCCGCCGCCGCCTACTCCCAAGCCTGAGCCCGAAGCTCAGCCCAAGACCGAGGAAGTCGACCCCGAGATCGCGCTGCAGGAAGCCAAGAAGAAGCGCGAACAGGAAGAGAAGGCACGCCAGGCCGCCGAAGCCACCAAGGAAAAGGCGCGCCTCGAAGAAGAGCGCAAGCAGGCCGAACTGAAGGAAAAGAAGCGTTTGGAGCAGGAACGCCAGGCGGCCGACAAGGCTGCTGCCGAGAAGGCCGCAACTGAAAAGGCCGCCGCCGACAAGGCGGCCGCGGAAAAGAAGGCCAAGGACGACGCCGCCAAGAAGGCTGCGGCGGAGAAGGCCGCTGCCGAAAAGGCTGCCGCCGACAAGGCCGCCGAGGAAAAGGCCGAAAAAGCCGCCGCCGAGAAGGCTGCTGCCGAGAAAAAGGCCGCGGCCGAGAAGAAGGCCAAGGAAGAAGCCGCCAAGAAGGCCGCTGCCGACAAGGCGCTGAAGGATGCCTTCCGCAACGACGCGCTGGGCGCCGCCGGCATCCCCGGCGGCACGGCCGACCGCAACCAGGCGGGCGGCGGACGCGATAGCGGCTATGGCGCCAAGGTCCGCGCCTGCGTGCAACCCGGGGTGGCATATCCGCCCCCGGCCCGCAGCGGATCGGAAAATCCCACGGCACAATACCGGGTACAGTTAGGTTCCGACGGGAAGGTCAATGGCGTCACCTTGACCAGTTCTTCGGGCAATGTCGGCTTCGACCGCGCGGTCGAGACCGGCATCCGCCGTTGCAACCCTTTCCCGAAGCCCTCGACGGGCCGCTACGAACCCATTATTGACGTTGTGTACAGAATGTATGATTGACAGGAGATTGATGAATATGACTCCCGCTTATAGCCGACGAGTACCCCCCCTCGCTCTCTGGCGATCGTATGGACTCGGGCTGCTGATGCTGACCCTGGCCTGCCTGATGGCCATCAAGCCCGCCCATGCGCAGCTGCGCGTCGACATTTCCGGCACCGGCGCCACCCAGTACCCCGTGGCCATTGCCGATTTCGCGGTTGACGATACTCATGGCCGCGCCTTGGCCGAAGTGATCCGCGCCGACCTGACCCGCACGGGCCAGTTCCGCCTGATCAACGCCGCCGGCTCCGGCCTGAATGTGGACTCCCCCATCGCCCACGATGACTGGCGCGGCAAGGGCGCCGATTTCATCGCCTACGGCAGCATCACGCGCGGTGGCGACGGCCGCTACGACGTCCGCTACCGCCTGGCCGACACGGTCAAGAAGAGCCAGCTGGACGGCGTGGCGTTTTCGGGCACCGAGCAGGAACTGCGCCGCGTCGCGCACCAGATCGCCGACCGCATTTACGAGAAGATCACTGGCGTTAAGGGCGTTTTCTCGACCCGCATCGCGTACGTCCTGAAGAAGGGCGCCACCTACGAACTGCAGGTGGCTGACGCCGACGGCCAGAACCCTCAGGTGGCCCTGCGTTCGCGCGAGCCCATCATTTCGCCGTCCTGGTCGCCCGATGGCTCCAAGCTTGCCTATGTGAGCTTCGAATCCGGCAAACCTGTCGTCTATGTGCACAATCTGGCCACCAGCGCCCGCTCGCCTGTCGCCAACTTCAAGGGCAACAACAGCGCACCCGGTTGGTCGCCCGACGGCAGCAAGCTGGCGGTGGCTCTGACGCGCGATGGTTTGTCGCAAATTTACATCGTTGGCGCGACCGACGGCTCCAATCCGACGCGAGTTACGCGTTCTCCCGGGATTGACACCGAACCGAGCTTTACGCCAGACGGTGCTTCCATTATCTTTACGAGTGACCGCAGCGGCGGGCCGCAAATCTATCAGACCGGCTCGAGTGGTGGCGAAGCACGCCGCCTCACGTTTAATGGTGGTTACAACATATCACCCCGAATTTCCCCCGATGGATCGACGCTACTGTACGTTGCAAGACGCGACGGCGCGTTTCGTATCGCATCGCTGAACCTGTCCTCAGGCTCCGAGACCTTGCTGACTGATGGTCGTGACGATCAGTCCCCGAGTTTTGCGCCAAATGGAATGCAAGTCCTCTACGCCGCCATCCAAAATGGACGTAGCGTGCTTGCGGGTGTTTCGAGCGATGGCCGCGTACGGCAGACGCTTTCGGTACTGAATGGGGAAATACGTGAACCGACTTGGGGCCCATTTACCCGATAACACGTGTGACTCTCTTTGCAAAGGAACTATCATGAAGTCGCGCATTGCCAAAAGCCTAACCATCGCCGCTCTGGCTGCCGCCCTGGCAGCTTGCAGCTCCGTCCCTCTCGACGATAAAGCGGGTCAGGGCGGAGGCGCTGGCCAAGGATCCTCGGCCTCTGGCCAGATCCTTGATCCCTTCAACCCCCAAAGCATCCTGGCGCAACAGCGCTCGGTGTACTTTGACTTCGACAGCTACACGGTGTCGGACCAGTACCGCAGCCTGGTCGAAACCCACGCCAAGTACCTGGCCTCGCATCAGCAGCAGACCATCAAGATCGAAGGCAACACCGACGAACGCGGCGGCGCTGAATACAACCTGGCCCTGGGCCAGCGCCGTGCCGACGCCGTGCGCCGCATGATGACCCTGCTGGGCGTCAGCGACAACCAGATCGAAACCATCAGCTTCGGTAAAGAAAAGCCGAAGTCGACTGGCACGTCGGAAGCCGACTTTGCGGAAAACCGCCGCGCCGATATCGTTTATCGCCGCTAAGCTTTTTCGTATAGTCTAGAGCCCTACCACGCGTCGGGACGGTCAACCGGCCGTCCCGACGTTTGTTTTTATACCCCGGGAATTTTCATGCGCGATAACGTTCTGTCCCTGCGTCCTCTGATTGCGGCCACCGGCTTGGTGCTGGCGGCCCTGGCGGCGCCCGCCCACGCTTTTTCCGACGATGAAGCCCGCCGGGCCATCCTGGATTTGCGCCAACAGGTGCAGCAGCAGAACGAACAAAGCCAGCGCGCCAAGCTGCAACTGGCCGACCAGATCCAGGCCTTGCAGCAGGAAGTCGCCCAATTGCGCGACCAGCTGGAGCTGGTATCGCGCCAGCAGCCCTCGGCCAAGCCGGGCGGCGCCGCGGGCAGCGCCAATCCTCCGGGAGCCTCCGCCGGCGATCCCCAGGAGCAAGCGGCCTATGATGGCGCGATCGACCTGTTCCGCAAGGGCCAATACAAGGAAGCGTCCGAATCGCTGGCCGCTTTCACCGCCCTGTACCCCGCCAGCCAGCTCGCGCCCAGCGCCCAGTTCTACCTGGGCAGCAGCCGCTACGCGCTGAAGGACTTCAAGGGCGCCATCGAGCAGCTGAACGCCATGGTGCAGAAGGCCCCGGACAATGCGCGCGCGCCGGACGCCCTGCTGGTCATCGCCGGCAGCCAGATCGAAATGAACAACCGCGCCGGCGCCAAGACCACGCTGCAACGCATCGTCCGCGACTACCCGACCACGCCGGCCGCGAGCACGGCCAAGAGCCGTCTGCAGTTGCTGCAGTAATGCCGCCAACCGCCAGCGCGGTTGCCGCCTATCGGCAGATCCTGCGCCGCCGGGCAGGGCTTATCGCCCTGCTGCTGGCGGCGCTTTTCATTGCGTTGCTGATCGACTTCACCGTGGGTCCTTCGGGCCTACCCTGGCGTGAACTCTGGCAGACGCTCACCGCCCCCGCGGCGGCCGATCCGACCTCTCGAGTGATCGTGTGGGACATCCGCCTACCGTCCGCGCTCATGGCCGCACTGGTCGGCATGGCGCTGGGGATGGCGGGCGCCGAAATGCAGACCATCCTGAACAACCCCCTGGCCAGCCCGTTCACCCTGGGCGTGTCTTCAGCCGCCGCCTTCGGCGCCTCGCTGGCCATCGTGCTGCAGCTGGGCGTACCTGGCATACCCGCCGCCTGGCTGGTGGCGGGCAACGCCTTCCTGTTCGCCTTGCTGGCGGCATTGATGCTGGATGCCGTGACCCGCTGGGGCGGCATGAACACCTCGGGCGTGGTGCTGTTCGGCATTGCCATGCTGTTCACCTTCAATGCCCTGGTGTCGCTGGTGCAGTTCATGGCCAGCGCCGAGGCGCTGCAGAACCTGGTGTTCTGGACCATGGGCAGCCTGTCGCGCTCCAGCTGGACCACCGTGGCCGTGCTGGCGGCGGCCTTCGCCCTGGCGCTGCCGCTGGCCATGCGCCAATCCTGGAAACTGACCGCGCTGCGCCTGGGCGAGGACCGTGCCGCGAGCTTCGGCGTGGACGTGCGCCGCCTGCGCGTGGCGGCGCTGGCCCGGGTCAGCCTGCTGTCGGCGCTGGCGGTGGCCTTTGTCGGCACCATAGGCTTCATCGGGCTGGTCGCGCCGCATATTGCGCGGCGGCTGTTCGGCGAGGATCACCGGTTTTTCCTGCCGGGCAGCGCGCTGGTGGGCGCCGTGATCCTGTCGCTGGCGTCGATCGCTTCCAAGAATCTCGTGCCGGGCGTGATCGTGCCGATCGGCATCGTGACCTCTCTGGTCGGCATACCCTTCTTCGCGTCGGTCGTGCTGCGCCGGCAAATGCCATGACCGCGCCCCAGACCGGCCCCTCGTCGGCGCTGAGCGTGCACGGCCTGACGGCCGGCTATGGCCGCGCGGACGTGCTGCACGGGCTGTCGATACCCGAACTGGCAACCGGCCAGGTGACCGCCCTGCTCGGCCCCAATGGCAGCGGCAAATCCACCCTGCTCAAGGCGCTGGCCGGCCTGATCCGCGTGCGCGCAGGCGACGTGGCGCTGGATGGACGGGACCTGATCCGCCAGAGTTTCGGCGAGCGCGCCCGTCATGTCGTCTACCTGCCCCAGGGTCTGCCCGCCGCCGTGCACCTGCGGGTGTTCGAGTCCGTGCTGGTGGCGGCCAAGGCCGGCGACGGGCTGGGCACGCCGGTGGACATGCAGGCCATAGACCGGCTGCTGGAGCGGCTGGGCATCGCCCATCTGGCCTTGCAGTACCTGGATTCGCTATCCGGCGGACAGAAGCAACTGGTGGGACTGGCGCAGGCATTGATCCGCCATCCGCGCGTGCTGCTCCTGGACGAACCGCTGTCGGCCCTGGACCTGAATTACCAGTTCCACGTCATGCAACTGCTGCGGCAGGAAACCCGGGAGCATGGCCTGATCAGCATCATCGTGCTGCATGACCTGAACGTGGCGCTACAGCACGCCGACCGGGCCGTCATGATCCATGACGGCCGGCTGCATGCGGCTGGCCTGCCGGTGGACGTGATCACGCCCGCCTCGCTGGCGGCCGTCTACGGCGTCGAAGCGCGGGTGGAGACCTGCTCGCGCGGTTTGCAGCAGGTGCTGATCGACGGACTGCAAGCGCACCCGCACTGATTGCGGACCAGCGCGATGTCAGCCGCGCAGCGCCACGTCCACCACCGGCGCGCCGGTCATGTCCGCCAGTTGCCGCGGCGTCAGGTTGAACACCGCATGCGGATGCCCGGCGGCAGCCCACAGGCTGTCGTAGTTGAACAGGTCCGCGTCCAGCAGCATCACCGGCTTGACCGCATGGCCGATGGGGCATACGCCGCCAATCGCATAACCGGTCATGTCGCGTACGAATTTCGCGTCCGCCTTGGCCAGCGGGCCTACCTGCGAGGCCACCTTGGCCTCGTCCACGCGGTTGGCGCCGCTGGCGATGACCAGCACCGGCGCGTCGTCGGTGGCGCGCCGGAAGATGATGGATTTGGCGATCTGCGCGACCTCGCAGCCTAGCCCCGCCGCCGCTTCCGCCGATGTCTTGCCGGTTTGCGGCAGGACGACCACGGGTTTGTCATGCCCCAGTTCCAGCAGCAGGCGGGCGACGCGCTGGGCGGATTCGGGCAAGGCGGCAAGCGACTCAGGGGACATCGGGACGGCTCCGTTGGGGTGGAAAGCCGGCGCGGGCAGCGCGCCGACAGGTCGGAAACGAGTTTATCAGCGCCGCCGGCAGACGCCAGCGGGCTAGAATGCGGACCTGGCTTTTCCCATACGACACCCATGCGTTCCGAACCCGTCCTGCCCTTGCAAACCGCGCTGATTGGCGGCTACGCCATGTCCTACACCGAGTACGGCAGCGGCGCGCCCCTGGTGCTGGTGCACGGCTCCCTGTCCGACTGCCGCTACTGGAAGTCGCAGATGGCGCCGCTGGGCAAGTCGTTCCGCGTGCTGGCGGTATGCCTGCGCCGCTACTGGCCCGAAACTTGGGACGGCGAGGGCGAGGGCTTTTCGATCGAGCAGCATGCCAATGACGTGCTGGAATTCATCGATACCGTGGCGGGCGGACCGGCCCATCTGGTGGGCCATTCGCGTGGCGGCCGCGTGGCGCTGGAAGCGGCGCTGCAGCAGCCGGGCGCGCTGCGCAGCCTGACCCTGGCCGACCCCGGCCTGCCCCTGCCGGGCGACGACGACCTGCGCGGCGGTTTTCGGCAGCGCGCGCTGGCCCTTATCCGCGACGGCGAGATCGAAACCGGCCTGGCGCTGTTTGTCGACACCGTGACCGGGCCCGATACCTGGCAGCGCATGGTGCCGTGGTTCAAGGAGATGGTGCGCGACAACGTCGGCACGCTGTTCGGCCAGGCAGGGGAAAAGCCCGAAGCGCTGACGCCGGCGCAGATCGGCACGCTGAAGCTGCCGACCCTGCTGATCGGCGGCGCGCTCAGCCCCACGCCCTACCCGGCCGTGCTGGACGCCCTGTCGCAGTGGCTGCCGCAAGCGCAACGCGTGACGATCACGGGATCGTCGCACGGCATGAACCTGGGCAATCCGCGCGCCTTCAACGGCGCCATCGAGACATTCATCGGCGGCTGAACCGGCGTCCGCCCTGCGCCGCAGGGCAGCCGTGAGCACGCCCGCCCGGACTCGGCCGACGGAGCGCCTGGGCTAGGGCTCGACCGAAGGCGTGTGTTTCAAGCGCCGCAATACGAAGGTGGAGCGGCTGTGCCGTACGCCGCGCAGCTTGTATAGCCGCTTGCGCAGGAATTCCTCGTAGCCTTCGGTGCCCGCCACCGCCACCTTGATCAGATAGTCGTACTCGCCCGTCACGAGAAAGGCCTCGACCACTTCCGGCAACCGCGTGATCTCTTCGCCGAAGCGAGCCAAGGTGTCGTCGTCGTGATGTTCCAGCGTCACCTCGATCATGACGGTGTCCGGCAAGCCCAGCGCCTTCTGGTTCAGCAAGGCCGCGTAGCCCTCGATCACGCCTGCCTCTTCCAGCGCCTTGACCCGGTTCCAGCAGGGCGTGGGCGACAGCCCTACCTGTTCGGCCAGCTTCAGGTTGGTGAGGCGTCCGTCTGCCCGCAAGGCGCGCAGGATCTTGCGGTCGGTTTCGTCGATTTTGGGGGGTGTGGACATGGCGGGCTTAGTCTGAAGAGAATATCTCCAAAAAAAATGAATTCTACAAGACAGATATTTTCCACAATCCACCAACAAGGCATGAATCAGGAAACCTATTTTGCTTTCCTGCCCGTAGACTCTCTGCAAGATGGCCACCTATCCCGGCCGTCCGATTTCGGCGTCCACGCTGCGGCACAACCCAGCGCAGGCGCCGGCAGGTTCAACGCAGCACGCCGCGCGCCGATCCGCGCGGCAGGAAACCATGTCTCTCGCAGCAGCAGCACCCGCAAGAACCGGCCTGGGCCTCTCCGGCACCGCCATGCTTTTCGCCGCTCCGGCGCTATTCGCCTCCAACATGGTGGCAGCCCGCTGGGCTCATGACGCCAACCTTCCACCCGTCTTCCTGGCGTTCGGCCGCTGGCTGATCGCTCTGCTGATCCTGTTGCCGCTGGCCGCGCCCGCCCTGCGCGCGCACCGCAAGACACTATGGCGCGCCTTGCCGTCGCTGGCGCCGCTGGCAGTGCTGGGCATGGGTGTGGCGGTGGCGCCGCAATACATCGGCGCCCAGAGCACCAGCGCGACCAATATCGCCCTGATCTTTTCGTGCAGCCCCATCCTGGTGGCGCTGCTGGAAGCCGTCATCTGGCGCAAGCCGCTGTCCGCCCTGCGCGGCGCGGGCCTGGCACTGGCCCTGGGCGGCGTGCTGGTGGTGCTGGCGCGCGGCGACGCACAGGCGCTGGCGCGGCTGGCTTTCGGCCAGGGCGACCTCTGGGTGCTGCTGGCCGCCACCGGCTGGGCCTTCTACACCGTGCTGCAAAAACGCTTGAGCCTGCCGGCGGTGCCGGACAGCGCCCGGCTGGCGACCCTGATGCTGGGCGGCGTGCTGGCGCTGGCGCCCTTCGCCGCCGTCGAGGCCGTGACCGGTGCCACGCCGCCCTGGGGTGATCCGCGCCTGGCGGCAGTGCTGCTGTTCCTGGCCGTGGTTCCCAGCCTGGGCGCGTACTACGTGTACGGCCGCCTGATCAGCCAGGCCGGCCCGGCCACGGCGGGGCTGTCGATGTTCCTGGTGCCGGTCTATGCCGCGCTGCTGGCCTGGCCGCTGCTGGGCGAAGCCCCGCAGCTGTTCCATGCCTACGGCTTCGTGATGATCCTGCTGGGCGTGAAACTGGCCTCGTCGCGCATGCGCGCGGCGGCGGCCACGGCCGCCGCCCCCG
>NZ_DATCUY010000194.1:0-5957 GCF_036567245.1 Achromobacter sp. | reverse complement strand
GGGTCGATGTCCAGAATGGAATTCAGGTTGAAGCCGCTGATGTCGATGATGGACTTCAGGTCGACTTCGCCGAAGTTGACCGGCGTGATCGGCGCGCGCGGGTTCATGTGAACCAGGCGGTGGCGCAGCGCTTCGTAGTCGACTTCGTTGACCAGGTCCCGCTTCGAGATCAGGATGCGATCGGCGAAACCGACCTGTTTCTGGGCTTCGGGCTGGGCGTCGAGGGTGGCCATGCCGTGCTTGGCGTCGACCACCGTGACCACCGCGTCCAGGCGGTAGTACTCGGCAATGTCGTCATCCATGAAGAACGTCTGGCAGACGGGGCCAGGGTTGGCCATGCCGGTCGTTTCGAGGATGACGCGTTCGAAATTCAGTTCGCCGGCTTCGCGCTTGGCGCGCAGCTCGGACAGGGTGCGCATCAGGTCGCCGCGCACCGTGCAGCAGACGCAGCCGTTGGACAGTTCGATGATTTCTTCGTTGCTGTCCTGCACCAGCAGGTCGTTGTCGATGCTTTCCGGCCCGAACTCGTTTTCGATGACCGCGACGCGGCGGCCATGGTATTCGGTCAGGATGCGTTTGAGCAGGGTGGTCTTGCCCGCACCGAGAAAGCCGGTGAGGATGGTGACGGGAACCATTTTGTCCAAACTGCGCGGGGTGTTCATGGCGAAGCTGCTAGCGTGAAGTCAAGGCGTTAAACAGGAACTCTCGGCGGGGATCGCGCCCCTGTTTTGCAACGCCGTCTTGCGACGCTTCAAGGGGGTTTCCCAGTCTTTGCCGGAGGGTGTTTGCCGCAGGCTGCATGGGCCGCCTGCAGCGGCCGGACGCAGGATTACAGCACAGTCAGGGGCAGGGGGCAAACCCAGGGTCAACCCTGGGGCCGTAGCCATCCAGATGGCGTCCGTACGCCGTCAAGTATCGGGCGATACCACTATTTGGGGGCGGTTTGCCAGATTTCAAGAGCGCCACGCGCGCATCTGGATGAAGGGCCCTGCTGCGGGCTTGCGACCGATGGCCGAGAGCCGAGGGCGGGCCGGCCTGCCGGCACTAGTGCTTAATGATGGTGGTGGCCGTGACCGGCATCCGCGGCGGGCTGCTTCTGCTGGCATTGGGGGCACAGCGCACGGATTTCGGTTTCGTGCGTGGCCAGGGCATAGCCGGTCTGGGCGACGCGCTCGGCCAGTTGGCGGCTCATGGCGGGGTCGGACACTTCCGCGACCGCGCCGCAGCCGGTACAGACGACCAGCAGGTCATGGGGCGCGCCGCCCGCGTCGTGGCAGGCGCTCCAGGCGTTGACGGCGTCCAGGCGGTGGATCAGGCCTTCATCCATCAGGAAATCCAGGGCGCGGTACACGGTCGGAGGCGCGGCGCCCGGATGCACGGCGCGCATGGCTTCCAGCAATTCATAGGCCTTCAGGCTGCGGCCGTGACGCAGCAACAGTTCCAGCACCTTGCGGCGGATGGGGGTGAGGCGGCGTCCGCGCTGCTCGCACAGCGCTTCGGCGACGCTGAGCTGGGCGCCGACGGTATCGCTGCGAGGGGTGCGGGGCGGTGCGGACATGGCTGGCTTTATCTCTATGGAAAACGCGCGCGATGCGCGCGAGATGCCTGGAAGGTAGCAGAAAACATCCAGATGTGGGCGAGCGCCGCGGAATCAAGCTTTTTAGTTATGATATAACATAATAAAACTTGACCGCAGCCCCCATCCGTCTCCGCATTCTTTCCATGTCACATTTCACGCTTTTGCCCCGGGCGCCCGAAACGGCGCTCCGGCAAAACCTCCCCCCGCGTTCCGCCTTCCTCGTTTCCGCCTGGCGCCGCATGACTATCGCTCTGGCCGCCGCCGCCGCCCTGTGGGCCCTGACCGGCTGGGCGCTGGACTGGTGGCCGCGATGAACGCGCCGGTCACAATCGAACTGGCCGACGCTTCCTTCGGCTGGCATGGGCACGCGGCGCTCAAATCGGTGTCCGGGCGTTTCGCCGCTGGCGGCATGACCGCCGTGGTGGGGCCGAATGGCGCCGGCAAGTCCACGCTGATCAAAGGCATCATGGGCGTGCTGCGTCCGATGGCCGGCAGCGTGCGGATCAGCGGCGCGGGCCGGTCGGAACTGGCCTGGCTGCCCCAGGCCGCCGAACTGGACCGTTCGTTTCCGGTGTCGGTGCTGGACCTGGTGGCCATGGGCGCCTGGCGGCGCGTGGGCGGATGGCGCCGGTATGCGAACGACGAGCTGGACCGTTGCATGGACGCGCTGGAAACCGTGGGCATGGCCGACGCCGCCGGACGCGGCGTGGATGCGCTGTCGGGCGGACAGATGCAACGCGCGTTGTTTGCGCGGATGCTGGTGCAGGATGCGCCGGTGCTGCTGCTGGACGAACCCTTCGCCGCGGTGGACAGCCACACGGCGGACGACCTGATGGCCTTGCTTTGCGGCCTGCACGGCCAGGGCCGCACCGTGATCGCGGTGCTGCACGACCTGGATCTCGTGCGCGACCATTTCCCCGAATGCCTGCTGTTGTCCGGTTCGGTGGTGGCCTGGGGCGCCACCGATGATGCGTTGAACGACGCGCATTTGAAGCGGGCGCGGCAATGGCACGCGGAGAGCCGCGCATGAGCCTGGCGCAATGGGTGCTGTCGCCCTTCCTGGACTATGGCTTCATGCGGCGCGCGCTGGCCGGCGCCTGCGCCCTTTCGTTGGGCGCGGCGCCGCTGGGCGTGTTCCTGGTGCTGCGGCGTATGAGCCTGATGGGCGATGCCATGTCGCACGCCATCCTGCCCGGGGTGGCGGCGGGTTTTCTGCTGGCCGGCCTGTCGCTGGGGGCGATGATGCTGGGCGGGATCGCCACGGGGCTGGCGGTAGCCCTGCTGGCGGGGCTGGTGGCGCGTCTCACGCCGCTGCGCGAAGACGCCAGCTTCGCGGCGTTCTATCTGATATCGCTGGGGCTGGGCGTGCTGCTGGTGTCGCTACGCGGCTCCAACATGGATCTGCTGCACGTGCTGTTCGGCACGGTGCTGGGACTGGACGACGCGGCGCTGCTGCTGGTCACCGCCACGGCCAGCGCGACCTTGCTGGCGCTGGCCGCGATCTACCGGCTGCTGGTGGCCGAATGCCTGGACCCGGGTTTCCTGCGCGCCAGCGGCGGCGCGGGGGGCTGGGTGCACATGGGCTTCCTGGTGCTGGTGGTGGTGAACCTGGTGGCGGGCTTCCAGGTGCTGGGAACGCTCATGGTGGTCGGCATCATGATGCTGCCCGCCGCCGCTGCGCGCTTCTGGGTCCGCTCGGCCGCCCGCCAGATTCTGCTGGCCGCGGGCCTGGGCGTGGCGGCCTCGGTGGCCGGCCTGCTCATTTCGTACCACTTCAACGTGCCGGCCTCGCCCGCCATCATCCTGGCGGCGGGCGCCTGCTATCTGTTTTCCATCGTGGGCGGCCCGCAAGGCGGGCTGCTGCCGACGCGGCGCCGCATGCGCCGTGCCTGATTTATCCAAAAGGAGATACGCCATGCGTTTCCATTCCCTGGCGCGCCGCCGCGCGCTGCTGGCCATGGCAGGCCTGTGCCTGTCGACGCTGTTCGGAACCGCGCAAGCTGCCGAGCCGCTGAAGGTCGTTGCCAGCTTTTCCATCCTGGGCGATATCGTGCGGGAAGTGGGCGGAAACGACGTCAGCATCGCCACGCTGGTGGGTCCGGACGGTGACGCGCACGAGTACGAACCGACGCCGGGCGATGCCAAGAAGCTGGCTGCCGCGCGCGTGCTGTTCGTGAACGGCCTGGATTTCGAGACCTGGATACCGCGCCTGGCAAAGGCATCGGGCTTTGCCGGCGCCACCGTGGTTGCCTCGCAGGGCGTGAAGCCGCGTCAGTTCGCGGGCGACGGCCATGATGAGGGCAAGGACGAGCACGGCCATGATCACGACCACGACCATGGGCATGGCCACCATCATGGCGATGCCGATCCGCATGCGTGGCAGAACCTGGCCAACGGCGCCATCTATGCCCGCAACGTCGCGGAGGGATTGGCAGCCGCGGATCCGGCACGGGCGGATGCCTATCGTCAGCGCGCGCGGGCCTATGCCGCGCGCCTGCAGGCGCTGGATGCCCAGGTCCGCAAGACCTTCGCCGCGATTCCGGCTGAGCGCCGCAAGATCGTGACCTCGCATGATGCCTTCGGCTATTTCGGCGACGCCTACGGCGTGGCGTTCATTCCCGCGATGGGCATGTCCACGGATGCGGAACCCGCGGCCGGCGAGGTGGCGCGCATCATCGAACAGGTCAAGCGCGAGCGCGTGCCGGCGGTGTTCGTCGAGAACATCAGCAGCCCCAGGCTGGTCCAGCAGATCTCCCGCGAAACCGGCGCCAAGGTGGGTGGTACGCTTTATTCCGATGCCCTGTCCAAGCCCGGACAGCCCGGCGCCACCTACTTGGAAATGTTTGAATGGAACGCACGTCAGCTTGCCGCGGCCATGCAGCCCTGACCGCGGCAGCGATGCTGCTGGCGGCAGGCGCCGCCAGCGCGCACCCGCATATGTGGATAGATGCCCGCGCGGCGATCGATATCGATGGACAACAGCGCATCACGGCGGTGCGGCAGGTCTGGCGGTTTGACGAGATGTTCGGCGCCTACGCCACGCAGGGACTGAAGAAGGGCAAGGACGGCTCGCTGTCGCCCGAGATCCTGCAGGGCATGGCGCGGGACTGGATGCAGGCGCTGGGCGAGCCTATCTCGCACTACTTCACGCGCGTCACCGTGGATGGCAAGACGGCGGTCTTCGCGGCCCCGCGCGATGCGCGCGTCGACTGGAATCCGAAGACGACGAGGCTGACGCTGTCCTTCACCTTGCCGCTGGCCACGCCCGTGGCGCCGGGCGCTGGCGGCGCGCAGGTGGATATCTACGATCCCACCTATTTCGTGGCCTACGCCTTCGATGAAAAGGGCGCGGTGTCGCTGGGCGGGCAGGACGCCCGCGCCTGCACGTCCGCCTACCGCAAGCCCAAGGAACTGGATTGGAAAACCATGCAGCAACTGGCCGCGATCCCGGCCGACCCGGACGCCTTGCCGGACGAGCTTTTCGCCATCACCAAGGGGCTGACGCACCGCATCGAAGTGCGTTGCGAGTAGCGCTCGCGTTGCTGGCTGTGTTGCTGCTGGGCGCAGCGGGTGCGGTCGCGGCGCAGGGCGCGCACCCCTTTGGCGTGCCAGAGAGTGGCGCGGGCGTGGGCGGGCCGGGCTGGCTGGCCGGTTTCTTCGGCCAGGTGTCCGTGTGGCAAAGCCATTTCTACCGGCAACTGACGGGCGCGGTGCGCGCCTGGCAGGCGGACGGCGGCGCGGCCTGGGCCCTGATCGGGCTGTCCTTCGCCTACGGCGTGTTCCATGCGTTGGGGCCCGGGCACGGCAAGGCGGTGATCTCTTCCTATGTGCTGGCCAACCGCCAGACCGCGCGCAATGGCGCGCTGCTGGCGCTGGCGTCAGCACTGATCCAGGCGCTGGTGGCGATTGCGCTGGTGGCGGTGCTGGCGCTGATCTTCAACGCCACCGCCGCGACGATGAATAACGCGACGCGCTGGCTGGAACTGGGCTCCTATGCGCTGGTGACATTGCTGGGCGCGTGGCTGGTGTGGGTGAAGGCGATCCGTCCACTGTTGCGGACCCGCGCGCGGCGCGCATCCGCGGTTTCCATGCACGAGCACGACCTTGGGCATGGACACGACCATGAGCACCATCACGACGACGATTGCGGCTGCGGTCACGCGCATGTGCCCGCGCCGCAGCAGGTGTCGGGCCCGTTGAACTGGCGCCGCGCGGGAACGGCGATCCTGGCCGTGGGCTTGCGTCCCTGCAGCGGCGCGCTGATCGTCTTGGTGTTCGCCCTGGCGCAGGGCTTCTTCCTGGCCGGCGTGGCCTCGGCCCTGGCGATGGGCCTGGGTACCGGGCTGACGGTGGCGGCGCTGGCCTGCCTGGCGGTCGC
>NZ_DATCUY010000193.1:0-9127 GCF_036567245.1 Achromobacter sp. | reverse complement strand
GGCCGGCGTGCGCTGAGCCGGCAGCGCGCCGCAGCCGCCTCCCGTACAATGCGGGTCGCTTTTTGCGCTTTCGCGCATGGGCGATCCAGGCATTTCCCCGAATCGAGGCTCTCATGATCATCAAGCCCCGCGTGCGCGGTTTCATCTGCGTCACCACCCATCCCGCCGGCTGCGCCGCCAACGTCCGCAACCAGATCGACTACGTCCAGGCCCAGGGGCCCATCGCTGGCGGGCCGAAACGCGTGCTGGTGCTGGGAGCATCCACCGGCTATGGCCTGGCGGCGCGGATCAGCGCGGCCTTCGGCTGCGGCGCAGAGACGCTGGGCGTGTTCTTCGAACGCCCGGGCGACGCGGCCAAGGCCGGCACGCCCGGCTGGTACAACACGGCGGAATTCCACGAGCAGGCCCATGCCGCCGGGTTGTACGCCAAGAGCATCAATGGCGACGCCTTCTCGGATGAGATCAAGCGCAAGACCATAGACCTCATCAAGCAGGACCTGGGCCAGGTCGACCAGGTGATCTACAGCCTGGCCGCGCCCCGGCGCACGCACCCGAAGACTGGGGAAGTCTTCAATTCCACGCTCAAGCCCATCGGCCAGGCGGTCAATCTGCGCGGCCTGGACACCGACCGCGAAGTAGTCAAGGAATCCGTGCTGGAACCCGCCACCCAGGCCGAGATCGACGCGACTGTCGCCGTCATGGGTGGCGAGGACTGGCAGATGTGGATCGACGCGCTGCTGGAAGCCGGCGTGCTGGCCGAAGGCGCCAGCACCACAGCCTTCACCTACCTGGGCGAGAAGATCACCCACGACATCTACTGGAACGGCTCCATCGGCGCCGCCAAGAAGGACCTGGACCAGAAGGTGCTGGAAATCCGCGCCAAGCTGGCCGCGCGCGGCGGCGACGCCCGCGTGTCGGTGCTCAAGGCGGTGGTGACGCAGGCCAGTTCGGCGATCCCCATGATGCCGCTGTACCTGTCGCTGCTGTTCAAGACCATGAAGGAAGCCGGCACGCACGAAGGCTGCATCGAACAGGTCTATGGCCTGTACCGCGACAGCCTTTGTGGCGAGACGCCCATCCTGGACCAGGAAGGCCGCCTGCGCGCCGACTACAAGGAGCTGGACCCCGAGGTGCAGGCCCGCGTGCAGGCGCTATGGGGCCAGGTCACCAACGACAACCTCTACCAGCTGACGGACTTCGCCGGCTACAAGCAGGACTTCCTGCGCTTGTTCGGCTTCGAGATCGACGGCGTCGACTACGAGGCCGATACCGATCCGGCAGTGGAAATCCGCGGCCTGGCCTAGGCCCGGCCGCTAACGGGCCATCAGCTCCAGCAGGCGGTCCAGGCCGCCTTCATCGATGGCCACCTTGACCTCCTCACGCACGGCCGGCTTGGCGCGGTAGCCCACCGACAGGCCCGCCGCGCGCATCATCGGCAGGTCGTTGGCGCCGTCGCCCACGGCGATGGCGCGCTCCGGCCCCACGCCCAGCGACGCGCAGACTTCGAGCAGCTTGCGGCGCTTTTCCTCGCCGTCGCAGATATCGCCCCAGGCCTGGGGCAGCAGCCGGCCCGTCAGGCGGCCCTCCACGATTTCCAGCACATTGGCGCGCACGTCGTCCAGGCCCAGGCGCACCCGCAGCCGGTCGGTGAAGCAGGTAAAGCCGCCGGTCACCAGCAGGCAGGTAAGGCCCGCGGCCTTGCACGCGGCGATCAGCGTTTCGGCGCCGGGATTGATGCGCACGCGCTGCTCATAGACCTCGTCCAGCGCGGCCTCGGGCATGCCCGCCAGCAGCGCCACGCGTTCGCGCAGGCTTTGCTTGTAGTCCTTGATCTCGCCGCGCATGGCAGCTTCGGTCAGCGCCGCCACCTCGGCCTTCTTGCCCATCAGGTCCGCCATCTCGTCCAGCGTCTCGATCGAGATCAGCGTCGAATCCATGTCGAAGGCAATGAGCTTGTAGTCCGTCAGTGCAAGCGGAGGCGCAATGCCGCGCCAAAGCAGGCCGGGTATGGTCGAGACGGAATGCATGAATAGTCCTTGTCTATGCGGGATGAGAGGGGCAGCGCCCTTGCTCGCGCAACCACTCGATGAACAATTGCGCCGAGGCGGCGGCCGGGCCGTCCTGCCGGTACAGCGCGTGGATGCCGGCGTTGGGCAGCTGCGGGCCGTCGAACAGCGGGCGCAGGCGGTCGGCGCGGATGTCGTCTTCCAGCAGGCACCAGGGCGCCAGCGCGATGCCCAGGTCATTCATGGCGGCCTGCATGCACAGGAACTGATGGTCGAACACCGGCCCCGGCAACTGCGCAGGCACGTCCACCTTGGCCAGCGCGAACCAGCGCGGCCAGTGATCCATGCCGCCCGCAATCTTCAGCAGCGGATGCCCCAGGCAATCCGCGGGCGCCGCCAGCCGATTGCGCTCGATGAAGCGCGGCGACGCCACCGGCAGGTGGAAATCGTCCAGGCAGTGCACGCAGGCCAGGTCCGAATGCGCCATGTAGCCATGGCGGATCAGCACGTCGCTGCCCGTATCGCCGCCGCGGTCCAGGAAGGAGCGCCCTTGCGTGGTGAGCTGCACGTCCACGCCCGGATGCCGCGCCTGGAACGTCGACAGGCGCGGGATCAGCCACTTCATGGTCAGGGACGGCGTGGCGCAGACGCGCAACACGCCGCCATAGGCGGGCGATTTCAGTTTGGCGGTCGCGGCCGCGATGCGTTCCAGACTGGCCTGTATCTCGGGAAAATAGGCCTGGGCGCAAGGCAGCAGCGCGACCCCGCGCGCCTCGCGCGCGAACAGGGGTTGCCCCACGTACTCTTCGAGTATGCGGATCTGCTGGCTGACCGCGCTATGCGTGATGCTCAGTTCATCGGCGGCCGCGGTGAAGCTGCGCAAACGCGCCGCGGCTTCGAACACGCGCAAGGCCTTGAGCGGCGGCAGGCTCTGCCCCGCCATCTCAGTTGCGGCCCGCCCGCGCGCCGGCCCGGCGCCGCGCTGTGCTGCTCTTTCCCACGTTTTCCCTTGTCGTCTATTTTTTATTGGCGCGGCTTGCGCGCGCCTGTCCTATCCAGCCGCATTCTAGGTGATAGCCTCGGCGCCGACCTCTTAGAAAAACTAACGACTACCCTTAAAAAACAGCGCTGGTCGGGTCCGCAGCGCGTTTCTATGATGCCGGCAACCTCAAGCAGGAAGCAAACATGGCATCAATCACCGTAGACGGCATCGTCAAGACTTTCGGCGGACAGCAAGTACTGCGCAATCTGTCGCTGCACATCCCCGACGGCGCGTTCTACACGCTGCTGGGCCCCAGCGGCTGCGGCAAGACCACATTGCTGCGTTGCATTGCGGGCTTCTATGCTCCCGACGGCGGACGCCTGCTGTTCGACCAGGACGACGTGACCCATGTGTCCGCGCACCGCCGCGACATCGGCATGGTGTTCCAGGACTACGCGCTGTTCCCCGACAAGACCGCCTTCGACAATGTCGCCTATGGCCTGCGCGCCCGCGGCGTGGCGCGTGCCGAACTCACGCGGCGCGTCAACGAGGCGCTGGACAAGGTCGGGCTGCTGGCGCTGGCCGAACGCTATCCGGCGCAGATGAGCGGCGGGCAGCGCCAGCGCGTGGCCCTGGCGCGCGCGCTGGTGATCCGCCCGCGCGTGCTGCTGATGGACGAGCCACTGTCCAACCTGGACGCGAAGATGCGCCTGCAGATGCGCGACGTGATCCTGGATCTGGTACGCGAGGCCGGTATCACCACCGTGTTCGTGACGCACGATCAGGAAGAAGCCCTGGCAATGTCCGACCGCATCGCCATCATGGACCGCGGCGACATCGCCCAGCTGGGCACGCCGGAAGAACTCTACGGCACGCCGGTCAACGCCTACGTGGCGGACTTCATCGGCTCGGCCAATGTGATCCCGGTGCCGGCCCGCAACGGCCAGGCAGGCGCTCCCGCCGGCCATGTGCGCTACGAAATCTGCGGCCTGGGATTCGACGGCGTGCAAGGCAGCGACCAACTGGACGGCAAGGGCGTGCTGATCGCCCGTCCGGAAGAGTTGGCCTTGATGGCGCCTGCTCCCTATGTGCCCAATACCTTGCCCGGCAAAGTGCTGCGCCGGCAATACCTGGGCTTCAAGACGGCCTACCGCATCGCGCTCGACAACGGCTCCGAAATCCGCGTCGAGCTACACGCCGGCAACATGGTGGCGCAGTTCCAGCCCGGCGAAGCCGTGCAGGTGCTGATCCCCGCCGACAGCCGCGTCGTCAACGCCTGAGGACGCGCCGACCATGAAAATCAAATGGTGGCCCTGGGGCATCCTGACCGCGATCAGCCTGGCCCTGCTGCTGTTCTTCGTGCTCTACCCGCTGGGCGTGCTCTTCAGCAACAGCATCACCGGACAGGACGGCACCTTCACGCTGGAGGGCTTCAAAGCCCTGCTGGCCGACTCCCAATACGTGGAGGCCTTCGGCAACACGCTGATCCTGGGCCTGGCGGTCACGACCTGCACGGTGCTGGTGGGCGTGCCTTTCGCCTACATGGTGGCGCGCTTCGACTTTCCGCTGAAGAACCTGGTGGCGATCCTGCCGGTGCTGACCATCGTGATCCCCGAGATCATCGTCGGCCAGTCCTGGCTGCTGATCCTGGGCAACAACGGCATCCTGACCAACCTGCTGGGCGACGCGGGCATTTCGCTGCCCTCGTTCTACGGCTGGACCGGCATGGTGTTTTCCATGACGCTGGTCTACTACACCTACATCTACCTGGGCGTGCTGGCGGCGTTGCGCGGCTTCGACGGCCAGCTGGAAGAGGCCGGCCTTAGCCTGGGCACGCCGCCGCTCCTGACCAAGCTGCGCGTGCTGGTGCCGGTGCTGCTGCCGGCCGTACTGGTCAACGCGCTGGTGGTGTTCACGCTGGTGGTGGGTAACTTCGCGCTGGCCATGCTGCTGGGCAGCCGGGTGCCGCTGCTCTCGGTCATGACGTACAACACCTTCGTCAGCGAAATGGGCGGCAGCCCGACGCTGCAGAGCGCGATGTCGGTGGTGTCCATCGCCATCGTCGCCATCGTGCTGTTCTTCCAGAAACGCGTGGTCGAGCGCAAGGTCTACACCATGACGCAGGGACGGGCGCCGGCCGCCACCCGCGTGCGCTCCTGGACCGCCCTGCTCTACACCGGCGGCGTGGGCCTGATCATCTTCATTTCGATGCTGCCGCTCATCGTGGTGTTCATCGCCGCCTTCACCAAGACCAGCGGGCCGGTCATGCAATGGGGCCAGTGGTCCCTGGCCAGCATGCAGCGCGCGCTGCATGGCGCGCCCGAGCCCATCCTGAACTCGCTCAAATTCGCCTCGCTCGCTACGGTACTGGGCGTGGCCTTCGCGGTGCTGGTGAGCTATCTGACCATCAAGAAGCGCAGCGCGTCGACCCAGGTGCTGGACTACATCGTGGTGCTGCCGCTGACCATTTCCGGCACGGTACTGGGCATCGCGCTGGTGCAGACCTTCAATACCGGCTGGCTGGTGCTGGCGGGCACCTCGGGAATCATGGTGCTCTGCTACACGGTGCGGCGCCTGCCCTTCGCGGTGCGCAACGCCTCGTCGGTGCTGTTCAACATCCCCGAGTCGATCGAGGAGGCTTCAATCAGCCTGGGCGTGTCTCCGCTCATGACTTTTTTCAAGGTAGTCCTGCCCGCGATGAAGGCATCCATCATCTCGGCAGCCATCCTGATGTGGCTCACCACCATCTCCGAGCTGTCGGCCTCCATCGTCGCCTACAGCGGCGGCCTGGAGACCATGCCCATCGCCATCTTCCGCCAGGTCGACGGCGGCAGGCTGGGCATGGCGTCGGCCTACGGCGCGGCGCTGGTCACGGTCATCGTGCTGCCCATCATCGTGTCGGTCAAGGCGTTCCGCATCAAGCTGTTCTCCGGCAAATAACCCACTCGCACAGAGGCTAACCATGCAACTCAAGCACCTACTTCAGTACAGCGTCCTGGCCGCCGCCCTGGCTACCGGCGCCGCCCAGGCCCAGAATGTCGTGCTCTATTCGTCCAACAACACGGAGACGATCGAAACCGCCCTGGACGCGGTGAAGCAGAAGTCGCCGAAATTGAACGTGCAGCCCGTCACCGGCGGCACCGGCACGATGATGAAGCGCATCGAGGCCGAAGCGCAGAACCCGCGCGGCGACCTGTTCTGGAGCGGCGGCTTCGGCACGCTGGGCGCCTACCGCCAGCATCTGCAGCCCTACCGCCCGGCCGACCTGGACAAGATCCCGGCCGAATTCCGCGGCCCGGACGACCTGTGGGTGGGCACCAACGTGCACGTCATGGTGATGATGGTCAACGAACGCCAGCTCAAGGGCCTGCCTGCGCCGGCCACCTGGTCCGACCTGATGCAGCCGCAATGGAAGAACAAGTTCGCCATCACCGACCCGTCCAAGAGCGGCACGGCCTACATGCTGGTGTACGGCCTCTTCAAGCAGTTCGGCCAGGAAGGCCTGGACAAGATCGCCGCCAACGCGGTGATCACGGCATCGTCGGGCACCACCTACAAGGGCGTGGCCGCGGGCGAATACGCCGTCGGCATGACGCTGGAATACGCGGCGCAGGAATACGTGGCCGGCGGCCAGAAGGAGATCAAGCTGGTCTACCCGACTGAGGGCAGCTACCTGGCGCCTGAAGGCATGTTCATCATCAAGGGCGCGAAGAACATGGACGCCGCCAAGGCACTGTACGACGGCCTCTTGAGCAAGGAATCGCAGGAAGCCCAGTTGGTGAAGAACTTCCGCCGCCCGACCCGCACCGACGTGGCCGTGGCCAGCCTGACCACCCTGCCCGACCTGAAGACCATCAAGATCTTCCCGGTCAGCCAGGATGCGGCGGCGAAGGAGTACGAGGCGGTGGTGTCGGCTTGGAATCAGGCCGTGGCCAAAGCGAAATAAGGTAAGACCCCCACGCCGCGCCTCTGCGGAGCTAGCTGCCCCCCGCGGGGGCTGGCCCACCTTGGGACGGCCCGGCGGTGGGCCTGTGGCAGGCCGGACGCGGCGTCAGGCGCCGTTGACCATGCGCCCTGCAGCCAGCACCAATTGGCGCCCGCAACGGGCCGCCAGCTGCGGATCATGGGTCACCAGCACCAGCGTGGTGCCATGCTCCCGGTGCAGGTCGAACATCAAATCAATGACCGTCACGCCCGTGGCGGCGTCCAGGCTGCCAGTGGGTTCATCCGCGAACAGCAAGTCCGGCTGCACCACGAAGGCCCGCGCCAGCGACACGCGCTGCTGTTCGCCGCCCGACAGGGTGCGCGGGTAATGATGCAGGCGCTTGCCCAGGCCCACCCGCTCCAGCATGGCCTGCGCCGCGTCGCGGGCCGACTGCCCAGCCAGTTCCAGCGGCAGCATCACGTTTTCCAGCGCCGTCAGGTTGGGCAGCAGCTGGAACGACTGGAACACGAAGCCCACATGATTGGCGCGCAAGCGTGCGCGGCCGTCCTCGTCCAGCGCGAACAGATCCTGGCCCGCCAGGCGCACGCTGCCCACGCTGGGAACATCCAGGCCCGCCAGCAGTCCCAACAGGGTGGACTTGCCCGATCCCGAGCTGCCCGTGATCGCCACGGCGCTGCCCGCCTCGACCGTAAAATCAATACCTTCCAGGATGGAGAGCATGCCGCCGGCATCGGCCACCTGCTTGCCCAGCCCTTTCACCTCGATCGAATTCTTGTTATCCATGCGCCTATTTTCCCGTCTGCTACTCATGACCGCCATGGCGACCGCCAGCATGGCGCCCGCCCACGCTCAGACCGCTTCGGCGGCCCAGGGTTCCTCGCCCCGCACGGTATTGGTCCTGGGCGACAGCCTGTCGGCCGAATACGGCATCAAGCGCGGCACCGGCTGGGTGCCGCTGCTTTCCGCCCGCGTAGCGGAACAATACCCCAAGTATCAAGTCGTCAACGCCAGCATCAGCGGCGACACGACCAGCGGCGGCGTGGCCCGCCTGCCGGCCCTGCTGCGCCAGCATGCGCCGGCCGTGGTGGTGTTGGAACTGGGCTCGAACGATGCGCTGCGCGGCCTGCCGCTGAACATGACCGAACAAAACCTGCGCGCCATGGCCCAGGCCGCCCGCAAGGCCGACGCCGAAGTCCTGATCGTCGGCATGCAGATTCCGCCCAATTACGGCCGGGACTACACCCAGCGCTTCGCCCAGGTGTTCCCCACGGTCGCCAAAGACGAAAACGCCCGGCTCGTGCCCTTCCTGATGGAAGGTATCGCAACGAACCGGGCGATGTTCCAGGCCGACGGCATCCATCCGAACGAGGATGCCCAACCTCTTTTGCTGGACAACGTGTGGCCGACGCTGCGGCCACTGTTGAACTGATTCCGGGCTGATCAGCCGGCTGCCGGCTGATCGCCGCGGATGACCGCAGCGGCGGCGGGCAGCACCTGCACCTTGTATTCTTCACGCAGCATGCGCACCAAGGCTTCGTTTTCGGCCTGGCCCCAGGCGCCCGACAACTGCTGCGCCAGGCGTTCCTTGTCGGCCGGATCGACCGTGCCGGCCTCGACCTTCTCCAGGCGCGCCAGCGTGTAGTCCGCACCCGATTGCACACCGGCATAGGCCGGCAGCGTGGTGGCGGGCAGGCGCATGACGGCGTCCAGCACCGCGCGCGGCAGATCCTTGGGGTCTTGGCGCGACACGATTACCGGCGCGGCGAAACCTTCCGGCACGGCAGCGGGATTGGCCTGGTCGGCGGCCAGCGCGGCCTCGCCGGCCTTCTTGGCGGCTTCGGCCGAACGCTCGTCCAGCAGCTTGGCGCGAATGATCTCCGACACCTTGTCCAGCGGCGGCACGTGGGCGGGCTCGACCGCCGCGACGCGCAGGGCCAGCATGGTGGCGGGCGACAGTTCGATCACGCCGGAGTTCTGCTTTTCACGCAGCACGTCAGGCGAAAACAACACTTGGCGCACGCGCGGATTGTCCAGAAGCTCGGCATCGGGGCTATCGACCGCGGCACCCGGGCCAGCCTTGTCGGCAGGCAACAGGCCTTCGCGGGTCACGCCCGAGGCCGTACGCAGCTTCAAGCCCACGGCGTCAGCGGCGGGTTGCAGGCTGTCGCGCTGGTCATAGACCTGCTTGTTCAG
>NZ_DATCUY010000192.1:0-4715 GCF_036567245.1 Achromobacter sp. | reverse complement strand
GGCGGCCGTGGCCAGCGGGCGGCCCAGCGCCTGTGCGCCTTGCGCGGCTTGCAGCACCAACGCCGAATTGCCGGGCGCGGTGCTGCCGTCGCGCAGCTTCAGGTTGTTTTCGAAGCCCACGCGCATGTGACCGCCGAATGCCGCTGCCGTGGTGACGCAGGCATTCTCCTCGGGACCGAAGGCGCAGACGGCCCAGGGCAGGGACTGGTCGTACGCGGCCAGGAAGGGCAGCAGGTCGTAGGCAGAGGAGGTCTGGCCTGCGCTGTAGCGGCCCAGCACGAACAGCACCGACCACGCTCCCGGCGGCACCAGGCCGCGCGCGCGCAGCGACAGCCAGCGGCGCACGTCGCTTTCGTCGTACAGGATGATCTGCGTCATGATGCGGCGCTCCGCGATCCAGGCCAGGAAGGCCGCCAGCTCGGTCTCCGGGATGTCCGGCACGGCGATCTCGCGCAGCCCGATGGACACGGCCTCCGGCTGCAGTTCGCGCACCAGGGAGATCTGCTCAGCCGCTTTGTAAACGCCGGCGGCTTCACTGGTCACCTGCACCAGCAACTCATCGCCCACGGCGTTGCGCACGGCAGCCAGGGCGTCGCGGTAGGCCTGCGCGTCCAGCAGGTGGCTGCCATCAGGTTTGCGCACGTGCATGTGCATCATGGCGGCGCCGGCGTCCAGGCAGGCGCGCGCTTCGCGCGCCAGGGCTTCGGACGTGAGCGGCACGGCCGGGTGGTCGGCCGCCTTCTTGTAGGCGCCATTGGGCGCCACCGTGATGATGACGGGCGAGTTGGCCAGGGCGGCGCGGGGCAGGGGCGCGTTGCTCATGGCTTGATCTCCGGCAGTTCCGGCGCAATCAGGTCCAGGCCCGCGCGCAACAGGCGGTCGTAGCGCGCGCGTTCGGCGGCGATGGTCTCGGGCGTCCAGGCGTAAAAGCCCTCGCCGGTCTTCATGCCGTGGCGGCCGTCCTGGGCGCGTTCGGTCAGGCAGCGCGCCGGCTCGCTGGCGTTGCAGAAGGTGGGGTACATGGTGGCGCCGGCCGCGGCGTGCACGTCGATGCCGGCATGGTCGCGCTGCATCACGGGGCCGGCCGCCAGGAAGCGGAAGCCGAAGCCGAAACGCACCGCCGCATCCACGTCTTCCGGCGAGGCGATGCCGCGGTCGATCAGGTCGAAGGCCTCGCGCGACAGCGCGTGCTGCAGGCGGTTGGCCAGGAAGCCCGGCAGGTCCTGCCGCACCTTGACCGGCACGCTGCCGCAGCGGCGCATGAATTCGATCAGCGTATCCGCGCAGGCATGGTCGCTGGCTTCGCCCAGCACCACTTCCACCAGCGGTACCAGATGCGCGGGCATGAAGAAGTGCAAGCCCAGCATGCGGCCGCGAGTGTCCAGGCCCTGGCTGATGGCGCTGATCGGGAAGCTGGAACTGTTGCTGGCCAGGATGGCGCCGGGCCGGGCGCGTTGCGCCAGGTCCGCGAACAGCGCCTGCTTGATGTCCAGGCGTTCGGGGATGCATTCGATGACCAGGTCCACGCCGGACCAGTCCACCTCGTCCAGGCTGGACGCGGTGGATAGCAGGGCGGCGTTCGCGTCCCGGCCTATGGTCTTGAGGTTTTCCGCGACGCGGGCGGGCAGGCCCGCAGCGCGTCCGGCATTCGATTCGATCACGGTCGTGCGGCAGGCCGCGCGGGTCAACACCACCGCCACGTCGGCTCCCATGGTGCCGCCGCCCACCACCACCGCATGCGCCGCGCCCGGATTGGGCAGCGCTATCGCGTCCGTCTGCATGGTTTGCTCCTTCATCTGAAATTTCGCTGGAGGCGAGTGTAGAGAACCCGATTTGATTGATGAATCAGATTTTTTGGATAGAATGATCGTTAATTTAGATCAATAAAGAGGCCGCTGCCGGCATGCAGATCAATCTTTCGATGCGCGATATCGACACGACCCTGGTGCTGGGCCGCACGCTCAACTTCCGCCAGGCCGCCGCGCAGCTACACCTGTCGCAATCGGCCCTGTCCACGCAGATCCAGCGTATCGAGGACGCGCTGGGCGTGCGCCTGTTCGACCGCACCACGCGCACGGTCCGCCTCACGGCCGCCGGCGAAGTCTTCATGCAACAGGCCGCCGTCCTGCAAGTGGCCTTCCGTGACGCCATCGCCGCCGTCAGCGGCATCGTCAATGCGGAGCAGGGCCAGGTGTCGGTGGCGGCCCTGCCTTCGATCGCCGCCCGTCTGTTGCCGCGGGTGCTGATGGCCTACCGCCAGGCCCACCCGCAGGTCGCCCTGAAGGTGCGCGACACCTTGTCGGGTCCGTCCTTCGATCTGGTGCGCGCGGGTGAGGTCGACTTCGCCCTGACCGCTGCCGATCCGCAGCATGCGGACCTGCACTACGTGCCGTTGATGTCCGACAGCTTCCTGCTGCTGATCCCCCAAGCCCATCCGCTGGCGCGCGCCCGTGGCCCGCTGCGCTGGGCCGATACCGCCGACGCGGCGCACGTGTCGATGGTGCAGCCGAGCAGCGTGCGGCAATATACCGAGTGGGCCTTTTTGCAGAACCGGATCCGCTTCACGCCGGCGTTCGAGGCCGAGCATCTGACCACCATCGTCGCCATGGTCGAGTGCGGATTCGGCGTTGCGGCATTGCCTGAAATCGCCGCCAGCGCGGTGGCGCAAAATGGCATTGTGCAGCGTCCGCTGATCGGCCCCGTGGCCGAGCGTTCCATCGGCTTGGTGACCGCGCGCAACCGCAGCCTGTCGCCGGCCGCGGCGGCGCTGGTGCAGTCTTTGAAGGACTATCTGGCGGAGCAGTCGCGCTAGGCGTCGCGGCGTATTTTCGACCCGCCGCGCGCTTCTGCGCGGCGCGGTTTTGATTTCAGGCAAACGCTTGCAGCGTGCCGCTCGACAGGAAGCGCCCGGTGGTATTATCCTCAGTGCACTAACTAAATTGGAGCTGCCTCAACGTGCCGGATGTACAGAAAAAGACGACGTCCCTGAAGCGCGTCGCAACTCATAAGATGGACACCAAGATTTTCGATCCGGCCAAGCAGGTACTTTGGTCGCGTCCAGGCTATCTGGTGCGGCGCCTGAACCAGATCCACTACGCCATGTTCTACGAGGAGTGCAAGACGCAGAACGTGACGCCGGTGCAGTATGGCGTGTTGACCGCGCTGTCGCTCAGCCCCTGGCTGGACCAGACCGCCATCGGCATGGAACTGGGACTGGACCGCACCACCACCGCGGACGTGGTCAAGCGCCTGCAGGAGCGCGGCCTGGTGGAACGGCGCGTCAATCCCAACGACAAGCGCTCGCGCCAGGCTGTCATCACCCAGGAAGGGTTGCGCATCATGGGCATCCTGCAGGAAGGCATGGCGCGCGCCCAGCAGCGCCTGCTGGAGCCCTTGTCCATGCGCAATCAGGAAATCTTCATGAAGCTGCTTTCCACCCTGGTGGAAGCCAACAACCAGTACAGCCGCACTACGCTCAAGCCCATGTAGGGCGGGGCCGGCCGCCTGTCTCAACCTTGCAGCGCGTTGACCTGAGGCGCGCTGCGCGCAGCCTCGCCGTCCCCCAAGGTGTTGCGCACCCAGATCAGTTCGGCGGCGATTGCCACCGCGATCTCGGCCGGGGTCTTGCTGGCAATGCGTAGCCCCACCGGGCCGTGCAGGCGCGCGATCTGGCTGTCGTCCAGGTCGAACAGCCGCAGCCGTTCGCGGCGCTTTTGCTGGTTGGCGCGCGAACCCAGCGCGCCCACGTAGAACGCCGGGGATTTCAGCGCTTCCAGCAGGGCCATGTCGTCGAGCTTGGGGTCGTGGGTGACCGCCACGATGGCGGTGCGCTCGTCGGTGCCGATCTCCAGCACCGCGTCGTCGGGCATGCTGGTGAGCAGGGTAGTTTGGGACAGATTCCAATTGCCGAAGAATTCTTCGCGCGGGTCGCAGACCGTGACGTGGAAATCCAGCGTCGCGGCGACGTTGGCCAGCACCTGGGCAGTCTGGTTGGCGCCGATGATGAGCAGCCGCCAGCGCGGGCCGTACACGCTGCGGAAGATGCGGCCGTCGAAGTCCGGGCCATCGGCCGGGCCGGCGGCAGATACCGAGCTGCTGCCGTCGTGCAGATCCACCGTGCGCTGGACCAGGCGATGGCCGCGTACGGCTTCCAGCACCAGGTCCAGCCATTGCGTGTCGCGCAGCGGTTCGCTGATCAGGCGCAGCGTGCCGCCGCAAGGCAGGCCGAAGCGCGCGGCCTCGTCGCGCGTGACGCCATAGGTCAGGCGGGCGGGGGCGTCTTCCAGCGCGCCCTCGCGGGCGCGGAGAATCAGGTCGTCCTCGATGCAGCCGCCGGAAACCGAACCGGCCATGCGGCCATCGTCGCGCAGGGCCAGCATGGCGCCCGCCTGGCGCGGCGCCGAGCCCCAAGTCTGCACCACGGTCACCAGGTGCACGCGGCTGCCCGCGGCCACCCAGTCCCGGGCATGTTGCAATACGTCCAGATCCAGAGCGTTCATCGGCTTCTCACAGTGAAGGGCCGTGGCGCTGTCACGGCTTATATTCACTATACTGATCATTATGGCGAATGTCTCTAGTGTCTATCCCTACCCGGGCCCCTTGCGAGTCGGCATCCTGCTGGCTGCGGGGCAGGGCTCGCGCTACGCCGCACAGCGGCCGGGCGCCGACAAGCTGCTGGCGCCCTTGCCGCAAGGCGTGTGCGTGGCCGTGGCCAG
>NZ_DATCUY010000191.1:0-11472 GCF_036567245.1 Achromobacter sp. | reverse complement strand
GGCCGCATAGCATGTTCGGGTTTGCGCCTAGCGCCTGCCGAACAGATTCAAGGATCATGTCTCTTACTCCGAAGATTATCTATACCCTCACCGATGAAGCTCCGGCGCTTGCAACCCGTTCGCTGCTGCCCATCGTCCAGGCTTTCGCCAAGCCCGCAGGCATCACGGTCGAGACCCGCGACATCTCGCTGGCCGGCCGCATCATCTCGGTCTTCCCCGACTACCTCGAAGACAGCCAGAAGCTGGGCGATGCCCTGTCGGAACTCGGCGCGCTGGCCGTCCAGCCCGAAGCCAACATCATCAAGCTGCCCAACATCAGCGCCTCGATGCCGCAGCTGAAGGCCGCCATCAAGGAACTCCAGGACCAGGGCTACAAGCTGCCCGACTACCCGGATGCCCCCGCCAACGACACCGAGTGCGACGTCAAGGCGCGTTACGACAAGGTCAAGGGCAGCGCCGTGAACCCGGTCCTGCGCGAAGGCAACTCCGACCGCCGCGCGCCGCTGTCGGTCAAGAACTACGCCCGCAAGCACCCGCACAAGATGGGCGCCTGGTCGGCTGATTCCAAGTCGCACGTGGCCCACATGAGCGAAGGCGACTTCTACGGCACCGAAAGGTCGGCGCTGATTTCGGATGCCGGCGACGTCAAGATCGAACTGACCGCCGCCGACGGTTCCAAGACCGTCCTGAAGGAAAAGACCCCGGTCAAGGCCGGCGAGATCATCGACGCCGCCGTGCTGTCGACCGCCAAGCTGAAGTCCTTCCTGCAAGCGCAGATCGACGACGCCAAGGCTGGCGGCGTACTGTTCTCGGTGCACCTGAAGGCCACGATGATGAAGGTCTCCGACCCGGTCATCTTCGGCCACGTCGTGTCCGTGTTCTACAAGGACGTGCTGGCCAAGCACGCCGACGCGCTCGCGCAAGCCGGCTTCGATCCCAACAACGGCATCGGCGACCTGTACGCCAAGATCCCGTCCCTGCCCGCCGACAAGCAGGCCGAGATCACCGCCGACATCGACGCCGCCTACAAGTCCCTGCCGCAGCTGGCCATGGTGAATTCCGACCGCGGCATCACCAACCTGCACGTGCCCAGCGACGTCATCGTCGACGCGTCCATGCCCGCCATGATCCGCGACTCGGGCAAGATGTGGAATGCCGAAGGCAATCTGCAGGACACCAAGGCCGTGATCCCCGACCGCAGCTACGCCGGCGTCTACCAGGCCGTCATCGAAGACTGCAAGCGCAACGGCGCCTTCAATCCGGTCACGATGGGCAGCGTGCCCAACGTCGGCCTGATGGCCCAGGCCGCCGAGGAATACGGCTCGCACAACAAGACCTTCGTCATCCCCGCCGCCGGCACCGTGCGCGTCACGGACGCCGCGGGCAAGGTCCTGCTGGAACAAGCCGTCGAAGCCGGCGACCTCTGGCGCATGTGCCAGACCAAGGACGCCGCGGTGCAGGATTGGGTCAAGCTGGCCGTGGCCCGCGCCCGCGCCACCAAGACGCCCGCCGTGTTCTGGCTGGACGAGAACCGCGCCCACGACGCGCAGATCATCGCCAAGGTCAAGCACTACCTGAAGGACCACGACACCAGCGGCCTGGATCTGCGCATCCTGAGCCCGGTCGAAGCCACCAAGTTCTCGCTCAAGCGCATCCGCGAAGGCCTGGACACCATCTCGGTGACCGGCAACGTGCTGCGCGACTACCTGACCGACCTGTTCCCCATCATGGAATTGGGCACCAGCGCCAAGATGCTGTCGATCGTGCCGCTGGTGGCCGGCGGCGGCCTGTTTGAAACTGGCGCCGGCGGCTCCGCGCCCAAGCACGTGCAGCAGTTCCTGGAAGAAGGTTTCCTGCGCTGGGACTCGCTGGGCGAGTTCATGGCCCTGGCCGCATCGCTGGAACACCTGGGCCGCAGCTACGGCAACGCCCGCGCCCAAGTGCTGGCCAAGACCCTGGACCTGGCCACCGCCAAGTTCCTGGACGAGAACAAGTCGCCCGAGCGCAAGGTCGGCGGCCTGGACAACCGCGGCAGCCACTATTACCTGGCCCTGTACTGGGCCCAGGCCGTGGCCGCGCAGACCGACGACCGCGCACTGGCGACCCTGTTCGCGGCGCCGGCCCGCGCGCTGGCTGACGGCGAGGACAAGATCCTGGCCGAACTGAAGGCTGCCCAGGGCAAACCCGTCGACATCGGCGGCTACTACCAGCCCAACGAAGCCCGCGCCAGCGCAGCCATGCGCCCCAGCGCCACGCTGAACCAGGCCCTGGCCTCGATCGGCTAAACGCCTGCCGCGCAACACGGCGGCAACAAAAAGGCCGGCAGCCCCTGGGGCTGCCGGCCTTTCTCATTGTGCTTGCCCCTACTACTGCGATTCGCGATGGCGCAACTGGCGCACCTGCAGCAACTGGAGCGCGACGGGAATCAGCGACAGGCCGATGATGATGAGCGACACCCAGTGCAGGTTCGCCCGCACCCAGGAGATCGAGCCCAGCCAATAGCCGGCCAGCAGCATCGACGAACACCACAGCACACCGCCGATGAGGTTGTAGGCATAGAACGTGCGGCGCGGCATCTGCGACAGGCCGGCGACAAACGGCGCCAGCGTACGCACGATGGGCACGAAGCGCGCCACGGTGATCGTCATGGCGCCGTAGCGGGCGAAGTACGTCCGGGCGCGCGCCATATGCTCAGGCTTGACCCAGCGGCTGCGGGCGAGCCGCTGGCCCCAGGAGGACGACCCTATCGTGTAGTTCAGCGCGTCGCCGGCAATGGCTGCGGCGGTAATCGCCGCCAGCGATATGGCGGGATCGATGCCAGCCAGCCCGAGGAACGCCCCTGCGGCGAACAGCAACGAGTCGCCAGGCAGGAACGGCATCACCACCAAGCCCGTCTCCACGAAGATGACGGCGGCGATGATCGCGGTTCCCAGGACCCAATTCTGCGCCAGCAAGGCCATCAGGCCATGCTCGCTGGTCAGCCAGGAAAATATGTCGGGAATGCTCATGGTCGGATCCAGGATGCTTGATGGCTTGCAGCCATCCGGGGAACGCGGACCGCAAGTCGCGGCCCCGCATGACGTCAGGGTTTGGGCGGGAGCGGCGTGGCTTGGCTCGCGGCCGGCAGGCCCGCGCACATGCGCTGACGGAACGCCGCGTCGATATCAATGCGCCATATCGTCCGCTTATCGCTGGAGAGCCGTGGCGTCACGCCATTAAGCACGGCGTATCTGCCGGCATCGTCGTCCCGGCCCCAGATCCAGAAGCGCGAGCCTTCGGCCGCCCCGCACATGCGCACGGGCATGTCGTCGGCTCCGATCAGCACGCGCTTGCCCATGACCGGGTCGAACTGCGCCGCATCGTACAACTCCTTGCGCCAGTTATCCCGCGTGGGAATCTCCGGATTGCTCCAGTCGTCGACGATCCAGGCAGGCTCCCGGGCCTGGGTATAGAAACCCAGGTCGAAGGGTAAAACATGCAGCGCCATGTGTATGTCTTGCGGCTGCATTTCCTGGCGCAATTCGGCCGTCAGCGGCCCGGCGCTGCCGCGCGGATTCGTCGCGGCGACGATGATGGCGGCCAGGCAGATGACGACAGACACCCCGGCGCCGATCCAGGCGCCGCGCCGCTTGCCGGCCGCCCAGGCCGGCGCCACCCGTTCGCTGATCAGAAAAGCCAACGGCGGGAACACCGGCAGCACATAGCCGATGAGCTTGGAATGCGGAATGGAAAAGAACACGATCACGACCGCCATCCAGATCGCCATCAGGCGCCGCAGGCCCTGCGGGTCGGACTCGCGCCAGTACGCGGGTTTGAACAGCGATACGCCCCAGATCGACCACGGCAGCGACAGCCCCGCCACAATGGGCAAATAGAACCAGAGCGGCTGCGCGTTGTTGAAGCCGCCCTGCGAGAAGCGTTCGAACTGCTGGTAGACGAAGAAATACTGATAGAAGCCGGGATAGCGCAGCTCCATCAGCCAGAACCACGGCACGGCCACCGCCGCGAAGGCCAGCAAGGCCGGCACCCACAGCAAGGCGCGCACGCCCGGCCAATCGCGCCGCAACAGCAGCCAGGCCAGCACGATGGCGCCAGGCAGAGCCAACCCGATCAGTCCCTTGGCCAGCACCGCCAACGCCGCCAGCACGCCCGTGGCCACCGACATGGCGCGGAATGGCTGTCCGGCGGCGCGCCGCAAGGCGGTATCGGCCGCGGCCAGCACGCACAGCGTGATCATGCTGGCCACCAGCATATCCATGTTGGCGAACTGGGCCGCGCCGAAGAACAGCGGCATCAACCCCAGTATCACCAGCGCCCAGCGCCCCTGCGCGGCATCGCGGTAGCGCGACACGAAGGCATAAAGTCCGGCGCCCGCACTCCAGGCGCCCAGCAGCGACGGCAGCCGTGCGCTGAATTCATTTACCCCGAACAGGGCGTAGCTGATCTGAGCCAGCCAGTAATACAACGGCGGCTTGTGGAAGTACGGCATGCCGTCAAGCAAGGGCACCATGGGCGAGTTGCTGCGCAGCATCTCCCAGGCCACGCCCGCGTAGCGGCCCTCGTCGGGCAGGGTCAGCCAGCGCGCCCAGGCCAGCGCGCCCAGCCACAAGGCCAGGACTGCCAGCACCAGCCAGCCCGGCAAAGCGCTGCGGCGGGTCGTGGGCGCCAGGGATGCCGTCATCGAAACGCTCATGCCCGGCGCTCCCGCAAGGCGCGCGCAAGAAGGCGGCGCAGGCTGGAGGCAGGCTGCTGCGGGGGCGCCGCGGAACGGGAAGCAAAAGGCATGGGGATCCGGAAAAGGTTCAGGAAAATGCAAGATTGCGCGCAGTATCGCCAAGCGCGCGTCAAGCTTTCATGAAATTTCCGGAAAAAATGCGCCTGGAATTGCTATCCGGGATGCAGCCGGTCCAGCCTGAGCCGCCCGCGCTCGTCCGTCAGCCGGCGCATCGCGCCATAGGCTGCGGCCATGGCGGCCATGCCGCTGGCGCCGCACAGCAGGAACATCAGCAGGATCTGGTACTTCGCGGCCTCTATCGGATCCATGCCGGCAATGATCTGCCCGGTCATGATGCCCGGCAGCGTGATGATGCCGGCCGCCGACATCTGGTTGATGCTGGGCACGATGCCGCGCCGCACGGACTCGCGCAGCAAGGACGAAAATGCCTCGTGCGCCGTCGCCCCCAGCGCCAGCCGGGCTTCGATCGCCAGCTTCTCCCGGCGCACGCCCGACAGTACGCCATCCAGGGCCAGGCTGGCGGCGTTAAGGACGCTGCCCAGCACGATGCCGATGAGCGCAATGGTGTAGCGCGGGTCGTACCAGGGGTCCGGGCGCAGCGCCGTGCTCAGGATGAACAACACGGTGATGACCGTGGTTCCCGCCACCGCCATCGCGCCGACCCAGCCGTTGCCCCGCTGCGTCAGCCTGGCCTTGGGGCGCGCGGCAACCTCCCTGGCAGCCAGCGCCATCATCACCGCCACCACCAGCGCCGTCAGCCAGGGCGCCGCGTGCGCGAACACGATGCGCAGGATATGGCCGACCAGCAGCAGTTGCACCACCGTGCGCAGCGCCGCCCACAGCACCTGCCGCTGCAGGTTCAAGCGCAAGGCGAAGGAAATGCCGGCGCTGAGCAGCACCAGCACGGAAGCAATGGCCAGGTCCGTGGCCTGCAGCTTGATCACGTCCATAGCGGCTCCAGACTGCCCTGTTCCATGCGCCAGGAGCGGCGCGCCAGACGCTCGGCCTGGGCCGGACTGTGCGTCACCATCAGCACCGCCGCGCCGCCAGCCAGATAGCGCCGCAGTTCCTCTTCGACCCGGTCCGTAGCCGCCTGATCCAGCGCGGCGGTAGGCTCATCCAGCAGCAGCACGCGCGGCGCCAGCGCCAGCGCGCGCGCCAGGCCCAGGCGCTGGCGCTCGCCCGTGGAAAGTTCATGCACCAGCGCGTCCAACTTGTCCGCCGACAGCCCCAGGCGCTCCATGATGGCCAAGGCGCGGGCGTGGTCTGTGAAATGCGGCGCCACCCGGTCGTCCCACCAGCCTGCCTCGGCCTGGCAATAGATGACCTGGCGGCGCCACTCGTAGCCCCGCATGCCCGAGCGCAAGCTGCCGTCGAGCAAGGCTTCGCCATGCCCCGGATCGAGGTCGGCCACTTGGCGCAGCAACAGGGATTTGCCCGAGCCCGAAGGACCCATGATCGCCGCGCATTCGCCAGGGGCCAGATCCAGGCTTACCGGGGAAACGCGTTCGCTATACAGGCCGCGCAGCGTGAGCAGCGGCCGCGGTTCGGAGTTACGGATTGGCATGGGTACGGATCTTAGACCGCAACTGCGCAAACGCCGGCATGCAGGCTCGCGCGCCATTCCGCAAAGAGGTGAGAAAAACTAAATCCATAACGGAGAACTTATCGTTTCCCCACGCGAGAGTGCCTCCCTACCATTGCGGGTCTTGCCACCTGCGCATTTAGCGCAGCTACATTGACTCTACGTATGGGCCTCATGTCTCAGAACCCGAACCCAGCGCCGCCGCGCACTGCCCGCCGCAAACTGGCCCTGACCGCCACGCTTGTTCTTGCCGCCATCGGCGGTCTCTACCTCTACGACACGCAACGCAAGGCCGCAACCGCCGCCCAAGCCGCGTCGGCGGGTGACGCCGCACCCATTCCCGTGCTGGTGGCGCCCGCCCGGGTCGGAACGCTGTCCGCTACCTTGCAGGCCATCGGCACCGTCGTGGCGGAACAACAAGTGCTGGTGGCGCCCGAGGTCGCGGGGCGCGTCACCGCCATCCATTTCGCCAGCGGCCAGCAGGTCGCGGCCGGACTGCCGCTGGTGCAGATCAACGATGGCCCGGTGCGCCGCGAGCTCGAGCGGCATCGCGCCTCGGCCGCGCTGGCCCAGGCCAACCTGGAGCGCGCCAAGCGCCTGCTCGGACAAACCCTGTCGCGCGCCGAGTACGAACAGCACGCGGCGCTGCACGCCGAAACCAGGGCCCAGGTCGCACAGGGAGAAGAAGACCTGGCCCAGCGCCTGGTACGCGCCCCGTTCGCGGGCACGCTGGGGCTGAGGCTGATCAATCTGGGCCAGTACGTCGAGGCGGGCACGCCTATCGCCACCCTGACCGATACCCGTCTGCTGCATGTGGATTTCACCGTGCCGGACCGGCACGCCGCCGCATTGCGGCTCGGACTGGACGTGTCCGTCGGCGACGACGGCGGCGGCCAGGCGCCGCTGGCGGGCAAGGTTACCGCGATCGATCCACAGATCGACGCCGGCAACCGCGCGCTGCGGGTCCGCGCCACGCTTGCGCCGGACGCGGCTGGCCGCCTATGGCCCGGCGCGTATGCCCGAGTCAGCGTATCGCTGCCCGCCAGCACCGCCACGCTCATCGTGCCGGCCGAAGCCGTTCAAAGCACCCTGTCCGGCGTAACGGTCTACGCCGTGCGCAAAGACGACCCTGCGCGCGTCCGGCTCGTATCCGTGCAGACCGGCGCGACCCGGGACGGCCAGGTCGCGCTGTCGGATACGGATCTGCGCGACGGCGATCTGGTAGTCATCGCCGGCCAGATCAACCTGCACGACGGCGCCGCCGTCCGTCCGCGCCTGGCGGGAGAGTAAGACGCCATGTCATTCACCGACTTCTTCATCCGCCGCCCTATCCTCACCACCGCGTTCGCCCTGCTGATCGCCCTGGTCGGCATGCGCGCGCTGCTGGACCTGCCGCTGCGCCAGTATCCGCGCATCGAAAGCGCCGTGGTCACCGTCACCACTGAATATCCGGGCGCGTCCGCGGACCTGATGCAGGGCTTTGTCACCGCCACGCTGGCGCAGGCCGTCGCCACCACGCAAGGCGTGGAATACCTGAACTCCTCGTCCGAACAAGGGCGCAGCACCATCAACGCCTACCTGCGCTTGAACGCGAACTCAGACACCGCGCTGACCGAGGTCCTGACCAAGGTCAACGAAGTGCGCTATCTGCTGCCCGAGGACGCCTACGACCCGGTGGTCGTGCGGCAGTCTCCCGGCGCCATCGGGGTGGTCTACGCCGGATTCACCGCGCCTGCCGGCCAGCCCCTGACGGGCATCACGGACTACCTGATGCGCGTGGCCAAGCCCATGCTGAGCACGGTCGACGGCGTTGCCGCCGTGAATGTGCTGGGCGGACAGGCGCTGTCGATGCGCATCTGGCTAGACCCTCTGCGCATGGGCGCCCACGGCATCACGGCCGCTGATGTCGAATCGGCGATCCGGGACAACAATTACCAGGCGGCGCCAGGCCAATTGCGCGACGCGCTCGTCGTGACGAATGTGCGCGCCGACACCAGCCTGGATAGCGTCAAGGGCTTTCGCGAACTGGTCGTCAAGCGCGGCCCCAGCCTGGTGCGGATGGAAGACATCGCCACCGTCGAGATCGGCGCGCAAAGCCGCAACCAGATCGCCGGCATGAACGGCGAACCCGCCGCGTACCTGGAAGTGATGGCCACGCCTGGCGGCAATCCGCTGGACATTTCCCGCGAGGTCCGTCGGATTCTGGCCGGACTGGACCTGCCCGACGGCGCCAAGATGGCGATTCCGTACGACGTCACCGTCTTCATCGATGCCGCGATCGGCAATGTGCTCGGCAAGTTCGGCATTGCCAGCCTGGAAGTGGTGCTCGTGATCTTCATCTTCCTCGGCTCGCTGCGCGCGGTGGCCGTGCCGGTGCTGAGCATTCCGCTATCGCTGCTGGGCGCGGCGGCAGCCATGCTGGCGTTCGGCTTCAGCCTGAACCTGCTGACCTTGCTGGCCATGGTCCTGGCCATCGGCCTGGTGGTGGACGACGCAATCGTCGTGGTGGAAAACGTCCATCGCCGCATGGAGGAAGGCGAATCGCCGCTGGATGCCGCCATGAATGGCGCGCGTGAAATCGTCGGGCCCGTGCTGACCATGGCCGCCGTGCTGGTTGCGGTCTACGCGCCGCTGGGATTGACCGGCGGACTGACGGGCGCGCTGTTCAGTGAATTTGCCTTCACGCTAGCCGCGGCTGTGATGGTATCCGCCGTGGTGGCACTGACCGTGTCTCCCATGGTGGCCTCCAGGCTGATGCGCCGGCAGGCGCCCGGCCGCTACGCGCGGGCGGTGGAGCATGCGACCGCCAGGCTGGTGGGCGCCTATGAGCGCGCGCTGGAGCGCATGCTGCGCGACACCCGGCCGGTACTGCTGGCCGGCGCTGGCGTGCTGCTCAGCCTCCCTCTTCTGTTCAACGGCTTGCAGTCGGAGCTCGCCCCCGCGGAAGACCAGGGGGAAATCATCGTGGACATGAAAGGCCCCCAAGCCAGCAGCCTGGAATTCCTGGAGGCTGAGGCCAAACGGGTCGAGGCCGCGCTGCTGGCCCTGCCGGAAGCCGCTACCGTGTATATGGTGTCCGGCGCGGGCGGTGCGCTCAACAAAGGCTGGGCTGGCGTCATGCTGAGCCCGTGGGTAGCACGGGACCGCAGCGCCGAAGCCATCATGGCCGACCTGCAGGCGGCCTTGCCGGGCATCGAGGGCATTGCGGGCTCCGCCTTCCTGCCGCCGCCCCTGCCGGGCTCCGTCGGCGGCTTTCCCGTGCAGTTCGTGCTGTCTTCCCCGGCCGGCCATCGGGCGGTCCATGACGCCATGGACAAGTTGAAAACGGCGGCGCGCGCCAGTGGGCAGTTCGCCTTCGTGGATTCCGACCTGACCTTCAGCAATCCGACCACGCTGGTGCGGATCGACCGCGCCAAGGCGCACGACCTGGGCCTGAGCATGAAAGAGATAGGCGACACCCTGGCGCGTCTGGTCGGCGAGTCCTATGTCAATCGCTTCGGCGCCCAGGGCCGTTCCTACGACGTGATTCCCCAGGCGCCGCGCAACCTGCGCCTGAACGCCGAGTCCCTGGACCTGTTCCATGTCAGGACCGCCACCGGCGGACAAGTACCGCTGTCCACCGTGGTCTCGCTGGAGAAAGGCGTCGAGGCCAATGCTCTCACGCAGTTCAATCAGCTGAACAGCGCCACGCTGGTCGCGATCCCCGCGCCCGGTGTGCCACTGGGTCAGGCGGTCGCCTTCCTGCAGGCCGAAGCCGCCAGTCTGCCAGCGGGATTCCAGACCAGCTTCCTGGGCGAATCGCGGCAGTATCTGCAGGAACAAGGCGGCTTTGCCCTGACGTTCGCCTTTGCGCTGGCCTTCATTTTCCTGGTGCTGGCCGCCCAGTTCGAGAGCGCCCGCGATCCGCTGCTGATCCTCACCACGGTGCCGCTCGCCGCCTGCGGCGCGCTGGCCGCCATGTTCTTCGGCTACGCCACGCTCAACATCTACACCCAGATCGGGCTGGTCACGTTGATAGGTCTGATCACAAAGCACGGCATCCTGATCGTGGAGTTCGCCAACCTTGAGCAGCGCCTGAGGGGACTGGACCGCGTCCAAGCGGTGCGCGCGGCCGCGGCCACGCGAATCCGCCCCATCCTGATGACGACGGCCGCCATGGTCGGCGGCCTGATGCCGCTGCTGTTCGCCAGCGGCGCCGGCGCGGGCAGCCAGCGCGCGATCGCCACAGTGCTGGTGGCCGGCTTGCTGGTGGGCACGCTGTTCACGCTATTCGTGCTGCCTGCCGTCTACGCGCGGTTCGGACGCCATCTTGTCGCTGCCGGTACGCCCACCGGGCCGGACCGCGGCGCCGACCAGACCTCCGCCTTGCTGGGAAATCCATAACATGACCTCTGCCATGACTCATTGCGCCATGCGCTTCGGACTGACGTTGTCGGCGCTGGCGCTGGCCGGCTGCTCGTTGCGACCGGCGCATGCCCCCGACACCGGCCCGATCCCGCCCGCTTACAAACATGCGCGCGCGGAATCGGCGGGATCCTGGACAACCGCCCAGCCAGCCGACGACGCGCTGCGCGGCGACTGGTGGACCCTGTTCCAGGATCCCGCGCTCAACGCATTGCAATCCGCCGCGCAAGACGCCAATCCCACGCTGCAAGCCGCTTATGCGCGGTTGCAGCTTTCGCGCGCCCAGCACAAACGGGCGCAGTCCGCGCTGTTTCCCCGGCTGGACGCGGGCTTCGGACCGACTCGCCAGCGGGAGTCTCCAGCGTCTTACAGCGAACGCGACGACGGGCCAGCCTCGACCCGGACCCTATGGCGCGCCGAGGCCGCGGTTGCGTATGAGGCCGATCTGTTCGGCCGCGTCTCCTCGACCATAAGCGCTGCGTCGGCAGAGCAGGCTCGTAGCGGCGCGCTGTACCGGCTGACACTGCTGGCCTTGCAGGCCGACGTCGCCGACACCTACTTCCTGATCCGGGAGCTGGATACCCAGCACCGCATCTATCAACAAACACTGGCCTTGCGCGAACGCGGCTTTGCGTTGAGCCAGATGCGCTTCGAGGCGGGCGACGGCGGCGAATTGGAGCTCGAGCGCGCGCGCGGCGAACTTGAAGCGGCGCGCGCCGATGCCTTGGGCGCGCAACGCCTGCGCGCC
>NZ_DATCUY010000190.1:0-2920 GCF_036567245.1 Achromobacter sp. | reverse complement strand
GCGGGCTGCGGCGTGCCGCCGGTGGCGGCCGCGGCGGCCGAGATGTCCACCTTGGCCAGGAAGTCCTCCAGGCTGGCCTTTACGGGCGTCAGCATGAATTGGCGAGCGCCGTTGTAGTACTCGGCCAGCAGGCGTTCCTTCAGCACGTCGCCCTGGTACAGGCCCAGCCCCAGCGACCACGGCCGGCTGGACGAATAGCGGTCCAGCTGTTCGATGCGGTCCTGCAGGATCTCCATGGCTTCCAGCCGGCTCTGCAGGTCGGTGCGTTCGCTTTGCAGGCGCACCACCTTGTCCATGTCGGCCTGCACGTTCTGCGCCAGTTGCCGGTTGCCCAGGTACGACCAGCTCCAACCGCCCAACACCAGGCCCAGCGCCAACACCAGACCAAAAAAGGTCAGGTAGCGCATGCGGGTCTTGGCCGGGCTGGCGTGCTGGCGCACGAGTTTCTTGTCGGCGAAGATGACGCTGGAAAACAGGTCGCGCAGGAAGAATCCATTGTGCGACGACACGTTGCGCGCTTGCGCCCGCTGGGCGGGGTGCAGGTCGAAACGTTCGGCCAGCCGCTCGGTGGAAGTGCTTTGCGATACGCCTTCCTGCAAGGCGCTGGTGAAGTAGAAGCCGCGGAACACGGGCTTGTACTGGAACGGATTGGTTTCGAACAGGGTGGACAGGAAGGTCCGCAACGCGGGCTTGATGCCGGCGAATTCCAGCGGGAAGGTCAACAGGCCGGGGGGCAGCTCGCGGTTGCTGCGCAACGAGATCTGGGCGGTGCCCATTTCCTTCAAGCCTTCGTACAACTCGTCGAAGCGCTCGTCGAACAGCGCCAGCACGTCGCGGTTCTCTTCCGCGCCATAGGGCAGGGTGGCGCCCCAGACGCGGTCGCGTTCGTGCTGGTCGTAGTCCGAGAAGAACTCGCTGAAGCCGGAGATCAGGTCGGCCTTGGTGAAGATGATGTAGACCGGCGCGAACACCTCAAGCCGGTCCGTCAGCTCCTGCACGCGCTGGCGCAGGTTCTTGGCCAGATTGATCGCGAATTCGGGACCCGAGCCCGTCAGTTCTTCGATGCTGGCGGCGACGATGATGCCGTTGATGGGCGCCTTGGGACGATGGCGCTTAAGCAGGTCCAGGAACCCCATCCACTCGTTGCGGTCTTCTTCGTGCACCGAGTAGCGGCCGGCCGTGTCCAGCAAGATACCTTCGGTGGTGAAAAACCAGTCGCAGTTGCGTGTGCCGCCCACGCCGCGCACGGCCGCGCCGTTCTTGTCGGCGAACGGGAATTGCAGGCCCGAATTGATCACCGCGCTGCTTTTTCCGGCGGCCGGGTTGCCGATCACGATGTACCAGGGCAGTTCATACAGGGCTTCATTGCCCGACACCTGGCCGATCTTCGACGTCTTGATGGTGCGCACGGCCTGCGTCAGCCGGGCGCGCAGCGCATCCACCTCGCCACGGTTGGCGGCGGCGCCGGTCTGCGCCTGCTGCTCCAGCATGTCGCCCAGTTTCTTGTTGGCATGGCGCGTGCGCCGGCGGCGCCACACGAACACGCACAGCCACAGGAACAGGAAAATGCCCAGGGCGATGGCGGCCCAGGTCAGGCCGATCTCGGCGGTGTCGGCAAACAGGAACAGGAACACCACCAAGGCCAGCAGGCCGATCGCCATGAAGGTGCGCGGATTGGCCAGAAGGCGCGACGACCAATGCCGGCCTTCGCTGAGCGCGCTGGATATTCCGGAAAAGAAACCTGAGGGGCTACGCATGATTTTTGACTGTTTTTTTGTGGGTCAGGCGGAGGGGGAAAGCGCGGGTGCAACAAGCGCGCATGCGCGTAGCGCGGGGTCCTGGGTCAACACGACAAGCACGGGGCCTTCCATTTGGGCGCAGGCCTCGTTGGCCACGACAAGGGTCAACAGGTGTGAGGCCGCGCCGGTGTAGCCGCAAGCGGCCCCGACGGCCAGGCAGTCCTGGTTTGGGTCTAGCTTGGGAAACAGCGTACTGGCCAATCCGGCCGCTTCCAGCGGGCGGCTGCCGCGATGATCGGCGTCGCTGACCAGGGCGGCAATCGCGTCGGCGGGTTGCGCGTGCTGTTCCAGAAACTGCGTCGCCAACGCCGCCAGCATGGGTTCGTTGATGGCGCCCCGCGCATCGGCCGCGGTGGCGCGCTGCGCCGTGGCTGACAACGTCAACGTCATTGCGCCTTCTGGCGGCGCAACCGGCGTGCCGGCGTCCTGCCTGCCCAAGGCCAGGTCCACGAGCAGTCCGGCCGCGGCTTCGCCGGGGATGCGGCCCTGCGGCGTGGCGTTGCCGGCCAGCGCGCCTTGTTGCTCCCAGTCCTGCACGCGATTCGCGTCGATGTAGGAATCGGCCGTGGCCACAAGGCGCAGCGTGGCGATGGCGGGCGTCAACGGTTCCTGGGCCAGCTGGCGCAGCAGGCTATCGCTGTCCAGCGCATTTTTCGCGGCGTGGGGGCGCATGCCAAGACGGGAGTCTGGCCAGACGGCCGCCGCGCGCGCCTGCTTGCAGGCATGGTCGCATGCTTCTTCAGGCCACTGCACGGGCAGCGCCAGTTCCAATTGCAGCAGCGGCCACGCGTCGTCGCGTTCCGGCGTGCCGCTGTCCAGCACCCGTGCGCGGGCTTCTTGCGACAGGGTCTGGACGACATCGCCCAGCAACGCGGTGGCCCGGACGATGTCCTCGGCCAGGGCCACTTTGGGAGCCTGCTGCCCCGCTGCCGCGTCGCGCAGTAACTCCGTGTCCAGATGTGCCGCGCGCGCGGCGAAGATGGGAAAGCCCTTGGCGTTTATCAAGGACACATCCAGCGCGGGGCGCTGCTGTTCGGCCACCGCGGCATGGATGGACGCGGGGTCGTTGCCCAGCGCGGCGCGCGCGGTGCTGGCCAGCACGACCAGGCGAGCCGTCGCTG
>NZ_DATCUY010000189.1:0-6330 GCF_036567245.1 Achromobacter sp. | reverse complement strand
GCGGCGAGCAGCAATCGCCTTTGCAACCTGAAAAGCAAACCGTTCTTCGCCATAATCCGCTATGACCTCCCGCATCTCATCCACACTGGCTTGCGCCAGCCAATCCGCCACCGTGGGACCACGAGTGGTGTCCATCCGCATGTCGAGCGGGCCGTCTCGCATGAACGAGAAACCACGCTCGGCATCGTCGATCTGAGGCGAGGAAACGCCCAGATCCAGCATCACGCCATCGACCTTGCCGATGCCGAGCTGCGCCAATTCTTCGGCCATGGTGGCAAAGCCGCCATGTACCACGGTGACCCGCGGGTCCGCTGCCGCCAACGCATTGGCTACGGCGATCGCCTCTGGGTCCTTGTCGAACACCACCAGCCTGGCGGCCTTGCCCAGACGGCCCAGCAGTTCGCGGCTGTGCCCGCCACGCCCGAAGGTGCCGTCGACGAAGACGCCGTCCTCCGCTCGCGTAGCCGTAGCCGGCCCGACCTGCTGATGCGACCGTGTCGCGCCCTTGCCGCCGAAGTCGGGCAGCAATAACGCGTCCACCGTCGGCTCCAGCAGAACGGGCCGATGTTCGAATTCCATAACTTTTTCAGAACGAAAACTGATTCAACACATCCGGCATACCCTTGGCCAGGTCCTCAGCCTCGCGGCTGGCCAGAGTAGCGGCGTCCCACAGCTCGAAGTGCGCGCCCAGACCGAGCAGCATCACATCGCGCGTCATACCGGAAGCGTTGCGCAGTTCAGGAGCGATCAGGACCCGGCCGGAGCCGTCCAGTTCCACGTCCTGAGCGTTGCCCAGCAACAGCCGCTGCAACGCGCGCGCCGTCATGGGAAAGGCGGCAATCTGCTCGCGCTTCTTTTCCCACTCCGGCCGCGGGTAGACCAGCAAGCAGCCGTCAGGGTGGCGTGTCAGGGTCAGCCGGCCATCGGCCTGCGACATGAGCGCGTCACGATGCCGGGTCGGAATCGAGATCCGTCCCTTGGCATCCAGCGTGAGCGCGCTGCTTCCCTGAAACACCACTTTTACCCCACTTAATTGCACAATTTCCTACTATTTCCCACTCTACGGTATGGGATCAGGGCGGTCAAGCGCGTGGTTGCAATTTTTTCAATCACAACAAGGACTTAGATCAATATGTAAATCCGCAAAAAGAAAAACCTCCCAATAAATCAGGAGGTTGCGGCACTATCTAAAAGTCCTTCTTCAGAAGTGGCGGCTAACAATGGCTTTGCATTGTTTTACGATCGGTCGATTGCTCCGGTTGGCGAGGCTTTGCGCCGGACTCCGGGATTGTGACGATCGAAAAAGTGGCCGACCCGCCCGCCGCGATGCCAGGTTCCGGTTCGAACCTCGCTCGCGTTGAGAATGAGTTGCAAGACGGGTCTATAGGCCGGATTCTGTACACCAGGTTTCCCTGGCGGACGATCATTCCTCTACGCGGATCATTGCTGAGCCGCTCTAGCCATCTACCCGCATGCTTGGACGGAGCCGCCCTTCGCGATCCGAAGACCACACGCATGCCTATTTGATGTTGCTCCGGGTAGAGGTTGCCGCGTTTCACCCTGCGATGCCGCCGTCCGTTGCCGGACGGCGCGATACGGAGATGGCCGTATCTGTGCGCGCGATGCGCGCCCACCCCGCAGACTCGTCTCTGTGGCCCTATTCCTCAACCGCGCCCGAAGACGCGGCCGGACGGCCGTTAGCCGTTACCCTGCCCTGTGGAGTCCGGACCTTCCTCGATGGATTCGCATCCACCGCGATCGTCCAACCCGCCTTGCGGTGCGTATTCTATTACACCCGTCGGCTCTGTCCCCGAAGGGCCTGCGGCGCGGACCACGCAAACGGCGTTGCGGGGTTCCTGCGACAATACGCCTTGATTCAGTCAGACGCCGCAGACACGACCCACCACATGGCCCTTGCTACGCTCATCACCCTTACCGACATCCAGCTGGCCTATGGCCACCATCCGCTGCTGGATCACGCCGATTTCGCCATCCAGGCTGGCGAGCGCATCGGCCTCATCGGCCGCAATGGCGCCGGCAAGTCCTCGCTGCTGAGACTGCTGGACGGCAGGACCCAGCCCGACGACGGCGACATCGCCCGCAGCTCGGGGCTGCGCGTGGCCACGGTCGAACAGGAACCTGAACTGGACGAAAACGCCACCGTCTTCGATGTCGTCTGCAATGTAGAGGGTGATCACGAAGATTGGCAGCGCCCGTCGCGCGTGCGTTCGGTGCTCGAAAAACTTGGCCTGCCGGCCGACGTGCAGATCGCCGGCCTGTCCGGCGGCACGCGCAAGCGGGTCGCGCTGGCGCGCGCCCTGGTCGACGAGCCGGATCTGCTGCTGCTGGACGAACCCACCAACCACCTGGACTTCGAGGGCATCGCCTGGCTGGAGGAAATGCTGCGCACCTGGAAAGGCGCCGCGGTCATCATTACCCACGACCGCCGCTTCCTGGATTCCGTCGCCACCCGCATCGTCGAACTCGACCGCGGGCGTCTGCTGAGCTTTCCCGGCAACTTTTCGCAATGGCAGGAGCGCAAGGCCCAGTGGCTCGAATCCGAGCGCCTGGAGCAAGCCCGCTTCGACAAGCTGCTGGCGCAGGAAGAAGTCTGGATCCGCAAGGGCGTCGAAGCCCGCCGCACCCGCAATGAGGGCCGCGTGCGCCGGCTGGAACAGCTGCGCGTCGATCGCGCCGAACGCCGCGAGCGCGTCGGCGACGTCTCACTGGCGCTTGCCGAAGGGCAGCGCTCCGGCAAGCTGGTCGCCGAACTCGACCACGTCAACAAGGCCTTTGGCGACAAGATCGTGGTGGACGACTACTCCACCACCATCCTGCGTGGCGACCGCATCGGTATCATCGGCCCCAACGGCGCCGGCAAGACCACGCTGCTCAAACTGATCCTGGGCGAGATGCAGCCGGACAGCGGCGCGACCCGCCTGGGCACCAATGTCGCGGTCGCGTATTTCGACCAGATGCGCGCGCAGCTGGACGAAAACGCCACGCTCATCGACATCATCAGCCCGGGCAGCGAGTGGGTAGAAATCGGCGGCGCACGCAAGCACGTCATGAGCTACCTGGGCGACTTCCTGTTCTCGCCCGCCCGCGCCGGCTCGCCCATACGCAGCCTGTCCGGCGGCGAACGCGCCCGCCTGCTGCTGGCGCGCCTGTTCGCCCGCCCCGCCAACGTGCTGGTGCTGGACGAACCCACCAACGACCTCGACATCGAAACGCTGGAACTGCTGGAAGAATTGCTGCAGGAATACCAGGGTACGGTGCTGCTGGTCAGCCACGACCGCGCCTTCCTGAACAACGTCGTCACGCAGACCATCGCCTACGAAGGCGAAGGCCGCTGGCGCGACTACGTGGGCGGCTACGACGAATGGGTCGCCCAACGGCCCGCGCCGGCGGCCCCGGCCGAAGACGCCGCCCCTGCCTCCCGGCCTGCCGATGACGCTGCCGCGCGTGCCAAGGCGGCTCGCCCCAAACCCGCCAAGTCCTCCAAGATGAACTCTTGGGAACTGCGCGAACTGGAGGGTCTGCCCGACGCCATCGCCGCGCTCGAGGCGCAGCAGGCCGAGCTCGCCGGCAAGCTCGCCGACGGCAGCCTGTACCGCGACGCACCCGCCGAGGTCGAGCGCATCAATGGCGAACTGGCCAAGCTCGAAAGCGAACTCGAAGAGCGCTTTTCCCGCTGGGAACTGTTGGAAGCACGGCGCGAAAGCGCGCTGTAATCAGCTTGTCTCTATATACATATAGAGGCGTACGAAAAATGCCCCCGAATTCGGGGGCATTTTCTTGTCTCGAACCTGCCGGCCTGCGCCGTGGCGCAGCTGCTTAGGCGCGTGCGCGCCAGAGTAGCGCCTCGCCCGCCGCCAGCGGAACCAGCGTGGTATTGCCGAACGCAATTTCCTCAGGCACCACATAGGACTCGCGCACCAGCGTCAGCGTGCCGGTGTTGCGCGGCAGACCGTAGAAGTCCGGGCCATGGAAACTGGCAAAGCCTTCCAGCTTGTCCAGCTTGCCAACGGCGTCGAAAGCCGTCGCGTACAGCTCCATGGCGTGCAAGCCCGTGTAGCAGCCGGCGCAGCCGCAGGCATGTTCCTTCAGGCCGCGCGCATGCGGGGCGCTGTCGGTTCCCAGGAAAAAGCGCGGGCTGCCGCTGGTGGCCGCTTCCACCAGCGCGAGGCGGTGGGTCTCGCGCTTGAGGACGGGCAGACAGTAGAAGTGCGGCCGCACGCCACCCAGGAAAATCGCGTTGCGGTTGTACAGCAGGTGCTGCGGCGTGATCGTGGCGGCGATCGGGCCTTCGGCATCCCGCACATACTCCGCGCCCTCCTTCGTCGTGATGTGTTCAAACACCACTTTCAGGGCGGGGAACGCGCGGCGCAGGGGCTTCATCACGCGCTCGACGAAGATCGCCTCGCGGTCGAACAGGTCGATCGAGGGGTCTGTGACTTCGCCATGCACCAGCAACGGCATGCCGCACTTTTCAAGCGCTTCCAGCGCCTTGGCGCACTTGCCCAGCAAGTCGGTCACGCCGGCGTCCGAGTTGGTGGTGGCGCCTGCCGGATAAAGCTTCACGGCGTAGACCTGGCCCGACTCGTAGGCGCGGAAAATCTCTTCCGACGTGGTGTTGTCGGTCAGATACAGCGTCATCAGCGGCGTGAAGCCATCGGGATTGCCGCCCGCCTTCTTCAGGGCCTCCAGGATGCGGCCGCGATAGGCCAGCGCCTGCTCGGTGGTCGTGACCGGCGGCTTCAGATTGGGCATGATGATGGCCCGCGCGAACTGGCGCGCGCTGTCGGCAACCACGGCCTCCAGGGCCGCGCCGTCGCGCAGGTGCAGATGCCAGTCGTCCGGGCGGGTGATGGTGAGCTGAGTCGTATTTTGAGTAGACATGGGTAGGCTTCTTAATCTGCCAGCGGCATGCCCCGTTCGGCCAGCGCGCAGAACATCGCGCTGCCCAGGGGAATGACGGCATCGTTGAAATCGAAATGCGAGTTGTGCAGCACGCAACCGGAATCGGCTCCGCCCTGGCCCAGCCGGAAGTATGCGCCAGGCTTGCTCTGCAACATGAAAGAGAAATCCTCGGAGCCCATCGACGGCGTCAGATCGCGCACGACGTTCTCCTTGCCTATCATCTCGGTGGCGATGTCGGCCACCAGATTGGCATGCTGTGGCGTGTTCAAGGTCGCCGGATAGATCCGTTCGTAAGTCACTTCAGCTCTGCCGCCAAAGGCGCCCGCAATCGCGGACACCAGTTCGCGCATGCGGGTCTCCACCATTTCCTGGACGGATTTGCGGAAAGTCCGCACCGTACCCACCATCCGCGCTTCGCGAGGAATCACGCTCATCGCGCCAGGATGTCCGGCTTGCAAGGACCCGATGGACACCACCGCCGAATCCAGCGGGTTCACGTTGCGTGACACGATGGTCTGCAACGCCGTGATGATCTGGCCGGCAATCGTGACAGGGTCGATGGTTTGATAAGGATGCGCACCGTGGCCGCCGCGTCCGGTGATGAGGATCTCGAAGCGATCCGCCGCAGCCATCATCGGCCCGGGATTGATGCCTATCGTGCCTGGCTTCAGGCCCGGCCAGTTGTGCAGCGCATAGATCGCGTCGCACGGAAAGGTATCGAACAGCCCGTCTTCCAGCATGGCGCGCGCGCCGCCGCGGCCCTCTTCGGCGGGCTGGAAGATCAGCACCGCGGTACCGTCGAAATTGCGCGTCTGCGACAGGTACTTGGCCGCGCCGATCAGCACCGCGGTGTGGCCGTCGTGGCCGCAGCCGTGCATCAGGCCGGGCTTGGTCGACTTGTGGCCGAAGTCGTTGTCCTCGGTCATGGGCAAGGCATCCATGTCGGCGCGCAGGCCTATCATGCGTCCGCTGTCGCAGCGTTTGCCGCGGATGACGCCCACCACGCCAGTCTTGCCGATGCCCCGATGCACCTCGATCCCCAGCGCCTCCAGCGCGCCGGCCACGATGCCGGAGGTCCGTACCTCCTCGAAGCCCAATTCGGGATGCGCGTGCAAATCGCGCCGCAGCGCCGTCAATTCGTCATGAAAGAGGCGAATTGATTCCAAAGGAGATCGTGCGTACATAGGAGGTTACAGAATGACGATGTAGGGAGGACAGTCCGTGCATTTTAGTTGCTACAGAGGATAAATGCCTTTGTCTTTACGGGAGAGACACGTTATGCTCCGGCCGCAGGACAATTTTTCCAACAGCCAGAGAAGGAGCGCCGCATTATGGCCACAACCTCCAAACCCGCGACCGCGCGCAAGCCGAACGCTGCATTCATGAAGCCCCTGACCCCCAGCGCCG
>NZ_DATCUY010000188.1:0-3261 GCF_036567245.1 Achromobacter sp. | reverse complement strand
CGAGTCGGCAGCGGCCGCCGAGGCAATCACACAGTCCGCCCGTGTGGCGCGGCCCGCCGCGGCGGCGCCGGCCCATGCGGACAAGGAATCCACCTCGATCCGCGTCGGCGTCGAGAAAGTCGACCAGGTCATCAACCTGGTGGGCGAACTGGTCATTACGCAAGCGATGCTGGCGCAGACGGCTTCGACTCTGGATCCGGTGCTGCACGACCGCCTGCTCAATGGCATGGAACAGCTGGAACGCAATGCCCGCGACCTGCAGGAAGCGGTCATGTCCATCCGGATGATGCCGATGGACTACGTGTTCAGCCGTTTTCCGCGCCTGGTGCGCGACATTGCCAGCAAGATGGGCAAGCAGATCGAACTGCAAACCCATGGCCGCGCAACCGAACTGGACAAGAGCCTGATCGAACGCATCATCGACCCGCTGACCCACCTGGTGCGAAACAGCCTGGACCATGGCATCGAGACGCCCGAAAAGCGCGTCGCCGCGGGCAAGGATCCGGTCGGGCAGCTGGTGCTGTCCGCCCAGCATAACGGCGGCAATATCGTCATCGAAGTCAGCGACGACGGCGGTGGCCTGAACCGCGACAAGATCCTGAAGAAGGCGATCGCCCAAGGCCTGCCGGTCAACGAGAATTCGCCGGACGACGAAATCTGGCAATTGATCTTCGCGCCGGGCTTCTCCACCGCCGAAAAAGTCACGGATATTTCCGGCCGTGGCGTGGGCATGGACGTGGTGCGCCGGAACATCCAGGACATGGGCGGCCATGTGCAGCTGTCGTGCGAGCCGGGCAATGGCACCACGACGCGCATCGTGCTGCCGCTGACGCTGGCCATCCTGGACGGCATGTCGGTGCGGGTCGGCGAGGAAACCTTCATCCTGCCGCTGAATCACGTGACCGAATCGCTGCAGCCCACGAATGACCAGATCTATTCGGTGGCCGGCAACGAGCGCGTGATGCACGTGCGTGGCGAGTACCTGCCGCTGGTCGAGATGCACCGGGTGTTCTCGGTCGGCGAGGCCCAGACCGACCCTACGCAGGCCATCGCGGTCATCATGCAGGCCGAAGACCGGCGTTTTGCGCTGCTGGTGGATCACCTGATCGGCCAACACCAGGTCGTGGTGAAAAATCTGGAATCGAATTACCGCAAGGTGCCGGGCATTTCCGCCGCCACCATCCTGGGCGATGGCAGCGTGGCCCTGATTGTCGACGTATTTGCGCTTGCGCGCGCCAACCGTGAGCGTTGGTCGCAGCCCGAAGCCATTCTGAATTGATGGAGAAATAAACCTCATGGCAGCCAAACCGCAAGCGCAATCCGCGCGCAATGAAGATGTCGGCAGCGAATTCCTGGTGTTCACGCTGGGCGACGAAGAATACGGCATCGACATCCTGAAGGTGCAGGAGATCCGCGGCTACGACGCCGACACGGTGACCCGCATCGCGAATGTTCCGCCGTTCATCAAGGGCGTGACGAACCTGCGCGGCATCATCGTGCCCATCGTCGACCTGCGCATCAAGTTCAACCTGGGCCGCGTTGAATACAACGAGCAGACCGTGGTCATCATTCTCAACCTCGATCGCCGCGTCGTCGGGATCGTGGTGGACGGCGTGTCCGACGTGCTGATGCTCAATTCGGGCCAGATCCGTCCGGCACCGGAGTTCGGCGCCACTTTGTCCACCGAGTACCTGACGGGCCTGGGTACGGTGGACGAACGCATGCTGATTCTGGTGGATATCGAAAAAATGATGACCAGCGACGAAATGGCGCTGGTGGAGAAGGTCGCGTCCTGATCGGAGTGGCCTGCTTGGGAGGTAGAAGCGCCATATTGAATCCAATGTGGCGCTTTCCTTTAACGATTTCAGTCTAGGAGTGGTTCTTGTGATGCGCAAGTTTCTCGCGAACATGACGATACGCAGCAGCCTGTTGTGGGTGTTGGCGTTTTTCTCATTCATGTTGGTGATCGGAGCCGCACTGGGTGTGCTGTCTCTGCGCATCAGCAACGGCACCCTGGCGGAGATCAAGCAATCGCAAGAATTGGACGATGCGGTCGGACGCGTCGTCTCCAGCTACAAGGATTCCATGGCCGGCCTGGGCCGCGCGGCGGCTGCCAACTACGCGGACATCGTGAAGAACGTGGGTCAGCCCACCTTGCTGACCCAGGGCTTGTCGTCCGAGGCGGCCGGCTTGCTGGAACGCGCCAAGGCCTCCATGAACAAGGGGCAGGCCGAGTACGAGTATTACAAGAGTCTGGCCCGGCCCGCCGAAGCCGCCGACGCCCTGAAAGAGATCGACCAGGCCTATGACGCGCTGGTCCGGCAAGGGTTGGCGCCATTGGTGGCCTCGCTGGAAAAGGCGGACATGCCCGCCTACCAGAAACAGGTTCAGACGGTGCAGGACGCCCTGGAAGGGCGCTACGCGCGCGCGATCGAAGGCTTTGATTTCTGGCGCGCCAGCAAGATGCTGGATGCTCATGAGGTGGCGCAGGTGCGCTACCAATTCGTCCTGATGGCCGTGGGTGCCGGCGGCGTGGTCGCTGCGTTGCTGGTGTTCGCCACCTATGTCTTCCTGCGCCGCCGCGTGCTGTTGCCGTTGAAGGAAGCTGGGCATCACTTCGACCGCATCGCCAGCGGCGACCTGACTGCCCGCGTGGACGTACGCAACACCAACGAAATCGGTCAGCTGTTCGCCGCCCTGAAGCGCATGCAGGAAAGCTTGACCCGTACGGTGGCGTCGGTGCGCCGCGGCGTGGATGAGATCAACGTGGGTTCTCACGAGATTGCCGCGGGCAACACGGATCTGTCCAGCCGTACCGAGCAGCAGGCTGCCTCGCTGGAAGAGACCGCGGCTTCGATGGAACAGCTGGCCTCGACCGTGAAGCAGAACGCCGACAACGCGCGCCAGGCCAACCAGCTGGCGGCCAGCGCCTCGGACGTGGCCGAGCGTGGCGGTTCCGCAGTGTCGGAAGTGGTCAGCACGATGCAAGGCATTTCGGCCAGCTCGCGCAAGATTTCCGAGATCGTGTCGGTGATCGACGGTATTGCCTTCCAGACCAACATCCTGGCGCTGAACGCCGCGGTGGAAGCAGCGCGTGCCGGGGAGCAGGGCAAGGGCTTCGCGGTGGTGGCGGGCGAAGTCCGTTCGCTGGCGCAGCGCAGCGCCCAGGCGGCCAAGGAAATCAAGGGCCTGATCGAGGACTCGGTGACCAAGGTTGGCGCAGGCTCGCAGCAGGTGGAGCGCGCGGGTGCGACGATGCAG
>NZ_DATCUY010000187.1:0-6260 GCF_036567245.1 Achromobacter sp. | reverse complement strand
CCTACGAAGAGCAGCTGCAGCAGTTCGTGTACCACTCGGGCGCTTTCATGAAGCCGCTGTTCTCGGCGTCCAAGCGCATCGTGCGCGAAGGCGGCAAGGCCCGCATCGTGTTCGCCGAAGGCGAAGACGAGCGCGTGCTGCGCGCCGTGCAGGTGGTGGTGGACGAAGGCCTGGCCCGTCCGATCCTGGTCGGCCGTCCGTCGGTGCTGCTGACGCGCATCGAGAAGCTTGGCCTGCGCCTGCGCCTGGGCGAGGACGTCGAAGTCACCAACCCCGAATACGACGAGCGTTTCCACCAGTACTGGACGACGTACTGGGAACTGATGTGCCGCCGCGGCATCACCAAGGAAATGGCGCGCGTGGAAATGCGCCGCCGCCTGACGCTGATCGGCGCGATGATGGTGCGCCTGGGCGATGCCGACGGCATGGTCTGCGGCACGGTCGGCGCCTATCACGACCATCTGCGCTTCGTGGACGAAGTGATCGGGCGCCGTCCCGGCCACAACGTGTACGCGGCAATGAACATCCTGCTGCTCAACGAGCGCACGGTGGTGCTGGTCGACACGCACGTGAACGACGAGCCCTCGGCCGAACAGATCGCGGAATTCACCGTGGCCGCCGCCAACGAGATGCGCCGCATGTACCTGGCGCCCAAGGTGGCGCTGCTGTCGCGCTCGAATTTCGGGTCGGGCAGTTCGGCTTCGGGCGCGAAGATGCGCCGGGCGCTGGAACTGGTGCGCGAGATCGCGCCGGACCTGGAGATCGACGGCGAGATGCATGGCGATTGCGCGCTGGACGAAGCGCTGCGCATGCGGATCCTGCCGTCCTCGTCGCTCAAGGGCGAGGCGAACCTGCTGGTGTGCCCGAACGTGGACTCCGGCAACATCGCCTACAACCTGCTCAAGACGGCGGCGGGCAGCAACGTGGCGGTGGGTCCGTTCCTGCTGGGCGCGAATGCGCCGGTGCACATCCTGACCTCCAGCTCCACCGTGCGCCGCATCATCAACATGACCGCGATGACGGTGCTGGACGCCAACCGGGTGGAAGCCTCGGCCTGATCCGGTTCTTGCGCGCGCCTGCACGGCGGGCGCGCACGCGGCACAAAACAATGCGCGCCGCTCCATCAAGGAGCGGCGCGCATTTTTTGGCGCTGGCGCAGCAGTTGGGGTTCGCGCTGGCGCAGAAGTTGGGGTTCGCGCTGGCGCAGAAGTTGCTTTTCGCGCTGGGGGTTCAGCGCAACGCGACCTTAGTTGCGGCTGGCCTTCCAGGTGCCGTCAGGCTGCTTGCAGAACCAGAACTGCCACTTTTCAGTGGTCGCGCCGCGGGCGAAATCGCCGACCAGGAAGCGGCAGACGCGGTCGTCCTTGACCTTGCTGGTCTGCGTCGGCGTCAGCTGCACGGTGATGGGCGGCGCCTTTTTAGGCTGGTGCGTACTGCTCCATTGGGTGCGCTGGCCGTCGGCCGAGCTGTTCAGCGATTGCGCCACGGCTTCGTGGAACGAGGGCTGATCGCCCTTGGGGATCTGCGTGATGATGGCATTGTTCAGCATCACCGGAGGCGCGGCGAGCGCCGGCGCGGAAATGCCACAAGCCACCAGCAAAGAGGCGAGAACGCGGGTGTGTTTCAAGATGGGCTCCCTGTTGAGTCGTAGTGTTATGCCTGATCTTGGGGCGATAGTACGCGAACAGACAAAAAAATGCCGCCAGATGCTGGCGGCCAAGGTACAACAAGGGGAGGGGTAAATCTGCGTGCGCTTAGTTGGCGTGGTAGACGCCTTGGAAGGGCACGTTGTTCGGTTCCACATCGGCCATCTGGCCGGCGGCGCGGGCGGCAGCCAGTTCGGCGCGCACTTCAGCGCGGGTCTTGCCGGTGGCGGGCGTGCCGTAGACGCCTTGGAACGGAACGTTGTTCGGTTCCACTTCGGCCATTTGGCCGGCAGCCTTGGCGGCGGCAAGTTCTGCCTGCACTTGGGCGCGGGTCGGGCCTTCATACGGGGTGCCGTAGACGCCTTGGAACGGAACGTTGTTGGGTTCGATGTTGGGCGAGGCGGCGTAGGCGCCGGCGCTCAGCGCGGCCAGGGACATCATCAAAGCGGTAGCGAGGGTCTTCATGGTAAATCTCCGATTTCAAGAGCTTTGGGAGCGAATCGGCGGCCTATCCGTCTGGTTCGTTGCTGTTTCCCGATGACTCAATAGTGCGCTGAATCGGAGTAGGGATAAACCCGTATATCGGTAAAAGATATTTCCATCAGTGGAAAGATAGTCGGTTTATTTGGATATATTTTCCATTTATGGAATTGGGGACGCCCTTTCCAGACAAACGAAGGCCTGGAACGCGGGTAGTTCCATGAGGTTCTGGGTGCAGGCGGGGAAGACCGGCGCGGCGGGCGCGGCCGGTATCAGTAGTGCGGCGGTATTTCGTCGCGCAGGCTGCGGAAGGGGGCGCCGCCCTCGGGCGACTGCTGGCGCAGGTCGGCGACTTCACGCATCAGCCGGTCTATCTGCTGTTGCTGGCGCACGATGATCTGGTTGAGCTGTTCCAGCATATCGTCCGAGAAGCTGGCCTTGACCTCCAGCTCCAGCAGGCGGCGTTCGATGTCTTGCGATTTATCCATGGCGGGTATTAGAACCGATTCCCGCCGCGGCCCCTACAGGAGGCGTGTTTGGCGCAGCGGCAGTGGTGGCGTACGGGCATGGGGCGCTGGGCCGTGCATGGCCTGCTGGCCTCGTTTCCAGCGGGGGCTGCCTGGGCCCAGGAGGCGGAACCGCTGTTGCCCGCGGTGGTGGTGACGGGGACGCGCCTGGGCACCTCGGTGCTGGACACGCCCGCGTCGGTGAACGTGGTGGAAGGCGCGGCCATGCGCCTGCAGCAGCCGGGCATCAACCTGTCCGAGGGCCTGGCCGGCGTGCCGGGCCTGCAGATCCAGAACCGCCAGAATTACGCGCAGGATTTGCAGATATCCAGCCGCGGCTTCGGTGCGCGCTCCACCTTCGGCGTGCGCGGCGTGCGCCTGTACGTGGACGGCATACCGGCAACCATGCCGGACGGGCAAGGGCAGACGTCGAACATCGACATTGGGTCCATCGGCCGCGTTGAAGTATTGCGTGGTCCGTTTTCGGCGCTGTACGGCAATTCCTCGGGCGGCGTGATCCAGGTGTTTACCGAGGACGGCGTGGAACCGCCGTCGCTCGCGGCCAGCGGCTGGGGCGGCAGCTACGGCACCTGGCGCTATGGCGCCCGCGCCAACGGCGCCAGCGGCGGACTGGACTACGTGCTGGACCTGACGCGTTTCACCACCGACGGCTACCGCGACCACAGCGCCGCGCGCAAGAACCTGGGCAATGCCAAGCTGGGCCTGCAACTGGACGACGCCAGTCGGCTGACCATCGTGGCCAACAGCGTGGACCTCAAGGCGCAGGATCCGCTGGGACTGACCTACCGACAATTCCAGGACGATCCGCGCGCGGCTCCGCTGGCGCAGCAATACGACACTCGCAAGACGGTCAGGCAGACCCAGGGCGGCGCGGTTTACGAGCGCATGGTGGACAGCCGCAACACCTTGCGGGTGATGGTCTATTACGGCCAGCGCGACACCACGCAATACCAGGCGATTCCCCCTGCCGCGCAGATGGCGCCGACCCAGGCCGGCGGCGTCATCGATCTGAAGCGCCAGTACGGCGGCGCGGACCTGCGCTGGACCTCCGAGCTGGCGATGGCGGGCCGGCCCCTGACCCTGGTCGGCGGCTTTGCCTACGACTCCATGCGCGAAGACCGCAAGGGCTACCAGAACTTCAGCGGCGAGGGCGCCAGCCGCCAACTGGGCGTGCAGGGCGCGCTCAGGCGTAACGAAACCAATACCGTCTACAACGCCGATCCTTACCTTCAGGCCTCCTGGCAGCTGTCGGAGCGCTGGACGCTGGATGCGGGCCTGCGCTACAGCACCGTCAGCTTCGACTCCAACGACCATTACATCGTGTCCGGCAATGCCGACGACAGCGGCGATGCGCGGTATCGCAAGGCCTTGCCGGTGGCGGCCATCCGCTATGCGCCGAATTCCGACCTGAGCTTTTATGCTTCCTACGGTCGGGGTTTCGAGACGCCAACGCTCAACGAGATTTCCTACCGTCCTGGCGGCCTGCCTGGCCTGAATTTCGGCCTGGCGCCCGCGCTCAGCACCAATCTGGAGGCCGGCGTGAAGGCCAGCATGGCGGGTGGCCTGCTGACCGCCGCCGTGTTTCATACCGGCACCGACGACGAGATCGTGTCGGCGGGCAGCTCGGGCGGACGGACCACCTATCAGAACGCCGGCCGTACGCGGCGCGATGGCGTGGAACTGGGCTGGTCCGGCGAATTCGCGCGCCATGGGCGCGCGCAGCTCGCCTATACCTGGCTGAATGCGCGCTATGCCGACGACGGGCCAGGCGATATCCGCGCCGGCAACAAGATCCCCGGCATCGCGCGCCAGGCCGCGTATGCCTCGCTGGCCTGGGCGCCACCGGAAGGCTGGCAGGCCTCGCTGGAAGGGCGTTTCCTCAGCAAGATCTATGTCAACGACGCCAACGACGGCGACGCGCCCGGCTACTTCGTGGCAGCGCTGAGCGCGGGCTACGTGCTCAAGGCGGGAGCTTGGGAACTGAACGCCTATGGGCGTGTGGACAACCTGTTCGACCGGCGCTATGCCGGGTCGGTGATCGTCAACGAAACCAACGGACGTTATTACGAACCGGCGGCCGGACGCAGCCTGGGAATGGGCGTAGGCGCGACCTACCGGTTCTGAGGCTGGCGCTCAGTCCGGCATGTCCGGATAGCAGAAACCGTAGTCTTCGCAGGCCGGACAGCCTGGTGCGGCGGCGGGCGGCAGGCCCGCCTGCTCACAGGCGGAGTAGGCCAGGAACTGCTTCCATCGCAGATTGCGCACATTGCGCACCACCAGTCCCGGATAGTGGCGCGCCAGCAGGAAGGTCACGTCCTCGCGGCCGGACAGGCCCAGGTCCCGCCACAGATGGTCGGGCCGCAGACAGGCATGCGCCAGCACGCTGCTGACCCAGGGCGTGGTACTTGCGCCGGGTGTGGCCCAGGTGTCCAGCAGCGCGCGCAGCAGGCGCATGAATTCCGCCTGGGCCGTATCCATGCTGCGGGCTGGGTAGATGGCGGCTTGCTCGCGCAAGGCGGCCAGCGCGGAATCGTGTCCCGTCAGCGCGCCGGGAAAGAGGCGCGCGATCAGCCCTTCCAGCTCCCGGGACGACAGGCCGCTGCGTCCCAGGTCGCCACAGGCCAGGCTCTTGCCGATGACCGTGGCGAAGAACCCCGCGTCGGGATGGCCCGGCGGCGCATGGCGCAGCAAGGCGCCAGCGAACCGCAGGGGGGGTTCGGCGCTACCGGCCGGGGCTGTTGCGGGGGCGATCGAAACGGCGTGCATGGCTGAGGAGCGTGGGCGCAGAATAATTAAACTGTTAATGAAATCGTTATGTTGTCGAATATATAACGAAACTTGTCCGCAGTCTTTGCGGCAAAGCACCGATGGCGGCGCTTTCCGGATTGCCGCGGGAAGGCGCGTATCATCGGCGCCTTCTTATCCGTCCCCTGAAGCTTCCGCATGCCGCGTTCCTTCCGCCCCGCTGTTTCCCGCCTGTGCGGCGCCGTCGCGCTGGCGCTGGCCGGCCTTGCCGCCATGCCGCAGCTGGCCACGGCTTCCGACATCGGCGCAGTCATCGAGTCCATCCGGCTGTCGCGCTATCCGCTGCAGGAACCCGAGAGGCGCGTGTGGGGCACCGAGAACGTCAAGGACGCGGTGCTGGTGGGTCAACTGGAGAACCGGCTGTACCTGTACCGCTACGTGCGCGAGACGGGCAAGGAGTTCAAGCTGGATTTCCGCTCCGGGCCGCTGGCGATAGATCCGGCTTCCTGGAAGGCGTCGCGCGAGGAACGGGTCAGCGTCAGGACGCCGCGCAACGGCGAGACGCATTACTGGGTCGGCTATTCCTATAACGATGCGGACGAGGCGCGCGCCACGGGCTTTCTGGTGGACGCGACGGGCGAGGCCTATGAGGTGGCTGCGGACGGCGCGCTTGCGGTCGTGAGCGGCAGCCGGCCTTGGGACGATGCGCACAAGGCCGCCATTGTGGCCGCGTTGCGGCCAGCGCTGCTGGACTATCCCAACCGCCTGAAGACGTTTCCGGCCCAGGTGCGCTTCGAGCAGCGCGCGCCGGAGGACGCGCAGGCCGGGTTTCTGGCCCGGCACCAGGCGGCGCGGGCCATGC
>NZ_DATCUY010000186.1:0-10538 GCF_036567245.1 Achromobacter sp. | reverse complement strand
GTCGTCCAGCGGCGTCGCCGCCATGCCGGCGCGCACGGCCTGGGCCAGCATGGTCCCGGCGCGGTAGCGGCGCGTGGCGGCGTCCTGGTCGAGCAGCCCGTAGTGCTGCATTTGGTTGAGCAGGCGCGACGCGCTGCTCTTGGGCATGGACAGGCGCGCCGCCACTTCGGTGAAGCTCAGCTCCGACGCGCCTTCCGCGTACAGCCCCAGCACGCGCTGGACGCCATCGAGAATACTCATGCTTGTTCCATAAATCGGAACTTATGTTCCTGTAAGTTGAACAAGAATAATGCAGGGCCTGGAGGGCGGTCAATACGAAAACGCCATGAAAAAGCCCCCGGGGTTGCCGGGAGCAGAAGCCTGCTGGATCAGCAAGTTGAGGGATGGAACCTCTACTCGATTGTCTTTCCGTCCTGCGGCGCACCGCAGAATTGCAGAAATCGATGGAGCGGGGGATGCCGTTCGGCGGCACGCTGCCAAGCGATGATGGTGGGCGGGTTGTGTTCGTGCAGGTCGACCGGCAGGATCACGGCCTCGGCTGCGCGGGTCAGACGTTGCGCCGCCGCTAGCGGCAGCATGACCAGATAATCCGTGCTGCGGATGAACTCGTCAGTAAGCAGCAGGTCGCTCACCTGGATGCCACGCGGCGGCAGGCCCAGCTCGACCCGCAGAAACAGCGCCGTCAGTTTGTCATGCATCATCGTCCCCGGACGCGGCTTGCACCAGGGCTGGGCGTGCAGATCCTTCAGCGTGAGGCGCCGCCGCGCCGCCAGCGGCGATAGCCGCGCATTGGCGACAACCACCAAGGGCTGCGGCGCCACCAGCCGCAAGCGGCCCCGGCCGGGGGCGATCAGCTCGGGCGCGTCGTAGCACACCAGCGCATCCAGCTTGTCGTCCAGCAGCAGGTCCGCCATGGCGCGATATCCGCCGGCCTGCACGTCGAGGACGACGCCCGGCTGCGCCTGGTTGAAGCCATGGATCAACGGCGCCAGGCTCAGTTTGCCCATGTCCGTGGCCACGCCGATCCGCAGCTCGCCTTGGTGCCCACCGCGCACGTCCATGACGGTTTGGGCCAGCCCGCGCGCCTGCGCCACCACGGCCTCCATCATGGGCAAGACCTGGCGGCCCATTTCCGTCGGACGCTTGGCATTGCCGATGCCTTCAAACAGCCTGAATCCCAGTTGCGATTCCAGTTCGGCCAGGGTCTTCGATACGGCCGATTCGCTCACGTTGGCGGCGGCTGCCACCTCCTTGGCCGAGGCCGCGTCGCGCAATGCCAACGCAATCTGCAGATGCCGCAGCTTCAGGCGCAAAGCCAGCGATTCGATGGACGGCAGCTTGACCATTTTCTCAATACCTTAGTCGAATAATTCACTATACGGTAAACCCAAGCGAGCCGATCATAACGCCATAGCGCGTGGCCATGAGCCGCTCCGCGGCCGTCAATGCCGCAGGAGCCATACAGCGCAAACAGGAGACCTCCTTGCCAGTTCGCCCCCGACTTCTCGCCTTCATCCTTGCCGCCGTGACCACGGCATGCCTGCAACCCGGCGCCATGGCCCAGCAACCCGCCGGCGACGACAAGTTGGTGCGCCTGGTGGTCGGCTATGCCGCGGGCGGCGCTGCCGACGCCGTGGCCCGCGCCTATGCCGAACAATTGCAGGCGGCGGGGTACGCCAATGTCATCGTCGAGAATCGTCCTGGCGCATCGGGACGGCTGGGTTTCGACGTGGTGAAACGCGCCAAGGCGGACGGGCTTACCCTGTACCTCGGCTCGTCGCCGATGTTCGTGATCTTTCCGCTGACCTACAAGAAGCTGGGATACGACCCGGATCATGATTTGCGCCCTGTCGCCCTCGTGGCAGACGTGCCTACCGGCGCCGTCACGGGCGCTGCCCAGCCCTACGGCAACATGGCCGAATACGTGCAATGGGCCAAACAGGCGCGTTCAAAGGCGACCCTGGGCCTGGCGACGCAAGGCAGCCCCGGCCAACTGGGAACAATAGAAATGGGCGGCCAGAACGGTTTGGAGGTCGTACCGGTGCTCTACCGCGGCGCCGCGCCCATGCTGGTGGACGTGGCTGGCGGCGAGGTATCGATGGGCTGGGACGCCGTCGCCAGCATGCTGCCGCTGTATAACGCCGGCAAGGTGAAATTCCTGGGCGTGGCTGGCAGCCGCCGCCTGCCCACGCTGCCCGATGTGCCGACGCTGCTGGAACAGGGCTACCCGCAATACCAGCATGCCGCCAGCTGGTATGGCGTGTACGCGCCCGCCGCCACGCCGGACGCCACCGTCGCCCAGCTGGAACAGGCGTTCGTCGCGGCCGGCAAGCGGCCGGCGCTGGTGCAAAAGCTGCAGACCGCGGGCTTCCTGGTCGAACCCCAGGACGCGCAGGCCGCCAAGCGCCGCATCGGCGTGGAGCGCGCGCACTGGGCCCCCATCGTCAAGGCCGCCGGCATTTCCTTCGACGAGTAGGCGGAACGTGGATTCGATGAGCGATTCTCTTTGCGAGTTGAGCGCGATCGAGGCCGCGCGCCTGATCCGAACCAAGGCGGTGTCCCCGGTCGAGCTGGTGCGCGCCTCTCTGGACCGGGCCGAGCGCCTGCAGCCCGTCCTGAACTGTTTCATCACCTTGTGCGCCGACCAGGCCATCGCCGAGGCCAGGCTTGCCGAAGCCGCGCTGATGCGCGGAGATGCGCCGGGAATCTTGCATGGCCTGCCCTACACGGTGAAGGACTTGGTCAATACCGCGGGCGTGAGGACCACCTTCGGCGCAGTGCCGTTCAGCGCGAACGTGCCGGCCGAAGACGCCGTGGCCGTGGCACGGCTGCGCCAGCAAGGCGCCATCCTGATCGGCAAGACCACGACGCCAGAGTTCGGATCCAAATCCATGACGGATTCCCCGCTATTCGGCCATACCCGCAACGCCTGGAACCTGGAACGCACCTGCGGCGGTTCGAGCGGCGGCGCCGCGGCGGCAACGGCCGCCGGCATCACGGCGCTGGCGGTGGCCAGCGATGGCGGCGGCTCCACCCGCATTCCCGCAGCATGCAACGGCGTCGTGGGATTCAAGCAAAGCCTGGGCGCGATCCCGCACAGCCAGGCGCAGGATGCCATCGGCAACCAGACCTACGTGACGCCGACCACGCGCACAGTGGCCGATACACGCTTGATGATGGCGGCCATGGCCGGCCCGCATGACTGCGATCCCTGGTCCCTGGGCGTACCCAAGGCCGACTATGCCGGCGCTGCTGCCATCTCCGAGACGCTACGCGGCAAGCGCATACGCTACTGCGCCGCGCCTCCCGACCGCCCCGTGGCTGCCGACGTACGGCGCGCGTTCGAGGCGGCGCTGGCGCGCCTGGCCGACCTGGGAGCGGAAGTCGAGCCATTCGACGGCGCCGGTTTCGATGTCGAGCCGATCTGGCGCGTCATCAACCACACCGTGTGGCGCACCCGCTTCCTGCCCCTGATCGAGCGCGAACCCGACGCTTACAGCGCCACATTCCGGCGGCAAATCGCCACGGCCGCAGCGTTCAGCGCCCAGCAATACCAGGAAGCCATGTTTGCGCGCACCGCGCTCTACCGCAAGGTACAGGCGCTGTTCGACCGGGCCGACCTGCTCGCCATGCCGACCATGTCGCGCACCGCCTTGCCGCTGGGCACGGACATATTCGACACCATGGACATCGACGGCCGCTCGTACGGCGACATCCGCGCCCATTGGTATCCGTGGACCATGCTGTTCAATCTCACCGGCCACCCCGCCGTCAGCGTGCCTTGCGGACTGGGCCAGGATGGCCTGCCGGTGGGTTTGCAATTGGTTGCCCCCTACCACGGGGACCTGCAGCTGCTGCTGGCGGCCGAGGCCTACGAGCAGGCCTGCGCGCCGCTATCGCGGCCGCCGGTCATCGCATAGTCCGCGTCCCAGCCTATCGCGTCGACAACTCCGACCACTGCGCCAGCGGCAAGGCCGGCTGCGCGTGCAGGATGCGGGCCAGCACCAGCTTCAGCTCGCTCCAACCGCCGCGCTCGCTGGGCCAGAGGGAAGGGGTCACCGTCTGCCAGCTGCCGTCCGCGGCGCGCTCCGCCATCTTGAAGCGGAAGGTGTAATGACCCGCCATGCCCATGCGCAGGTCCGTCACGACCAAGGCATTGCCGATGATGTCGTAACGCAGCCAGTCGTCCGTGAACCAGCGCAGGCGCTGGTGCAGCGGCGCGTCCGCCAGCGCCTGCGCCACGTCCAGATTGAGCGGTTGGCGCAGCCATTCCGGCGCGTCCCGGTCGAACAGGCTGCTGACCGATTCGTAGTAGTGACCATCGGGCGTCTTGGCGATGACGCGCCACACCAGCGTGTTGAAAGGCATGGGCACGGCGCGCAATTCGCTGACGGCGATGCCCTGCCCCTGCATCGCTGCGCGCACGCGATCCTCCGCCGCGATACGGCCGGCCAGCCCGAATCCCAGATAAGCCGTGCTGAAGACCAGCGCCGCGGCCAGCAGCCTGCGCGCCGTGCGCGTCATGCCGAAGCCGATGGCGAACAGCACCGCCAGCAGCAACGGCACGGTATAGACCGGATCGATGATGAACACGGCCGCCCAGCTTTCGGGGATGAGCGCCAGCGGCCAGAATAGCTGCGTCCCGTAGACCGTGAAGGCGTCCAGCACCGGATGGGTCACCAGCACCAGCCACAAGGTCAGGAACAGCCGGCGTCCGCTGTACGGCGCCTGCGGCCAGTATTTGCGGATCAGCCAGGCCAGGAAAGCCGCCAGGCCGGTCAGGACGAAGAGCGAATGCGAGAAACCGCGGTGGTAGGTCATGAGCGACACCGGGTCCGGGTAGCTCATCAGGACGTCCAGGTCCGGCACCGTAGCCAGCGCGGCGCCGTAGATCAGCGCCCGCCTGCCCTGTACCCGCCCCAGCAGGGCCCCCTGTATGCCCGCGCCCAGTACGGCTTGCGTAACCGAATCCATAACTCTCCAACAATTAGCTTCATCCAGACGGACTATACGGCGCACCGCCGGTTCCGCAGGCGTTAACATACCCGATTGCGTTCAGCTAAATTTCAACTTTGTATCTATGGACCAATACGTCGACCAGATCGCCTTGTTCATCGAGGCCAACCAGGCCTGGGCGGGCCCGATCACCTTCCTGCTCACCCTGGGCGAATCGATGGTGCTGCTAGGCCTGTTCATCCCGGCCACGGCCCTGATGCTGCTGACCGGCGGCCTGATCGGCGCCGGCACCCTGAACCCCTGGAGCATCATCGCCTGGGGCATCGCCGGCGCCATCGTGGGCGACGCCCTGTCCTACTGGCTGGGCCGCTGGGCCGGCCCCGGCGTCCTGCGCCGCTGGCCGCTGAAGCAGCAGCGCAGCGGCGTGGCGCGCGCCCGCCTGTTCTTCTACCGCTACGGCTTCGCCTCCGTGCTGATCGGCCGCTTCCTGGGGCCGATCCGCTCCACCATCCCCACCGTCGCCGGCGTGATGGGCATGGGGCACAGCCGCTTCCAGCTGGCCAATGTCACTTCCGCCATTCTCTGGATGCCGTTGATGCTGGCGCCCGGCTACATCACGGCGCGCAGCCTGGGCACGGCGGACAATGCGCAACAGATTGCCATGATGATCGGCGCGGGACTCTCGGTGCTGCTAGGATGCGGGCTGTTGATAGCCATGCTGCGCAAGCGCCGGGTCCCGGCGCGCCAACGCCGCGGCAACTGAACCGGAGAGGGGTAATGGCCATAGATGGGGAGCCCAGGAATGGCGACTTCGCGCGCTATATCGAGAACCTGACGCGTGCCGGCGGCGTAACGCCCGGCCAGGTTCCGGACAAGCGCTCAGGCTCCCGGCCGGCGGCCTCCCCCGTGTCCCCGCCGCCACCCGCGCCTGCCACCCGTTCCGACAATCTGTCCAGCGCGCCCTGGGGCAATTCCGCGCCGCCATCCCAACAGCCCTGGCAGGCTCCCACGGTTCCAGGGCAGGAGGACACCGCCGCGGCGTCGATGGCCCGCCACGCCACCCAGCGCAAGATCGGCATCATCCTGACCGTGGGCGGCATTCTGGCGGGCTGGGCCGCGGTGCGCATCATCGTCGGCGCCTTGCGCGGCCCCGGCTTCAACCTGGATGAAGCCATGCCCGCCATCTTCCTGGCGTTCTTTGCCATCATGCTGTTCAAGGCCGGCCGCAGCGCGCGCAATCCGCGCAACAAGGCAGCCCTGCCCCCGCTCAAGCGCTCGTCGTACCGCAAGGATGGCAACGCCTGAGCCCGCGGGCAATGGTGCTAACATTTCCGCCGCTGTCGAAAGACCCATGAACCACGGAGTGAAAGTGAATAACGTAGTCGGATTGAACCAGGCCCAGGCGGCCACGATGCTGAAGCTGCAGGGCCACTTGAACAGCATGATCAATCCGGATTGGGTCAACGGCGGAGCCCGCTTCCTGCGCGCCGCCTTCGTCGAATCCGCGGAAGCGCTGGAACACTACGGCTGGAAGTGGTGGAAGAAGCAGACCATCGACCTGCCGCAGGTGCAGATGGAGCTGGTGGACATCCTGCACTTCTACCTGTCGCACACCATCGTGCAGGCCCGCGGCGACATCGCCGCCGCCTCCGGCGCGCTGGTCGCCGACCTGTCCGGCCCGGCCTCGGTCGCGCTGGACGGCAAGACCCATGCGCTGGACCAATTGAACGTGCCCGAGCTGCTGGAACTGATCGGCGGCCTGGCCGTGTGCGGCCGCGCCAGCTTCAAGGTGCTGGAACAGACCATGACGTCCTGCGAGATGAGCTGGAACGACGCCTACACGCAATACGTGTCCAAGAACGTGCTGAACATCTTCCGCCAGCAGCATGGCTACAAGGAAGGCACCTACATCAAGATCTGGAACGGCGAGGAAGACAACGTGGTGCTGGCCCGCCTGCTGTCGCAGCTGGATCCCGCGCGCGAGGACTTCGCCGATACGCTGCACCGCGAGCTGGAACAGGCGTACTCGCGCCTGTAAGCCGCGACCGTTGCCGCCCGCCTGAAAAACGCCGCATCCGCGGCGTTTTTCTTTTGGAAAGCCCAAGCGCAACAAACGGAGTTTCAAGAAATCGCTGGATTTCTATACTGGGCTTGCCTGCAATCATCAGGAGGGCCAGGCATGCGCGCTGCGGTAAGCGAGGGACGGGAACATGAACGAAGCCGGCAACTATGACTGGAATGACGTGGAGCACGCGCTTGCTGCCCACGGCAACGCCGTCCTGCCCGCGCTGGTGCCCCCCGCGCAATGCCGCGGGCTCGCCGCCCTGTACCCGGACGAAGCGCGCTTCCGGTCGCGCATCGTCATGGCGCGCCATGGATTCGGACGCGGCGAGTACAAGTACTTCGCGTATCCCTTGCCGCCGCTGCTCGACCGCCTGCGCCATGCGCTCTATGCCCGGCTCGCGCCGATAGCCAACCGCTGGAATCAACAACTGCGCGCGGATACGCAGTACCCGCCCGAACTGGACGCCTTCCTGCAACGTTGCCACCGGGCGGGCCAGGCCCGCCCCACGCCCCTGATGCTCCAGTATGGCGCGGGCGACTACAACTGCCTGCACCAGGATCTCTATGGCGAGCATGTGTTTCCGCTGCAGGTCGCCATCCTGTTGTCTGAGCCTGGCAAGGATTTCACTGGCGGCGAATTCGTCATGACGGAGCTCGCGGGCAGAGGCCAGCGCGCCGATGTCGTGGCGCTGAGCCAGGGCGACGCCGTGGTGTTCACCGTCAATCAACGGCCCGCGGCGGGAGCGCGCGGCCCGCGCAAGGTCGCCATGCGGCATGGCGTAAGCCGCGTGCGCAGCGGCCAACGCCACACCGTGGGCCTCATCTTCCATGACGCGACATGACGGCATGCTCGCTTCCACACGAACCAAACCCTGATGAGAACCTTATGCATGACAGCGGCATGACCGCCCTCGAGACCCGCCTGGAGCGCCTGGATTGGGCGGACATCGGATCGCAGCTCAATGCCGAAGGCTATGCCGTGCTGCCCGGATTGCTGGACACCGAGCTGGCGCGCAGCCTGGCGCGGCAGATCGACGCGCCGCAAGCCAGGCGGGTAAGCCTGGAATCCAGCGGGCTGGGGCGCGGCGAGCTGTACTACTTCGACGCCGGCATGCCGGCGCCGCTGGAGCAGTTGCGCGCAACGCTGTACCGCCGGCTGACCGGCCATGCCAATCGCTGGAACGAGCTCATGGCCGCGAGTCCTCGCTATCCCGCCGAGCTGGCGGAATTCCTGGCGCGCAACCGGAGCGCGGGCCAGGCCAGGGCGCTCTCCCACTTGAACCGGCTCGGCGTCGACGACTATGTAGCACTGCATCAGCGGAATGACGGCGAGCAGGTCTTCCCCATGCAGGTGATCGCGCTGCTGTCCGAACCCGCCGATGGTTTTCAGGGCGGCGAATTCGTGATGACGGAGCAGCGTCCGCGCATGCAGTCGCGTCCGCTGGTGGCGCCGCTCAAGTTCGGCGACGCCGCCATCATCGCCACGGCGGAACGCCCCTTCCCGGGTTCCAAGGGCTACTACCGCGTCAATCTCAAGCATGCCGTCAGCCGTGTGCGCGAGGGCGAGCGCATCGGCCTGGAACTGTTTTTTCACGATGCACCGTAATGCCGACCAGCGCCATGCCCACATCGACCCTGCCACGCGAGTCGCATGAAACCCGGATTGCCGCGGCGGACTGGCATGCCGTCGAAGACGCGCTCGGACGCGACGGCTACGCCGTGCTGCCTGCACTGCTGACCTCCGCCCAGTGCAAGGAACTCGCGGGCAGCTACGCCGACGAAGCGCGCTTTCGCAGCCGCATCGTGATGGAACGCTATGCCTTCGGCCGGGGCGAGTACAAGTACTTCAGCTATCCGCTGCCCGACGCGGTCGAAGGCTTGCGGCAATCGCTCTATCCTCGCCTGGCGCCGATCGCCAACCGCTGGCATGCCACCATGCGGATCGAGGAGCGTTTTCCGGCGACCCACGACGAGTTCCGCGGCATCTGCCATGCGGCGGGCCAACGGCGGCCCACGCCGCTGCTGCTGCGGTATCGGGCGAACGATTACTGCTGCCTGCACCAGGACCTGTACGGCGATCACGTCTTTCCGTTCCAGGTCATCTTCCTGCTGGACGAGCCCGGGCGCGACTTCGAGGGCGGCGAACTGCTGTTGGCCGAGAGCAATCCCAAGCAGGCCGGCCGGGCCGACGTGGTGCCGCTGCGGCAAGGCGATGCCGTGGTGCTAGCCGTCAACCACAGGCCGGTGCGTTCGGGGCGCGGCTACTACCGCGCCCATCTGCGGCACGGCGTGAGCCGGCTGCGCAAGGGTGAGCGGCACACGCTGGGCATCATCTTCCACGACGCCAAGTAAAGCGCCGCGCCAGCGGGCCACGCAGCCGCCAACGGCAGCCGCGCAGCCCGGCGCCAGGATCGTCAGGCCGCGCGCGCAGTTTCGATAGCCGCGTCCCACACGGAAGGCGTACCGATCTGCCGCCGCAACTGCTCGGTGAAAGCGCGGATGCGCGCATTGGCGCGCGGCATGGCGCGCAGCAGATAGATACCGCTTTCCGGCGGCGGGCTGGCGTCCTGCAACGTCATCTGCACCAGGCGGCCGGCGCCGATGTCCGCGCCCGCGGACCAGTTGGGCATGAGCGCGATGCCCAGCCCTTCCAGCGCCGCGAACCGGCGCGCGTCGCAGTCGTCGCATTCCAGGACGAATCTGGCGTCCTGCGCCCACTGTCCATCGCCCAGTTCACGCCAGCCGCGCACGCTGGTGCTGTGGCGCCGGTCGATGAGGCGATGGCGCGACAGGTCCGCCAGCGTGCGCGGCACGCCATGGCGCTCCAGGTATGAGGGCGCAGCGCAGATCAGGTAGCGGTGGCTGCCGATGCGCTGCCCGATCAGGCTGCTGTCGGGCTGCTGCCCCACCCGTACCACCACGTCCATGCGTTCGACCACCGGATCCACCACCCGCTCGGTCAGTTCCAGTTCCACCTGCAGTTGCGGATGGCGCTCGCCCAGCTGTTGCAGCATGGGCACCACGTAGCGCCGCGCGAACGCGGGCAGGCAACTGACCCGCAGCAGGCCTTGCACGGTCTGCTCCAGTGAGATGACTTCGGACCGCGCCTCGGTCATGTCGTGCAGGATCTTCACGGCGCGCTCGTAGAGCACCTCGCCGGCCTCGGTGGGCATCAGGGCGCGGGTGGAGCGCACGAACAGCGGCACCTTGAGTTCGGACTCCAGCGCGCCGATCTGCCGCGCCACGGACGAGGCCACCATGCCGCGGCGGCGGGCCACTTCGGAAAAGCTCTGGGCGCGGGCGACGTCGACGAAGATGGACAGGCTCTCGGCGAATTTGACGGTTTTCATTTGTGCGTATGACGCAAAAGGCTTTGGCGCGGGACGCCAGCTTTCCTGGGGGATTTGCCAATTACGATACCGTGCATGGCTGCACTTTGGCAATTTTGACAAAGATAGACGGCCGAATACAACGACGATAAGCCCAGGAGACCCGCATGCCCCCGATCCCCGCCCCCC
>NZ_DATCUY010000185.1:0-7504 GCF_036567245.1 Achromobacter sp. | reverse complement strand
CGCCGAGGCCAGCGCCACGACCCGTCCGACGGGTAGCGGCGCAGCCGCCGCCCACTGGAAAGCCTGGTAGCCGCCATAGGAATAGCCCACCACCGCATCCAGCCGCTCGATGCCGATCGCGCGCAGCCATTCCCCCTGCAGGCGCACGCCATCGGCGATCGATACGTCGGGAAACGCGCTGGCCGCGGCGCCGGACGGCGCGCTGCTGCCAAAACACGAACCCAGCGCGTTGGACGCCAGCACGCAGGTGTCGCGCGTGTCCAGCGCCGCCCCCGGCCCCAACCAGGAACTGGCCCAGCCGGCATCGGGATGGACTTCCCCCTCGTCCGTCCGCAATGCTTGCTGGCTGCCCGATATGCCATGCAGCAGCATCACCACGGCGCGCGCGCGCTCTGGCGGCGGACCGTAGCGGGCCCAGGCCAGGCGGGCAGGCGCCAACACCTCGCCGCTGTCCAGCGGCAGGGAGTCGAATTGCGCCACGCCGGCGGCATGTTCAATGGGCGGGTTTGCGGCCACCGGCGGCTCCTAGACGGGGCGCTCGCCCATGACCGTAGTGCGGTAGATCGTGCGCCGCATGCTGGCCGGAAGTTCGCGGGTGGTGGCCTTGTGCATCACGCAGCGGTTGTCCCACATGACCACGTCGCCCGGCTCCCATTGCAGCGCGTACTGATACTTCTCCTGCGTGCAATGCGCGAACAGGCGCTCCAGCAGTTCCTGGCTGTCCACCTCGCCCCAGCCCGACACCTCGGCGGTCATGCCGGGATGCACGTACAGCGCCTTGCGCCCCGTCTCCGGATGCGTGCGCACGATGGGGTGTTCCACGTCCGGCGTGCCGGCCAGTTGGCTGGCATCCATCTTCACCCGGGTGCCCTCATCGGCCTTGGTGCTCTTGCGCCGGTAGCGGTGCACTGCCTGCAGGCCGGCCAGTTGGGCTTGGACAGCGCTGTCCAGTTCCTCGTAGGCCCGGTACATATTGACGAACAAGGTGTTGCCGCCTTCCGGCGGAATCAATTGGGCATTGAGGATAGTGGCCTTGGCCGGACATTCGCGGAAGGCGAAGTCCGAATGCCAGTACGAACCGCCGTCGGCGATGCCCGCCGGCACGCCGTTCTTGACCTCGTTGGACAGCACGAATATTTCGGGATATTCAGGATGGTTGTACTGGGCCAGCACGTGGATATCCAGCTCGCCCAGGCGGCGGCTGAAGCGCAACTGGCCTTCCGGCGACAGGCGCTGGTTCTTGAAGACCAGCAATTGATGGCGCAGGAACAGCGCGTTCACATCCTCGAACGCCGCGTCGTCCAGCGTTTCCAGATCCACGCCATGCACGGCCGCGCCGATCAGCGGGCTCAGAGGGGTCGCTTTCATCATCAGGCTCCTGCAAGGGTTCAGGGAAGGCGGTGCACGCGGGCCTCGGTGCGCACCAGCGGCTCGGCGCCGTGCTCTCCGATCAACACCGGGTACTCCAGCCGCATGCCGCCCAGGCCCGGGCGGTACAGGTGCGTGCCCAGCGCCACCACCATGCCGGGCGTCACCAGGTCGCGGCTGCGCAGGTTGATGAAGGGCCGGGTACGCGCGCAGGTGCCCAGGCCATGGCCGAACAGGGGCAGGCCGAACTCGCTCAGGCCATGCTTTTCGAACACGGCGATGCCACGGCTGGCGCACTCCGCTATCGGCCGGCCGGGCGTCAGGGATGCAAGCATGGTCTGTACGGTTTCTTCCCAGCAATCGATCAGTTTGCTCTGCGCCGAGTCCGGCTTGCCCAGGAACACGGGCAAGGCGGTATCCGCCATGTAGAGATCCAGCAGCGGGTGCAGGTCCAGGATCACGAATTCATTCGGCTGGATGGCGCGGTCGGTCGCCTGCTGCGTGACGCCGCGCAGGAATCCGGTGCGCTCGCCCGCGCCGACTTCGGTGCCGCCCGTCACGGCCCAGGACCAGGTGCTGCCGCGGCGCCGGATCGCGCGCTCGATTTCGCCGGCGATCTCATTCTCGGTCGCCCCTGCCCGCACCGCGCTCATGCCCTGCTCGAAGCCGTAGTCCGACACCTCCGCCGCATGCCGCAGGCGCTCGATCTCGGCCGCGTCCTTGATCAGCATGACGTCGTCGATCACGTCCACGCCGTTCTCGAACCTGATATCGGGCAGGTGGCTAGTCAGGTCGAAGTATTCGGCGGCCGTCAGCATGCCCGGCGCAACCTGCGCCGCCCCCGGATGCGACAGGTCCAGCGCGACCTTGCCGCGCGTCAATCCGTGGTGCTCCAGACGCTGACGTATCAGTTGCGGAAAGTCCGAGAACTCGAACTCGTACATTTCCATCTGATGGCCTTCGGCCCGCACGCGCGAGGCGTCCATGGCCCAGTAGATGAACTCGCAATGCCCGTCTGCAGTGACCAGCACGGCGCCGCGCCAGGGCATGAACGCGCCGCTCAGGTAATGCAACGCGCCCTGGCGGGTGCCCAGATAGGCGTCAAAGCCGAGTTCGCGCGCGTGTTGTGCAACGCGCTTGCGGCGCGCCTGAAAATCGATGGACTGCATGTATCACTCCTCGTTGGGAATTCAGGAAACCGATGCGCCGGACGCCTTGACCACGGGCGCCCACTTCTCGGTTTCGTCGGCGGTGAAGCGGGCGAAGTCGTCGGGCTTGCTGGCTACCGGATCGGCCGCCTGCGAGACCAATTGCTCACGCACGCGGGGATCGGCCAGCGCCCGGGCGATTTCCTGCTGCAGGCGTTCGACGATGGGGCGCGGCGTGCCGGCCGGCGCGAACACGCCGATCCACGACGTCATGGCGTAGCCCGACAGGGTTTCGGCCACGGTCGGGACGTCGGGCGCGGCAGGCGAACGCTGTGGGCCGGTCACCGCGATGGCGCGCAACTTGCCGGCCTTGATCAGGGGCTGGGCGATGACCAGGCTGTCGAAGGCCAGGTCGGCTTGCCCGCCGATCACATCGGTGAGCGCAGGCAGGCTGCCCTTGTAGGGGATGTGCTGCATCTGCACGCCCGCCATCTCGTTGAACAGCTCGCCGGACATGTGCATGGAAGTGCCGCTGCCGCCCGAGGCGCGGTTGAGCTTGCCGGGGTTGGCTTTGGCGTAGGCGATCAGGTCCGCCACCGAGTAGATGGGCAGCTTGGGGTTGACCACCACGACCAGCGGATACGACACGACCTGGGTTACCGCCGCGAAGTCCCTCAACGGCTGGAACGGCATGGACTTGTACAGGGTCTGGTTGATGGCGTTGGTGCCTATCGTGCCCATCAGGATGGTGTAGCCGTCCGGGGCCGACTTGGCCACGGCATCCGCGCCGATGTTGCCGCCCGCTCCGGGCTTGGCCTCGACGATGACCGACACGCCCATGCTCTGTGTCATGCGTTCGGCCAGCAGGCGGGTGACGATTTCAGTGGGTCCGCCGGCCGCGGCGGGCACCACGAAGCGGATGGGTTTGCTGGGATAGGCCTCGGCCGCGCTGGCGGCGGAAATGGCCGCCATTCCCGCCGCCAGGGCGCATGCGCCCAAGGCGCTCAATAGTCTCCTGCACATGGCATGTCTCCGTTGATGCGGGACGTACCGGGCGGGTGCCCTGGCCGACCCATCTAATTAACGAACAATTGTTCGCTAATTCGCATTTTATGGAGATTACCGCCGATGTCAAACTACAATCGAGCTTCCAACGACAAGACCGCCGATACATGGACACGACATTGCCGGAACCGAAAGAAAGGAAAGAGGAGTTTCTGGACAGCCTGGCCAACGGCCTGCAACTGCTGCAGATCTACGCCACGGGCGTGGCCAGCGTGACCGTGCAGGAAGCCGCCGAGCAACTGGACGTGACGCGCGCGGCATCGCGCCGCATCCTGCTGACGCTGGAAAAGCTGGGCTATGTACGCCAGGACGGCAGGGATTTCTCGCCCACCCCCAAGGTCATGGACCTGGGATACGCCTATTTCGCCTCGCTGAGCCTGCCCAAGCTGACCAGGGCGACCATGCGCGAAGTCGCGCAGACCGTGGGCGAAACCTGCTCGCTGGGCGTGCTGGACCGGCAACACGTCGTGTTCCTTGCTCGCGAGGAAGGCCCCAAGCTGCTCAAGCTGGACTTGTCGGTGGGCAGCCGCCTGCCCGCGTACGCCCATTCGCTGGGCCGCACGCTGCTGTCCACGCTGGATGACGAAGCGCTCGACGAGTATCTGGAAAACGCGGACCTGAAGCGCCTGACACCCTACACGACGGTGTCGCGCAGCGCCTTGCGCAAGCTGATCCGGCAGGTGCGCGAGGACGGCTACTGCATTTCGGTCAGCGAATTGGTAGATGGTTTCGCGGGCGTGGCCGTGCCGCTGTACAACCACGAGGGCAAGGCAGTAGCGGGCCTGAGCGTCAGCATGGTGCTCGGATCGCGCGAACCCGACGAATTGAAGCGGCAGCATCTGCCGGCTTTGCAGCGCGCGGCCGCGGCCATCCGCGACATGATGCCGCGCAGCACCATCTGATTGGATCTGGCGGCCGGGCGGCCTCAGCCGCCCTGCTCGCCCAGCAAGGCTTTCAGTGCGTCTTCGTCCAGCACCGCCACGCCCAGTTCCTGGGCCTTGACGAGCTTGCTGCCGGAATCTTCGCCAGCCACCAGATAGGCCGTCTTCTTGGAGACCGAGCCGCTGACCTTGCCGCCGGCGGCCTGGATGCGCATCGAGGCTTCTTCGCGCGTCCAGTTGGGCAGCGTGCCGGTCAGCACGAAGGTCTTGCCGGCCAGGGTGGTCGCTTGCGGCGCCGCCTCGGCCACGGGGTTCACGCCCTGCGCCTTGAGCTGTTCGATCACGTCGCGGTTGTGCTGTTCGGCGAAGAAGCGGCGGATCGAGGCCGCCACCACCGGCCCCACATCCGGCACCGAAGACAAGGCCTCCTCGTCTGCGTCCATGATGGCGTCGATGCTGCCGAAATGGCGCGCCACGTCGCGCGCCGTGGTCTCGCCCACGTGGCGGATGCCCAGCGCGTACAGCAAGCGGTTCAACGCCGGCGCGCGCGCCTTGTCGATGGCAGCCACCAGGTTGTCGGCGGACTTCTGGCCCATGCGGTCCAGTCCGACCAGCTCCAGCGGACGCAGGCTGTACAGATCGGCCAGGGTCTTGACCCGGCCGCTGTCGACCAGCTGGTCCACCAGCTTCTCGCCCAGGCCTTCGATGTCCAACGCCTTGCGGCTGGCAGCATGCCAGAGCGTCTGCTTGCGCTGCGCGCCGCAGAACAGACCGCCGGTGCAGCGCGCGATGGTCTCGTCTTCCAGACGCTCGATGGCGGAGCCGCAAATCGGACAGGCCGTGGGCATGACGAATTCGCGGGCGTCTTCCGGCCGCTTTTCCAGCACCGGGCCCAGCACTTCGGGAATCACGTCGCCCGCGCGGCGCACGATGACCGTATCGCCGATGCGCACGTCCTTGCGGCGGATCTCGTCTTCGTTGTGCAGCGTGGCGTTGGTGACGGTAACGCCGCCCACGAACACCGGCTTCAGGCGTGCGACCGGCGTGATGGCGCCGGTACGGCCCACCTGCACCTCGATGTCGAGCAAGGTGGTGGTGGCCTCTTCGGCGGCGAACTTGTGCGCCAGCGCGAAGCGCGGCGCACGCGCCACGAAGCCCAGCACCTTCTGCGCGGGCAGTGAATCCACCTTGTAGACCACGCCGTCGATGTCGTAGGGCAGTTCGGGCCGCAGCTTGCCGACCTTGGCGTAGAAGGCCATCAGGCCCTCGGCGCCGCTGGCGCGGTGGTTGTGCTTGACGTTGACCGGCAGGCCCAGCGAAGCCAGCCAGTCCAGCATGGCGCCGTGGGATTTCTCGGGTAATTGCGAGGCTTCGGCCGCGCCCGCCGACGCTTCGGCGAACAGGCCGCCTTGTGCGCCCGCCAGGCCCTGGACCTCGCCCCAGCCATAGGCGAAGAAGCGCAGCGGCCGCTTGGCGGTGATGCGCGGGTCCAGCTGGCGCAGGCTGCCCGCGGCGGCATTGCGCGGATTGACGAAGACCTTTTCGTCGCGCTTGGCCTGGGCCTGGTTCAGTTTTTCGAAGTCGGCGCGGTTCATCAGGACTTCGCCGCGGACTTCCAGCACCTTGGGGAACGTCCCCTTGAGCTGCAGCGGAATCGCCTTGATGGTGCGGATGTTCGAAGTGACGTCCTCGCCCGTCTGGCCGTCGCCGCGGGTGGCGGCCTGCACCAGGCGGCCATCCTCGTAGCGCAGGCTGATCGCCAGCCCGTCCAGCTTGAGTTCGCAGAAGTAGTCGGCTTGCTGCGCCGGACCCAGCAGGCCCGCGCCGCGCAGCGTGTCGGTCACGCGGCGGTCGAAAGCCACCACGTCCTCTTCGTCGAAGGCGTTGCCCAGGGACAGCATGGGCACCACGTGGCGCACGCTGCCGAAGGCGGAGACGGGCGCCGCGCCCACGCGCTGCGTGGGCGACTCCGGCGTCACCAGCTCCGGGTGCTCAGCCTCCAGGGCCTGCAGTTCTCGCATCAGTCCGTCGTACTCGGCGTCCGAGATCGAGGGCTCGTCGTAGACGTAATAGCGGACGTTGTGCTGTTCGATCTCGGCGCGCAGGCGCGCTGCGGCCTGCGCCGCGCTTTCACCGCCAGACGTGCTGTTCATTTACGCAAACACCCTTAGTGCGCGCTCGCTGCCGGCGGGCAGGCCCGCTTGTTCAAGTTGACCGAACAGCACCTGGAGCCGTTCGTCGATGACCGTTTCCGAACCATCGGCCAGCGGCTTGCCCTGGTCGTCGACCAGATCCGCGCGCAAGCGGGCGGCCAGGTCGCGACCCACGTCGACCATGCGGCCGAAGGCACGGGCGTCCGCCGGGCTGCAGGGCACGTCCAGCAGCAGATACAGGCGTTCGATTCCGCCCATGCCGGCATCGAAGGCCGCGCCGTCGCCGCGCGCCAGGCTGAAGCGGGCCACGCCGTTTTCCGCCGGCCAAGCCAGGCGGCTGCCGTCGGCAACGAAACCAAGGTCGCGTGCCACGGACAGGACTTCGGCAGCCGGCTGGGCAGCGCCCAGCAGCAGGGTCAGGCCGACCTGGGTGTCGAGGGCGGCGCAGGTGTCGTCCAGGCGGGCGCCTTGCTCAAGCACGGCCTGCTGGTCCGGACCTTCGATGGTGGCGTCGAAACGCTCGGCCATGTCCTGGGCGCGAGCCCAGGCTTGAGACCATTCGATGGCGGTCAGCGGGCCGCTGCGGTTGGCCAGCAGCACGGCCAGTTGCATGGATGCATAGGATTCGCCGGCGTGGACGCGCGCGCGGTGGCGGCGCTGGTCGGTTTCGGCAAACACGCGCATGGGTTTGCGGCCCACGTGGCGCAGGCTTTGCATGTAGGGCAGCAGGTCGGCGCCGCGCACGGCTTCGGCGAAGTTGATCTCGATGACCACCTCGCAGGCGGGATCGGGCTCTTCGGTATCGTCGGCATCGCTGCCGGCGTCGACCGGAGCCGGCTGGCCGGACTGGGCACGGGGGGCATCGCCGCCCATGCCGGGTTCGCGACGC
>NZ_DATCUY010000184.1:0-5877 GCF_036567245.1 Achromobacter sp. | reverse complement strand
GGAGGCCGACCTGGGCGTGGCCCTGCTGCGCCGCGGCGGCACGGTGCGCCGTGCTGAAACCACCGCGGCGGGCGCGGACCTGCTGGCGTCCGTGCAACAGGCCTTGACCCTGCTGGAGACCGCCTGCCGCAACGTGCGGGCCTCCGCCCGCGGCAAACGGCGCAATACCCTGAACGTTTCCGCCAACCCCTCGCTGGCCGCCATGTGGCTGGCGCCGCGCATCGGGCGCTTCATCGAACTGCATCCCGGCATCGATATCCAGGTGTATCTGCATGCCAGTCAGGACCCGGCCTGGAAAAGCCAGGACATCGACCTGGCGTTCCTGCACGTGCGCGCGATGGGGCCGCATATCGCCGAGCCCGGCGACATTCCGCTCATGACCGAGACCGTGGTGCCGGTCTGCAGCCCGTCGCTGGTCGATCCGGCCGAGCGTGGCGATCCCGGCGTTTTCCTGCGCCATCGCTGGCTGGAGGAAAAGCACGTGGACAGCCCCGAGACCGACTGGCGCACCTGGAGCCCGCGCCTGGGGCTGGCCGAAGCCGACTGGCAGGAGCCCATGGTGCTGAGCGGCTTGAGCACGGTGGCCGCGGCGGCGGCCGCCGGGGTCGGCATTGCGTTGGGGCGCGCGCCGCTGATCGACGAGGAACTGGCCAGCGGCCGGCTGGTGCCCCTGGTGCCGCAGCTGCGCATGCCGGGTTCCTGGGGCTACGTGATGCGGATCCAGGCCAATCGCCCGATGGACGCGGCCTTGCCGACCCTGGTGGAGTTCCTGGCGGAAGAAGGGCGCAGCACCGGCGCCTGGCAGAACCTGGCGGACGCGAGGCGCTGAGGCCGCGCCGGCGCTTCAGTCCGCGCCGCCCCGGCCCCGCGGCGGCGAGCTGATGGTGACCGCCGAGGTGACGATCAGCTCCATCAGGATGTTGCGCGCCAGGTTTTCGGCATAGTCGTTGCGCGCCTCCGCCGTGGCGATGGCGCGCTCCACCGAGCCTTCCACGATGGCGTTGATCTGCTGGATATGCAGCTCGCAGATCTGGACCAGGTCCGGATGGCGCTTCTGATGGAAGTACAGGAAGCGCCGCGCCAGCGTCTGCAACATGGCGTGGAACTCGGCCGCGTAGCTGTTGCGCGAGGCGGCCCCGATCTGGCTGGTCAGCGTGAAATGCAGGCGCATGTACATGCGCATGTCGTTCACGGCCTTGAGGTCTTCGAGTTCACGGGCCAGGCGGGCCAGCTCGGCGCGCTCGCCGTCGTCGGCCCATTGCGCCGCCTGCGCCACGATCAGCCGTTCGATCTCGCGCCGCGCCTGGATGATCTTCAGCTGTCCTTGGTAGTCGATCTCGGAAATGAAGATGCCCTGGCGCGGGGCGATTTCCACCAGGCGCTGGAACGCCAGTTTCTGCAGCGCGTCGCGCACCGGCGAGCGGCCGATGCCGACGCGCTCGCTCAGGGTGGTTTCCGACCACTGACTGCCCGGCGGCAGTTCGCCGGTGACGATCATTTCCTCCAGGGCGCAATAGGCCTTTTCGGTCTGGCTGACAGCCGTGCGGCCAAAGAGGGGATAGGACTGGGTCATGGAGTCGGCAGCGCGCGTTGTTGAAGTTCGCGTTTTAACACTTTGCCGGTGCTGTTTTTGGGCAATTCCTCCAGAAAGACGTAGCGCTTGGGCCGTTTGAAGCGCGCGATGGATGCCAGGCAGAGCCGGTCCAGGTCCTGCTCCGTGGCCAGGGCGCCCGGCTTCAACACCACAAAGGCCAGCACCGACTCGCCCCATTCGGGGTCGGGGCTGCCGACCACCGACACTTCCTGCACGGCATCGTGGCGCATCAGCGCCTCTTCCACTTCACGCGGATAGATATTGGTGCCGCCGCTGATGATGACGTCCTTGGAGCGGTCTTTCAGGTGCAGCAGGCCGCGCTCGTCCAGGATGCCGATGTCGCCCGTATGGAGCCAGCCGCCGGCCAGCGTGTCGGCGGTGGCGCGCGCATTGTTCCAATAGCCTTGCATCACCGTCGACCCGCTGACGACGACTTCACCCAATTCGCCGGGGGCGGCCGGCAGGCCGGACGCCTCGCGTATCTCGACCTCGATGGAAGCCTGGACGTAGCCCACCGATCCCAGCAGGGTGTCATCGTTGCTGGCCACGGCTTCGGCGATCTGGGTGGCCGACAGGGCCGATATCGACATCGGGCTTTCGCCCTGTCCGTAGATCTGCGCCACGCGCGCGCCGTAGCAGGCGACCGCGTCCTTGATGTCTTCGACATAGAACGGCGCGCCGCCTACGATCAGCGTGCGCAGGCCAGGCTGCGGCCCGTCGGTCAGGCGCGCGTGGCGCACCATGCGCTGCACGATGGTGGGCGAGGCGAACAGGCTGACGCGGCGATAGTGCGTCAGCAACGCGGACAGTTCGTCTTCGTCCAGGCCGCCGCTGTCGGGGATGATCTGCAGGGCGCCGTGCAGCCAGTACGGAATGCTGTAGAGGCCGGCGCCATGCGACAGCGGCGCGACATGCACGATGGCATCGCCGGGTTGCACCGACTGCACGTCGGCGTAGAAATTCAGGCACATGCCGATCATGTTGGCGTGGCTGAGCATGACGCCCTTGGGCTTGCCCGTGGTGCCGCTGGTGTAGAACAGCCAGGCCAGTTCCTGCGGCTTGCGCCGTTCCAACGGCAGCTCCGGTCCGGCGGCGGCGTTGGCGTAGCGGGCCGAATCCACGTCCACGAGCTGCACGCCGTCCAGCTCGCGCACGACGGGAACCAGCCCCTCGTGCACGGCGCCTCGCGACAGGCAGAGGCGGGCGCCGCTGTCGCGCAGCATGTAGTCCAGTTCGTTGGCATGCAATTTGGCGTTGACGGGAACGGCGCACAGGCCGGCATGCCAGATGGCAAGCATCGATTCGATGTAGCCGGGATGGTTGGGCAGCGCCAGCATGACGCGCTCGCCAGGCTGCAAGCCCATGGGGCCGCGCAGCCAGCCGGCCAGCGCTTGCACGCGGGCCTGCAGCTGGGCGTAGGTAAGAGGGGCGCGGGTGCCTGAGGCCAGGGCGGGCTGGTCGGCGTAGGTGGTGGCGCTGCGGTGAAAGAGAGAGCTGAGATGCATGGCGTTCTCTGGATTGAAAGAAGGGCGAGGGATCAGCGGCCGAGCAGGGTGATGCAGGTCACCGCCTCTTCCACGCCGTTGAAGCCGCCGCCGTTCTCGGCGATGGCGAAGCGCGCGTTTTCGACCTGGCGGGCGCCGGCCTCGCCGCGCAGCTGGATCACCATTTCGTGGACCTGGGCCAGGCCGGTCGCACCGATGGGGTGGCCGCGCGACAACAGGCCGCCGGACACGTTGATGGGGATGCGGCCGCCCAGGCTGGTGGCGCCGGATTCGGCCATCGGGCCGCCTTCGCCGAAGGCGCAGAAGCCCAGCGCTTCGGTTTGCTGGATCTCGGCGAAAGCGGTGGCGTCGTGGACCTCCGCCAGCGACATGTCCTGCGGGCCGACGCCGGCGCGCTCGTAGGCCTCCAGCGCGGCCAGATGGCACAGGTGGCGGTCGTAGCGGTCGGCAGGGCGGTCCGTGGCGGTGCGCAAGACGCTGGCGTACAGGCGCACGGCGCGGGCGCGCTGCAGCCGCTTCAGTCCTTGGGCGTTGCAGACGATGGCGGCGGCCGCGCCGTCGCTGATGGGCGCGCACATGGGCAAGGTCAGCGGCCAGGACACGGGCCGGGCGGCCAGGGCCTCGTCGATCGTCATGGGGTACTGGAACTGCGCCAGCGGATTGCGGGTGGAATGCATGTGGTTCTTGGCGGCCACCGCGGCCAGCTGGCGCTGGGTGGTGCCGAAGGTCTTCATGTGCAGCCGCGCCAGGCTGGCGTAGATGTCCATGAACACGCTGCGCTTGCCGGGTTCCTCGAAGCCGGGCGGAGGCGTCACGTCGGGCGCCAGCGCCATCAGCCGCGCCATCTGCGCCGGCGCGTCGTGCACGTCCCAGGCGCCGTCGAACACCGCGAAGCTCTTGGCCTTGTCTTCGGAAAACAGCTTGTCCACGCCCACGGCCAGGCAGATGTCGCCCGCGCCCGAGGCCACGTACAGGTGCGCCGCGTTCAGCGCGGTGCTGGAGCTGGCGCAGGCGTTCTCCACGTTGGTGACGGGGATGCCGGCGATGCCCATGGCCTTCAGGGCGACCTGGCCGGCGACCATGTACTGGCCCTCGATGGAGCCCTGGCCGGCGGTGGCGAAGTAGGCCGCCTGCAGGTCGACGGCGTCGCAGCCGGCATCGGTGAGCGCCTGCGTGACCGCGTCGCGCACCAGGTCCTTGACGCTCCTGGCCGGTTGTTTGTCGAAACGGGTGATGCCCACGCCCGCGATGTAGGTAGTGTCGTTGCTCATGCTTGGATGCCCGTGGTGAGGATGGATTCGATGATGTGGCGGTCGGTCTCGACGTCGGCGGCCGACCCGCTCCAGGCGATTTCGCCGTGGTCCAGCACGTACTGGCGGTGGGCCAGGCGGGCGGGAACCTTGAGGTTTTGCTCGACCAGCACGATGCCGGTGCCCTGGCGGTGGACTTCGGCGAATACGTCTATCAGTTCGTTGACGATGCGCGGCGCCAGCCCCTCGGTCGGCTCATCCAGCAGCAGGACTCGCGGGTTGCCCAGCAGGGCGCGCGCGATCGACAGCATCTGCTGTTCGCCGCCGGACAGCTGGTCGCCGTGAAAGCCTATGCGCTCGCCCAGCCGCGGAAAGACCTGTAGCACGCGGTCCTGGGTCCAGTAGCCGGGCTGGTGCGCCAGCGCGCCCATGCGCAGGTTCTCCCGCACCGTCAGGTTGGGGAAGATGCGGCGCGTGTCGGGCACCAGGGCGATGCCGTCGCGGCTGATCTGTTCGACGGCGCGGCGCGTTGCGTCCTGGCCGGCGATCAGGCGGTTGCCCGCGGACAGCGGCAGCAGTCCGATCAGCGTCTTGAGCACGGTGGACTTGCCGGCGCCGTTGCGGCCCACGATGGCCACGATCTCGTCCTGGGCCGCGCGCAGGCCGATGTTCTTGAGCGCCAGCGCCTGGCCGTAGTGCACGCTGGCATGTTGCAGTTCGATCATGCCGCCACCTCCTCGCCCAGGTAGACGGCGCGCACGGTGGCGTCGTCGCGGATGGCGGCGGGCGCTCCCTCGGCCACCTTGCGGCCGTTGGACAGCACCACGATGTGTTCGGACAGCGTCATGATCACGTCCATGTTGTGTTCGATCAGCAGCACCGTGCGGCCGGCGGCCGCATGGCGGATCAGGCGGGTGGCGGAGGCGATTTCGTGGTGGCCGACGCCAGCCAGCGGTTCGTCCAGCAGCAGGATGCGCGGATTGGGCAACAGGGTCAGGCCCAGTTCCAGCGCGCGCTGCAAGCCATACGACAAGGTGCCTGCGACGGTGTCGCGCCAGGCCGCCAGGTCGGTCAGCTCCAGCATGGCGTCGATGGTGGATGCCAGCCGGCGGTCATAGCGCGGCGCCAGCCAGAACGGCAACAGGCGGGAGTGGCTGATCTGCGCGGCGATGCGCAGGTTCTCCAGCACCGTCATCTCGGGGAAGATCTTGGTGATCTGGAAGCTGCGGCCGATGCCGTGCCGGGCGCGTTCATGAGCCCGCAGGCGCGAGATGTCCGCGCCGTGGCACAGGATGCGTCCGCCATGGCCGGGCAGGTTGCCGGACAGCACGTTGAGCAAGGTGGTCTTGCCCGCGCCGTTGGGGCCGATCAGGCCGTAGACGCGGCCGGTTTCGAAGGCGTAGCTGAAGTCCTCGATGGCCCGCAGCGCGCCGAAGGTGACGCTGACCTGCTTGCATTGCAGGGCGATGTCGCTCATGACGGGCTCCCTTCGCGCGGGGCCAGCGGCACGCCGGACGCGGCTGGACTG
>NZ_DATCUY010000183.1:0-14788 GCF_036567245.1 Achromobacter sp. | reverse complement strand
GACGCGCCGCGATGCAGCGGCGCGGGCGCCACGCTGACCGCTTCCAGCGCAGCGGCCAGTTCCTGGCAGCTGGCGGACTTGTTCAGAAAGCCTTGCGCGCCGGCCTCCATCGCCCGGCGCGTATCCTCCGGATCCTGCGAGGCCGACAGCACCAGGATACGCAGCTGCGCGCGGCGCTGGCGCAAGCGCTTGAGCAGATCCGCCCCGGCCATATCGGGCAGGTAGAAATCCATGATGACGTGCTGGATCGCCGCATGCCGCTCCAGCGCCGCCAGCGCTTCCTGGCCGCTGGCCGCGGGATGGATCGTCATGCCGGGCACGGCCTGGCCCAGCGCCATGACCAGCGCTTCGCGGAACATGGCGTGGTCGTCGACCAATAACACTGCCGTCATTCGGCATCTCCGGTTAGGGGCGCTGCATTCCTGGCGTGCAGCAGGCTCGTCACATGCTCGCGCAGGGCCTGGACTTGCACGGGCTTATGCAGCAGCGGCACGCCGCGCGCTGCCGCCTCGGTCAGCCGTGCCGGATCGGTATCACCGCTGACCAGCAAGGCGGGCAGATCGGGATCGTTGTATTCCTCGCGCAGCCTCTCGATCACATGGATGCCGGTCTCGTGCTCGCGCAGCCGGTAGTCGGTGACGATCAGGGCAGGCGTTTCGGCCAGCGGCAGCACGCGTTCGAACAGCGCATTGCCGCTGGTGGCGGCGATGACGCGGCAACCCCAGCTTTCGAACAACATGGACAGACCCGCGAGGTTCTGGGCATCGTCGTCCACCAGCAGCGCCAGCTTGCCGCGCAGGCTGTCCTCGTATACAGGCGTCTGGGGCAGCGTCACGCCAGCATCCAGGACAGACAGGCCGGCTGCGGCCGGATCCGAGAGCGGCACCGTCACGGTAAACACCGTGCTGCGGCCCTCTTCCGAGCGCAGCGCCAATCCGTGGTCCAGCAGCCTGGCGGTGCGGCGCACGATGGCCAGACCCAGGCCCAGCCCCTTGCAGCGGTCGCGCTCGGGGTTGGCTAACTGATGGAACTCCCAGAAGACCCGTTCCTGCTCGGACTTCGGGATCCCCGGACCGTTGTCCCAGACCTCGATGCGCAAGCGGCCCCCGGCCCGGCGGCAACCGATCAGCACGCGGCCGTTCTCGGTGTGCACGATGGCGTTGCTGATCAGGTTGCGCAGCATGCGCTCCAGCAGCACGGGGTCCGAGCGCACGCTGGCCGCGCACGGACGCACGCGCAGCAGTATCCCTTTCTCGCCGGCCTGCGGCGCATACTCGGCCTTCAACTGGTCCAGCAGCGGCTGCATCCTGAACGTCTCGAAACGAGGCTCGATGACACCAGCGTCCAGTCGCGACAGATTCAGCAGGGCGTCGAACAGATGGCCCATCGCGGACAGCGCACTGGTGATGTTGTCGACCAGATAGCGTCCCTGCCGGGACAAGGGCTCGTTGGCCAGCAGGCCCAGGAACAGGTTCACCGCATGCACGGGCTGGCGCAGGTCGTGGCTGGCCGCCGCCAGAAAGCGCGACTTCTCCTGGTCGCTGCGTTCAGCGGCGGTCTTTTCCTGGCGCACCTGTTCCAGCAGCGCCAGGTTTTCATAGCCCAGCCGCAACGCATCCAGATGGGTGCGGTTCATGCGATGGATGAAGGCCAGGGTCGCCACCAGATATGCCAGGCCGCCCGTCACCAGCGCCAGATGGATGGCCGATGGCTGCGCCGCCAGCGCGATGAACATCGGCGCGAATGCCGGCACCTCGAACGCGTACATCACCGGCAGCAGCATGTAGTTCGAATAGATGGCGCCCGTGCCCAGCCCGAACAGGATGACAATGAAGAACAGCTGGTATTCCAGCGGAACGAAGAACGTCCAGTAGGCGAAGGGCAGCCCCCACAGAATGCCGGAGCAAAGATTCCCGATCAACATGCGGCGCACCCAGCGCTGCGCCGCCGACGGATCGGCGGGGTGGCGGTCATAGGCGATCACGGAGGCCCACCGCAGCGCGCCTACTGCCAGCGTAGCGCCCAGCCACAGCAGGATCTCCTGCTGCGGCAGTACGCCGAACAAGGCGAATGCAGAAAAACAACCTGTGATCAGCGACCCTGTCAGCGCGAACGGAAAGCTGCGGCGCAATGCCTCGACCTGCACCTGACGGATGCGGGCCGCGTACGACGAACCTGGCGATGTGGAGGCGGGAGTCGGGCCGATGGCGGGCTGCAATAGGGTGGGATGCGACGTGTGAGGAACCTGCCGCTGGAGCAGGCGCGGGTCGAAACGTGTGCGGATTTTAGTCCTATTGGCGGGCTTCGGCGGGTATCCCATGAATTTCAAACGGCCTTGACATTCCCACGGTGGAAAACCTCAGGATTTTCGCCATGCCTCGAGCGGAAGCGCGGCATGCCCGCGCTTTTGTGGCCGGCACTGCGCCCGCGGCGGGCTGACTCATCGGACGCAATCCGACGGCCCGATATTCGACGACTTGGAGGATAGATCCCGATGAAACTGCCCGCGTCCAGACAAGAGCTCCTGCGCAACATCCGCGACCGGCACAGACAGTTCCGCATAGAGGCGGCCACCATACGCGCAAGCCTTTACCGCAAGACGGCGGAGGTGGGGCCTGCTCATCGCATGCCCATCGATGCCGCAACCGTATTGATCGACATGATTCTTTGGAACACGATGATCCTGCAGTTCGCCGCCGCCGGGCCGCGGGGCGTCAGCGCTCCGTACTACTGTCGGGAGGCCATGCTGGAGAGAGTCGGCCGCCTGGCTCACCCATTCCGGCGCGATTTCGCCAGCCGCAGTCTTCACGACCTGCATGAACTGACCAGGCTGGGACAGGAGCGCGTGGTCAGCAGCGTGGCGCTTCTTTCGGAAGCGGCCCTCTTCGCGCCCTCGGAAGGGGGCACCGAAACCCTGGGTGGCCGGCTCCAGGTCTACACGTGCATGGCATACGCCAACGCGCTGTCGAAGTTGCGCGCCTGGAAGCAGGTCGTATAGCAGGTATCAACACCGGACCATCGCTGACGAGCCCCGCCGCCGCGTCAAGGCGGCGGGTGAAACCCCGGGGGACTAGCGATGCCCCCCAGGGGTTCACGCAGCCGGCGGATGCTTATGCGCCCGCCGGCGACCGCACCGTATGCTCCGACCACCCGCCTCCCAACGCCTTGTAAAGCCCGATCAAATTGTTCAAGCGCGTCAGGCGTGTCCGCACCAGGATTTGCTGTGCGCCGTATAGCGAGCGATAGGCCTCGAGCAAGGTGAGATAGTCGTCCACGCCCTCCTGAAAGCGCAGTTCCGCCAGCTCGTACGCGCTGCGGCTAGCCGCCACGGCCAACTGCTCCGAGCGGATCTGGTCGTCGAGCGTGCGCTTGCCCGCCAGTCCATCGGCGACCTCACGGAACGCCACCTGAATGGCCTTCTCGTAGCTGGCGACCTCAAGGCGCTTCTGTACATGCGCCACTTCCAGATTGGCCAGCAAGGCGCCTCCCCGGAAGATGGGCAGCGTGAGCTGCGGCAGGAAGGTCCAGGCCCTCGACCCGGAATCGAACAAGCCATCCAGGGATGCGCTGGCGGACCCCGCCGAACCCGTCAGGCTGATCGCGGGCAGAAAGGCGGCGCGCGCAGCGCCAATGTTGGCGTTTGCACCACGCAGCGACTGCTCTGCCGCACGGATGTCAGGCCGGCGGACGAGCAAGTCGGATGGCAGCCCGGTCGGCAAGTCCGTCGGAACGATACCGTCGGGCAGCGTTGTCGCCTCGTCCAGCTGACGAGACAGCGCGGGCGTCAGCGGCTGCCCCAGCAACAGCACCAGAGCATTGCGGTCCTGCGACACCTGCCGCGTGTAAGCGGAGCGGTAGGCTTCCGCATTGCGCAACGCAATCTCCGCCAAGCGCAGATCGAGTTGCGTCGAATGGCCGGCCGCGGCCAGCTCGGCCGTCAGATCGTATGAACGCTTTTGCGTAGCCAGGGTATCTTCCGTCAGGCGCAACAGCTCCTGGTCTGCGCGCAGCGTGAGATACGCATTAGCCACTTCGGAAACCAGGCTCAGCTGCGTGGCGACCCGGGTTTCCTCCAGCGCCAGATAGGCGGCCAAGGCCTGGTCGCTGAGGCTGCGGATGCGGCCCCAGACATCCAGTTCCCAGGCGGCCGTCACGCCGGCCACGTCGTAGCGTCTGGCGACGTGGCCGGCCTGTGCGGCGCCAAGGTCGCCTGGAATGCGCTCGGATGCGCCGCTGGCTGAAACACTCAGGTTCGGCAGCATGGCGGCGCGCTGGATCCGGTACAGCGCCTGCGCGGCTTCGACGTTGAGCGCGGCCCGGCGCATATCCCGGTTGTTGTGCAGCGAAATTTCTATCAATTGCTGCAATAGCGGGTCACGGAAAAAGTCGCGCCATCCTATATCGGCGGCAGCCATCGCATCAGGCGGTTGCTGCGCGTCCAGGGCATCCGGCGTATAGCTCGCGTCGATGGGAGCTTCCGGGCGTTCGTACTTCGGCGCCAAGGAACACCCGGTCAACGCGACCGCAAGGACGAGCGGCGCCAGCATGCTGCCGTGCCGGGAGCGAGTAAAACGGTAGGTCATGTCGAAATTCCTCCTGGCCATCATGCGTGCTGGCCGCCCGAACGGGCCAAGGCTTGGCGGGCTTCCCGGCGCAACGCCAGCTTGCGCACGACGACGTAGAACACAGGCGTGAGCAGCAGGCCGAACAGTGTCACGCCCACCATGCCGGCAAACACGGCGATACCCATGGCATGGCGCATCTCCGCGCCAGCGCCCGTGGCGAGCACCAACGGCACCACACCGGCAATGAACGCGAACGAAGTCATCAGAATGGGCCGCAGGCGCAGACGGGCCGCCTCCAGGACCGCCGCCAGCGGATCGGCGCCTTCGTCTTCCTTGGTGCGGGCAAATTCCACAATCAAGATGGCGTTCTTGGCGGCCAGCCCCACCAGCACCACGAAGCCGATCTGCGTGAAGATGTTGTTGTCCCCGCCGGATAGCCAGACGCCTCCTATCGCCGAGAGCAACGCCATGGGTGCGATGAGCAGCACTGCGAAGGGCAGCGACCAGCTGTTGTACTGGGCTGCGAGGATAAGGAAGGCCAGCAGCACCGCCAGGGGAAAGATATACAGCGCTGAATTGCCAGCCTGCTTTTCCTGGTAGACGAGGTCCGTCCATTCATAGGCCATCCCTTCCGGCAAGGTCTCGCGGACGATCCGCTCTATGGCATCGGTCGCCTGCCCCGAGGAATAGCCCGGCGCGGGGCCGCCGCTGATATCCGCCGACGGAAAGCCGTTGTGGCGGATGACTCTGTCCGGGCCGGACCCGCGTGTCAGGGTCACAAACGCGCTCAGCGGAATCATCTCGCCGCTGTTGTTCCGCACTTTGAGCATGCCGATGTCATCGGCCTGCATGCGGAACGGCGCGTCGGCCTGCGCCATGACCCGGTAGGTGCGGCCGAAGCGGTTGAAGTCATTGACGTAGAGTGATCCCAGATTGATTTGCAGGGTCTCGAACACGTCCGTCAGCGACACTCCCAGGGACTTGGCCTTCACGCGATCGACGTCCACTTGCAGTTGCGGCGCGTTGGTCTGGAAACTGGCCAGCATGTTTGCCAGTTCGGGAGCCTGCATGGCCTGGGCCATGATCTGGCCCTGCGCCTGCATCAGCGCCTCGAACCCCAATCCGGCGCGGTCCTCGATCTGCAGCTTGAAGCCACCCATGGCCCCCAGGCCTGGCACGGGAGGCGGCGGGAATATGCCCAGGAACCCATCCGGAATCTGGCTGAACTTGCCCATCAATTTTCCCGCGATGGCGTTGGCGGAAAGCGAAGGGTCCTGGCGCTCATCGAAGGGTTTGAGCATGGCGAACATCAGCGCCGAGTTCGGCACGTTTACCGGACCGTTGACCGAAAGTCCGGGAAAGGCAACCACGCTCTCCACGCCGGGTTCGGCCAGTGCGATCTCGGACATCTGCTTCACGGCCGCCTCCGTCCGGTCGAGCGACGCGCCGCTGGGCAGCTGGGCGATGCCCACCAGGAAGTACTTGTCCTGGGCCGGCACGAATCCATTCGGCACCTGGTTGAAGCCCAGCCAGGTCAGGCCGACAAATCCCGCGTACAGCAGCAACACGATGGCGCTGCCGCGCACCGCCCGGCGCACGGTGCCGACATACGCATGAGAGGCGCTGTCGAAGAAGAAGTTGAAGCGCCGGAAGAATCCGCCCAACGCCCTGCCCATGACGCGCGACAACCAGTCGGCCTTGGCAGCGTCTTGGTGCGGCTTGAGCAGGATGGCCGCGAGCGCAGGCGACAGGGTGAGGGAATTAATGGCGGAGAGTATGGTCGAGATGGCGATGGTCAGCGCGAACTGGCGATAGAACTCGCCCTGCAAGCCGGAAAGGAACGCCGAAGGAATGAAGACCGCCGCCAGCACCGAGGTGATCGCGATAATGGGTCCCGTGACCTCATCCATGGCCTTGATCGCGGCCTGACGCGGGGATTCTCCCAGGGCCATGTGCCGCTCCACGTTCTCGACCACCACGATGGCGTCGTCCACCACGATGCCGATCGATAGCACCAGGCCGAACAGCGACAAGGTGTTGAGCGAAAAGCCGAACATGTGCATCAGCGCGAAGGTGCCCACCAGCGACACGGGCACGGCCACGAGGGGAATGATGGAGGCGCGCCAAGTCTGCAGGAACAGCACCACCACGATGACGACCAGTAGGATGGCCTCCAGCAGCGTGACCGCTACGGATTGCAGCGAGGCGCGCACGAAGACGGTGGGGTCATAGGCAATCCGGTACTCCACATCTTGCGGGAAGCTTTGCTGCAGTTCCTGCATCTTGGCGCGGACCGCATTGGAGACGTCGATGGCGTTGGCGCCGGGACTCTGGATGATCTGCAGGGCCGGCGCCGACTCGCCATTCAGCAGGCTGCGCAGGGTGTAGGAATCGGCGCCCAAGGACACCCGGGCAACGTCGCGCAGCCGGGTGACCTGGCCATCGGCGCCGGTCTTCACCACGATGTCGCCGAACTGTTCCGTACTGGTCAGGCGGCCCAAGGTATTGACGGTCACCTGGAAGGCGGCCGAGGTATCCGGCTGCTGGCCCACGGATCCCGCGGCGACCTGCACGTTTTGCTCCCGCAGGGCCGCGACCACGTCGCTGGCGGTCAAGCCGCGCGCGGCAACGCTGGTGGGGTCCAGCCAGACGCGCATGGAGTATTCGCCGGCGCCCCAGACCAGGACGTCGCCGATGCCCGGCAGGCGCGCGAGTTCGTCGCGCACCTGCCGAATGGCGAAGTTCGACAAGTAGAGGGAGTCGTAACGCTTTTCGGGCGAAACGAGGTGCACCACCATCAGCACATCGGGTGAGGTCTTCTGCGTCACGACCCCGATGCGCTGCACCTCCTGCGGCAAGCGCGGCAAGGCGCGCGAGACCCGGTTCTGCACCTGGATCTGCGCCATGTCCGGGTCCGTCCCCTGCTTGAACGCGATGGTGAGCACCATCTGTCCGTCGACCGCCATCTGGGAACTCATGTAAAGCATGCCCTCGACGCCGTTGATCACCTGTTCCAAAGGGGCTGCGACGGTATCGGCGATCACCTGCGGATTGGCGCCGGGATAGCTCGCGGTCACCTGCACCGTGGGCGGCGTGACGGCGGGGTATTCGCTCAGCGGCAGCTGCCAGAAGGCGATGCCGCCCGCCAGCAGCATCAACAGGGACAGGACGATGGCGAAGATCGGCCTGGCAATGAAGAAATGGGGAAACTTCATTGGCGGGTCTCCATGGAGCCGGAGGCGGTGGCGCCGGCCGCATTGCCCGCCTTCCGAGCTGCGACGGCTACCTGTTGCATGGGCACCAGTCGAGGCGCGACGGTCATGCCGGGACGCACCAGACCCTTGATGATGATCTTCTCTCCGGCCTGCAAGCCGCTATTGATGATGCGCAGTCCATCCGTCATCTGACCCAGCTCCACCGCGCGGTACTGGGCCTGATTGTCCTGGCCCACGACCAGGACGTAGTTCTTCCCTTGGTCCGTGCCCACCGCCAGGTCATCGACCAGAATGGCCGGGCGCTCAACGCCCGTCGCCAGCCTGGCGCGCGCGAACAGGCCCGGAGCCAGCAGGCCGTCGGGATTCGGCACGACGGCGCGGACGCGGATCGTGCCTGTGCGCCGGTCGATCTGGTTGCCCACGAAGTCGAGCATGCCTTGATGAGGAAAGTCCCGCTCCGTCGTCAGCGCCACGGCTACCGGCAGGGAAGGCTTTCCGCCGCTGGAGTCGGGCCGGACCTGTCTCACGGCATTGAGGTAGGTCGCTTCGTCTATATCGAAGTACACGTGCACGGGGTCGATCGACACTATCGTGGTCAGCAGATTGGCCACGCCCGCCGCACCGCCGTTGACCAGATTGCCCTCGGTCACCAGAACCCGGTCGACACGCCCCGAAATCGGCGCGGTGATGCGTGCGTAGGACAGGTCGAGCCGCGCCGCGGCGACGGCCGCCTTGGCCACCAGGATCTCCGCCTGGCGAGCGTTGCGCGCGGAAACCGCGTCGTCATAAGTCTTGCGCGAAACTGCGCCGGTGGCCACCAATCGCTGGGCACGATCGAAGTCGCCCTGGGCCTGGCTGGCCAGCGCCTCGGCCTGGCGCAGCTGTGCCGTGGCGGTATCGAGCGCAACCTGAAATGGCCGCGGATCGATCTGAAACAGCTGTTGCCCTTTGCGCACCAGGCCGCCCTCCGGAACGCTGACGGCATCGACCGCCCCGCTTACGCGCGACCGCAATTCAACGGTCTCCGGAGCCGAGAGATATCCGGTGAAGTCGGTCGATGGCGAGATGACGCGCTGGATCACTTCGGCCACCGGCACCTGTGGCGCCATCGGCGCGGCCACGGCGCCCGATGAGGACGCCGCCTTGCTTTCGTCTCCGGAGGATTCGCCGGCCGCTAACGCAATGGTTCCGGCCGCGGCGATGGCTCCCGCCACCGCAACAATTCTGAATTTTCGACGCATCGACATGCCCCTTCTGTGCAGCAGGGCTTCGGCCCTTCCGAAGCTTCTCTGCAGCAATTCGGCAAGGCTAGGCATTACAACAACGGGAAGGTCAAGCCTGCGTTTGCAGGCGCTTCAACCTATTGACCTTGCAATCGTTGGAAGGAATAGATTTGGGCCGCCGCCTGAAAAGCGGAGGGCATCCTGATGCCGTCCCATATCAACCTGAAGTGTTCGGAACAACCATGCAGAACCGCTCTCACGATGAACATCAATCCCACGCGATGGGGCCTGCGATGACGGCTGCGCTCATCGAGGGAGCCACGACATGAGCGGGAAAACAGTGGATATCCGGCAGGCGCGAACCCGGCTGCCGCTTCTGGACGGACAGACCATACTCGAGGCGGCTCTGCAGCATGGCGTTGCTTATCCGCACGGCTGTCGCTCCGGCCGCTGCGGAAGCTGCAAATCCCGCCTGATCGAAGGCCAGGCGGAAATGCTGCCGCACTCGCGCTACGCGTTGACGGAAGAAGAAAAAGCCCGCGGCTTCATTCTGGCGTGCCGCGCGGTACCAAAAACCGATGTGGCGGTGGCCTGGCTCGGGGCCGACGACGAGGCGGCCGCTGCGCCCATCCAGCATCTGGAAGGGACCGTCGTTGCCATGGACGAACTGACGCACGACATCAGGCGCGTCAGGATTCGTCCAGACGGAACGGACGCCTTGGCGTTCGCCGCCGGGCAGTATGCCGACATCGCATTCGGGCAGTCGCCGGCACGCAGCTACTCAATGGCCAACAGGCCGGGCGATTCCGAACTGGAATTCCACATCCGCCGGGTTCAAGGCGGAATCACGTCGGGCTATGTCCACACCGCGCTGCAACCAGGCGAACGCGTCGCGCTCCGCGCTCCTCTCGGGTCCTCGCATCTGCGCGAACAGCATTCCGGACCGATGCTTTGCATCGCGGGCGGATCGGGATTGGCTCCCATCCACTCAATCGTCGACACCGCGCTCGCGCATGGCATGAGGCAGCCGATACACGTCTACTTCGGGGCGCGCATGGAACGGGATCTTTACTTCGTCGAGCATTTCCAGGAACTGGCGCGCCGCCACGCCAACCTGAGCTTTGTGCCGGTGTTGTCCGAAACGCAGGCGGCGCAATACCGGACGGGCGTCGTCACGCAAGCAGTCGGAGAAGATCTGGCGGATCTCAACCATTGGAAAGCCTATGTCGCCGGCCCGCCGGCAATGGTGGAGGCGGCCTTGGCGCTCGCATTCGAGCGCGGCCTGAACGTCCAGGACGTGCACGCCGACGTCTTTTTTACGCCACAGTAGCCCGACCTCCCGCCAGGCCCCGCAGCAGCGGACACGCTTGACCTTCCCACGCTGGCAAGCCTCAGGCTTCCCTCATGCCCCCCTCCCCATGAGCAAGGAGACTTCCATGAACATCGGCGAAGCGTCCAAGACATCCAAGGTCTCGGCAAAGATGATCCGCTACTACGAGCAGATCGGCCTGATACCGGCGGCGCAGCGGACCACGTCCGGCTACCGCGCCTACAACCGGATCGACATCCACCGGCTCCACTTCATCCGCCGCGCCCGCAATCTGGGCTTTTCAGTGGCCGAAACCAAGGATCTGCTGGGCCTGTGGCACGACCAATCGCGCCAAAGCGCGGACGTCAAGCGCGTAGCCCAGGAACACCTTGCCGAACTGGACCGGCGCATCGAAAGCATGCGGCAAATGGCCGAGACGCTCAAGACGCTGATCCGCTGCTGCGCGGGCGACGAGCGGTCCAACTGCCCCATCCTGCATACCCTTGAGCAGCCCGACGACAGAGAGCCGGAGCCCGCCGCACGCAGCGGCGCGGTGCAGCGGCGCGTTCGCAGCGGCAGATCGGCGAAACCCGCGCCAACTTGCTGAGAACCTGGAATCAGATATGCCCAAAATCACCGTTCTTCCGCATGCCGAACTGGCGCCTGAAGGCGCCGTGCTGGAGGTGCGGGTCGGCACCACGATCTGCGAGGCCTTGCTGGCCAACGGCATTGAAATAGAACATGCCTGCGACATGAGCAGCGCCTGCACGACCTGCCACTGCATCGTGCGCAAGGGTTTTGAATCCTTGAACGAAGCCAATGAGAGCGAGGACGATCTGCTCGACCGGGCCTGGGGACTGGAAGCCCAGTCCCGCCTGAGCTGTCAGGCCATCGTGGCCGAAGTAGACCTTACCGTCGCCATTCCCAAGTACACGATCAACCATGCCAAGGAAGACCATTAGGATCTGGCCTGGGTGCCATGGAGGCGGGCGTCTGGCCTCACTCCCTATCGGCCGCCTGCCTCGTACAGCTCCCAAGCCTGACTGGCGCTGGCGTTGTCATGGATCATGGCCATCAGTGCCCGCACTACCGACGACGGATCGGCGTGCTGGTAAACATTTCGGCCGTATACCAGCCCCACGGCGCCCTCGTCGAGCAACTCGCGCGACCGCTCAAAGACCTGACGCAAGTCCTCCCGGCCGCCGCCGCGTACCAACACGGGGCAACGCGCCGCCTGCACCACGCGATGGAAATCGCGCGTGGCAGTCGTCGGGTCGGCCTTGACGATGTCGGCGCCCATTTCGCGCGCCAGCCTCACCAGGGTGACGATCTTCTCGGAGTCGCCATCGACCATATAACCGCCGCGCGCGGAGTGCGGCGCCATGACCAGGGGTTCGATCATCAGCGGCATGCCGTAGCGATCGCAGTCCGCGCGCACGCGGGCGATGTTGGCGACGCACTGGCGGAACAAATCGGGTTCGTCCGGCAGCATGAACAGGTTGACCACCACGCAGGCCGCGTCCATCTGGACAGCGGGCAGCACCGGATCCTGCTCGTTCTGCAGCACGGCCCACATGACGCGATGGGTGGTGGCGTTGTAGGGATTGCCCATGTCCAGGCGCATGACCAGCGCGGGCTTGTCCCGGCCGGGGCGCTGTTGGAGCAGGTCGGCCTGGCCGTAGTTCAGCTGGATGGCGTCGGGGCGCGCCGCCGCCAGTTGTTCCATCACGGCCGGCATGTCCTCCAGCCCGGACAGGAAGCTGGGTTCATTGCAGACGCCGTGGTCGACCGCGATGTCCAGGCAACGGCCGTTGGTCAGCAGCCGGTTCAGGCGCGCTTCTTTTCTGTGCAGCATGGGGACTCCTTGTTCAATCCAATGTTTGCAGGTGGCGCTCGACCGCCTGGTCGATGACGGCCAGGTCTTCAGGCGAGAGCTCCAGCGCGGCGGCGCCGGCGTTCTGCGTGGCCTGCTGCGGCGTGCGTGCGCCGCATAACGCCACGGTCACGCCGCCCGGCCGCGTGGTCCAGGCGATCATCAGCTGCGAAGCCGAGCAGCCCAGCCTCTGGCGCAGGGGCTCCAGTTCCGCGAAGAAACCTTGCAGCCGGCCGCGGTTGGCGACGCTGAAGCGGGGGTTGCCGGCACGCTGGTCGTCGCCGGTAAAGCGGCGGCCAGGATCGATGGAGCCGGCCAGCAGGCCGAGCGCCAGCGAGGAATACCCGAGGATGCCGACGTTGTGGTTGCGGCACAGCGGCATCAGCGTGGATTCGATCTCGCGGTCGATCAGGCTGTAGCGTTCCTGGATGGCGTCGACCGGACCGTGGCGCAGGTACTCGGCGAGAGTGCCGGAATCCACGTTGCTGACGCCGATGGCGCGGATCTTTCCTTGCCGCTTCAGATCCAGCAGGGCGTCCATGGTCTCGGCGACGGGCGTGCCGGCGTCTTGCCAGTGGGTGATGTAGAGGTCGATGTAATCCGTCTGCAGGCGCGCGAGGCTTTGTTCCACTTCATGGAAGATGGAGGCGCGGCCCAGGTGGCGATGCACGGCCTGGCCGTCCTCATCGAAGAAATGCTCGCCTTGGCGCGTGTGCCAGACCAGTCCGCATTTGGTGGCGATGACCGCCTGCTGGCGGCGCCCCTTGAGCGCCTGGCCGACCAGGCTTTCGGCGTGCCCCAGGCCATAGGCGGGTGCGGTGTCGATGAGCCGCACGCCCGCGTCGAGGGATGCCTGGATGGCGGCAATGGCGGCCGCGTCGTCCGCGCCCCCCCACATCCAGCCGCCCATGGCCCAGGTGCCCAGGCCGACGGATTCGCAGGCGATGCCGGACGCGCCCAGTGTTGTAGTCTTCATCGGGAAACCTTTCTGACGTTCATGAGATGGTCAACGGTGACGGCGGCCAGCAGGATCAGCCCCTTGACGACGTCTTGCCAGTAGGGCGACACGTCCAGCAGGATGAGCGAGCTGGTGACGACCGACAACAGGGCCAGGCCCAGCACCGCGCCCAGCACGGTGCCAGAACCGCCCTTGAGGCTGGCGCCGCCGATCACCACCGCCGCGATGACGTTGAGCTCCATGCCCACGCCGAAGTTGGGCGTGGCAGCGCCGAAGCGGGCCGTGTAGACCACGCCGGCAACCCCGGCCAGGGTCGAGCACAGCACGGTGACCCAGAACTTCACGCGGCCGGTGCGGATGCCGGCATAGAGCGCGGCCTTTTCATTGCTGCCGGTGTAGAACACCTTGCGCAACAGGGCGGCGCGCCGCAACGCGAAGTCGCTGACGATGACGATGGCGGCGAAGATCAGGATGACGGCGGGAATGCCGCCGATGGATCCCTGGCCGATGAACTTGAATTGCGGCGGCAGCGAGAACAACGATTGCGGCGTGCCTTGGGTGAGCGCCAGGCACAGGCCGCGCACGATCACCATGAAGGCCAGCGACGCGATGAAATGGCTGAGACCAATGCGGGTGACGCAGCCGCCGATGAGCGCGCCCACCATCGCGCACACGGCGATCGCAGCCAGGCTGGCGGTCCATGGGTCCAGCCCCATCAGGAAGAGCTTGCCGGTAATGACCATGGCCAGGCAGACCACCGATCCCACCGACAAGTCGATGCCACCGACAATGACCAGGATGGTCATGCCGACCACCACGATGCCTTCGATGGAAAACGACAGCAGCATGGCGCGCACGTTTTCCCAGGTCAGGAAATGCGGCGACGCGAAGCTCATCACGACGCACAGCGCGGCGATGATCAGCAGCAGCCCCGCTTCGCGGAAGCTGCCCAGCCGCCGCCCCAGGCGGGGGCCAGGCGGCAGGCCGGCAGCGGAAGGCGTCAGGACCGCTTGCGCCGCGGAGTGGGATTTCAGGTCGCTCATCATGTCGCCTCCTGGGCGGACAGGCCCGAAGCCAGCCGCAGCAGTTTTTCTTCCGTCATCTCGCCTGCCGCCAGTTCTCCGGCGAGCCTGCCATTGCGTATGACCAGGGCCCGATCGCACAGGCCGATGATCTCGGGCAGCTCGGACGAGATCACCACCACGCCCACGCCCTGGTTGGCCAGGTCGCGCAGGAGGTGATGGATCTCGGACTTGGCGCCGACGTCCACGCCGCGCGTGGGTTCGTCCATCAGCAGCACCGAGGGGCGGGTGGCCAGCAGTTTGGCGATGGCCACCTTTTGCTGGTTGCCGCCCGACAGGCAGCTGGCGTCGATGGCCACGCCGTCGGATTTGAGCTTGAGCCTTGCGCCCAGCTCGACGGCCAGACTGCGTTCCGTCGCGCGCTTGAGCAGGCCGAAGCGCGAACTGATGCGGCTCAGCGCCATGGAGGACACATTCTGTTCGATCGGCATGTCCAGAAACAGGCCGGCGGCCTTGCGGTCTTCGCTCAGGTAGGCAATGCCGTGGCGCAGGGCGTCGGCATAGCGGCGCAGCCGCAGGGGCCGGCCCCGCAGCCGCACGGCGCCGCGTCGCGCGCGCCGCAG
>NZ_DATCUY010000182.1:0-5150 GCF_036567245.1 Achromobacter sp. | reverse complement strand
CGATTGCGTGCTGGGGCGTCTGATGCTGGACGCCACGCAGCCCGTGTTCCGCACCGAAGTCCTGTACGAAGAGCCCATTTGCGTGGTGGCGCGCGTCGGCCACCCGCTGGCCAAGTCCACCCGCATCACCGCCGCCGCGCTGGCGCGGCAGGACTGGATCCTGCCGCCGCCGCAGGCGCCGCTGCGCCAGCGCATCGACTCCTACTTCGCCGAACAGGGCCTGACGCTGCGAGCGCCCATGGCCGAATCGGTATCGCTGCTGGCCAACGAGGTGCTGCTGCGCAGCAGCGACCTGCTCTCGGCCATGCCACGCGCAGTGGCCCAGCACTACGCCGCGCTGGGCGTACTGGCCATCCTGAGATTCCGCCCCGACTGGAACCTGCCCCCGGTAGGCGTGGTGCAGCGCGCGCAGGTCGAGGCGGCGCCAGCGCTGCAGCGTTTTCTGGACGCGCTGCGGGCGGAAGCCGGGGCGCTCGGCGCGTAGCCCCGCAAGCGCCCCCCTGCCGGTCTCAAGCGTATTGCGCGAGACCGTGTCCGAAGGACCAGTTCTCCTTCGCCACTTCCACCAGATTCACGAACACATCCTCGGGCCGCAGGCCAGGGTCAGCGCCCAAGCGCTCCGCGATACGCCGGAACAGCGCTTTTTTCTGTTCCTGGCTGCGCGTATTGTTCGCCGTGATCTGGATGTACACGAGGTCGTCGCTACGCGCCACATCCATGTAGGTCGGGCTGTAGCGGAAGTTCGACGCCTCATGCTCGGTCATGGTCATGAATTGATCGTCTTCGGGAACATTGAAGGTTTCGCGCATGGCCAGATAGATGTTATCGAAGAGTGCCTGGCGATAGGCTTCCGGCTTTCCTGCGCGCAATGAAATATGGACTAGCGGCATCGTGGGTTCTCCAGGTTGTGCCGCTTTATCTTAGCCAGTTTGGCGCTGCTGCCGCAGGCCCAGAATGGAAAAGCGCGCCGAAGCGCGCCATTCATGCATAGGGCGTGTTACCACGCCCCCAATTTCCGCCCTAGGAACGGCCGCCCAGGCTGCCACCGCCGTCCACGCCCAGCACCTGGCCAGTGATGAAGCCGGCGTCGTCCGACAACAGGAAGGCGATCGCAGCCGCCACTTCCGCGGGCGTGCCCAGGCGCTTCATGGGCACTGAGGCCAGCGCGCGCTTTTCGGCATCGCTGCCGGCCGGCCGCGTGGCGCGGAACATCTCGGTTTCGATCGGGCCGGGCGCGACCGCGTTGGCGGTGACGCCGTATTCGGCCAGTTCCAGCGCCCAGGTGCGGGTGCAGCCCACCAGCGCGCTCTTGGCCGCCGAATAGGCAGTGCGTTCCATGCCGCCGTGGATGGCACGGCTGACCACATTGACGATGCGCCCGGCGCGGCGCACCTTCATGGATTCGATGAAGGCCTGGGTAACCTGCACCGCCACGCGCACGTTCAGGTCGAGCACGTTGTACAGCGTGGCCAGGTCGATTTCGCCCAGCGGCTGGGGCGAGACGATGCCCACGTTGTTGACCACGGCGTCGACCGGGAATTTCTCGCGGATCTCGCGCAGCACTTCCTCGGTGCGGCCGGCGTCCGCCAGGTCACAGGCGTAGAGGTAGCCCGGGAAATCCACGTCGGTGGTGTTGCGCGCGATGCCAACCACATGACAACCCATGTCGGACAGCCGCTGAGTAAGCGCCCAGCCTATGCCTTTGGTGGCGCCCGTGACGAGCACGCATTTGTCCTTCATGGATTGAAACCTCGCTTCTGTTTTCTTGGTGAAAAACGGGCGCTTGGGCGCCCGGTTTTCCAAGTAGACACCATCCGGCGCCACCTGTCTTGTAAATTGCGTAGCAATTCTTGCCTGCCGGACGGCCCGCCTGACGAGGTGGAACCGGCCCGGCTCAGACGTCCCGGGTGACGGGAACGCGCGGCGCCAGCGCGCACAGCAGCTCGTAGCCGATGGTGCCGGCGGCCTGAGCCACTTCGTCCACGGAGGGGCCTTCCTCGCCCCAGAGCGACACGGGCGCGCCGACGCCGGCGGCGGGGACGGGCCCCAGATCGACGATCAGCATGTCCATGGAAACGCGGCCCACCAATTGGGTGCGGATGCCGGCCACCACCACCGGCGTGCCGGTGGTCGCGTGGCGGGGATAGCCGTCGGCATAGCCGCAGGCCACGATGCCTATGCGCATGGAGCGGTCGGCGCGGAAGATGGCGCCGTAGCCGACCGAATCGCCGGCCTTGAGCTCCTGCACGGCGATGATTTCCGAACGCAGCGACATGGCCGGTTTCAGACCGAAGGAGGAGGCTTCGGCGTCCGCGAAGGGCGATGCGCCGTACAGGCAGATGCCAGGACGCACCCAGTGCGCCTGCGTTTCCGAAGCGACGGCGATCTCGGCGAAGCGCAGCGTGGCGGCCGAATTGCAGACGCTGATGGCGCCCGGCATCTTATGCGTCACCGAATTGAATACCGCCAGTTGTTCGTTCACGCCCTGGGGACCGTCGGCGCAGGCGAAATGGGTCATCTTGCCCACCGAACCCAGCACGCCCTGTTGTTGCAGCAGCATGGCGCGTTCATGCGCCGCGGCGTAGGCGGCGGGGCTGAAGCCCAGGCGGTTCATGCCGCTGTTCAGCTTGAGCATGACGTCGACGCGGCGCGAAAAGCGCGCGCGGGCCAGCATGTCCAGTTGCTCCCGGTTGTGCACGGTGGTGCTCAAGTGGTAGCGGTCGACGATGTCCAGGTCGGAGGGTTCGAAAAAACCTTCCAGCAGCAGGATAGGGCCGCCCCAGCCCGCCTCGCGGCAGCGCACGGCTTCGTCCAGGTCCAGCATCGCCAGGCCTTGCGCCTTGGAGAAGCCGGCGACGGCCTGCTCGATGCCATGGCCATAGGCATTGGCCTTGATCACCGCCCAGATCGAGGGCGGCAGGCCCGACGCGGCCTCCGCGGTCTGGTCCAGGTGGCGGCGCACGGCCGCGAGATTGTGCGCTAGCGCGGAGACGGAGACGGTGGCGGAGATTGGACGCGGCATGGTGTGGGATCCTGTGGCGCTTAAGTCTAACTGATCCACGCCTCACGCGGCATTGCGCCGTGTCACCGGAATGCGACTACTCTAAAATGGATCGATACAGGCCCGCAGGGCCAGATCCGCAAGTCCAAATATGCCCATCGATCACTACGAAAACTTCCCCGTCGCCTCGCTGCTGCTGCCGCGCAGGCTGCGCGGCGCCGTGACCGATATCTACCGTTACGCCCGAGCAGCGGACGATATCGCCGACGAAGGCAGCGCCACGGACGCAGAACGGCTGAACCAACTGGCCGCGTTCCGCGCCGAACTGCACCGCATCGGCGCCGAACCAGGCGCCAGGCCCGAACCCGGCTCGCCCGAACTGGCCAGCATCTTCGTCCCGCTCGCGGCCACCATCGCGCGCCACCAGTTGCCGATCACGCCCTTCTACGACCTGCTGTCCGCCTTCGAGCAGGACATCAGCGTCAAGCGCTACGAAGACTACGCCACGCTGGCCGACTACTGCACCCGCTCCGCCAATCCGGTGGGCAGGCTGATGCTGCATCTGTTCGAGGCCACCAATCCACAGAATGTCAGCGAGGCCGACGCCATCTGCACCGGCCTGCAACTGGTGAACTTCTGGCAGGATGTGAGGGTGGACTGGCACAAGCACCGCGTCTACCTGCCGCAGGAAGACCTGCGCCGCCACGGCGTGACGGACGACGACCTGGCCGCCTGCCGGCTGACGCCCGCCTGGCGCGACCTGATGGCCTTCGAAGTCGAACGCGCCCGCGCACTGCTACACTTCGGCGCTCCGCTGGCGCGCCGCCTGCCGGGCCGCATGGGCCTGGAGCTGCGCCTGGTGGTGCAAGGCGGGCTGCGCGTGCTGGAGCGTATCGAGGCGGGCGGCTACGATGTATTCATGAATCGCCCCGAATTGGGCGCCAAAGATTGGGCCATCATGATGTGGCGCGCAATTACCTGATATGACCCCTGACGAATACTGCCAGGAGAAAGCCGCCAAAAGCGGTTCCAGCTTCTACTACTCGTTCCTCTTCCTGCCGCCTGAGCGGCGGCGCGCCATCACGGCGCTGTACGCGTTTTGCCGCGAAGTGGACGACGTGGTCGACGAATGCACCGACCCGTCGCTGGCCCGCGTCAAGCTGGCGTGGTGGCGCACGCAGGTCGACCAGATGTACAACGGCAACCCGGACCACCCGGTGACCCGCGCCCTGCAGCCGCACCTGCAAAGCTGTTCGATCACGCGCGAACGCCTGCTGGCCGTGGTCGACGGCATGGAAATGGACCTGGACCAGACCCGCTATCTGGACTGGCCGGGCCTGCGCAAGTATTGCTGGCATGCCGCCGGCGTGGTGGGCGAGCTGTCCGCCGGCGTCTTCGGCTATTCCGACCCCAAGACCCTGGTCTACGCGGAGAAGCTGGGCCTGGCGTTCCAAATGACCAACATCATCCGCGACGTGGGCGACGACGCCCGCCGCGGCCGCATCTACCTGCCGGTCAACGACATGCAGCAGTTCGAGGTCAAGGCCTCGGACATCCTGAACGGCGAATACTCCGACCGCTTCAGCGCGCTGATGAAGTTCCAGGCCGAGCGCGCCCGCGAACTGTACCGCGAAGCCATGAGCAACCTGCCCGAGGCCGACCGCCGCTCGCAGCGCCCGGGCCTGATGATGGCGGCCATCTATCACGCGCTGCTCGACGAGATCGAACGCGACAACTGGCAGGTGCTGCATCAGCGCATCTCGCTCACTCCCCTGCGCAAGCTGTGGCTCGCCTGGAAGACCTGGGTGGGCGGCGGACGCGGACTGGTCCGCCGGTTGGCCCGGTGAAAGCCGCGGTCATCGGCGCCGGCTGGGCCGGCCTTGCCGCCAGCGTCGCCCTGCGCGAAGCGGGCGCCAAGGTCACCGTCTTTGAAGCCGGCCATACGCCGGGCGGCCGCGCCCGGCGCGTGTTCCACACCGATTTCGACGCGCCGCTGGACAATGGCCAGCACCTGCTGTCGGGCGCCTACAAGCACACGCTGGCGCTGATGCGCCGAGTCGGCCGCAACCCGGACGCCTTGCTGATGCGCCGGCCCCTGCAGCTGGCCAGCCTGGACGGCCGCTTCCGCCTGGCCGCGCCGCGCCTGCCC
>NZ_DATCUY010000181.1:0-2862 GCF_036567245.1 Achromobacter sp. | reverse complement strand
GCTGGCGCGAGCGCAATCAGGGCCCGTCATCCGCATCGGCTTCTGGCCCGTGGCGGCCGGCCTGCCGTTCTATGCGGCGCTGGAAAAAGGCTACTTCAAGGAGGCCGGCCTGAACGTCGAGCCCCTGAAGTTCGCGGGTGCGCAGCAGGTCATGGAAGCCATGCTGGCCGGCCGCGCGGACGGCAGCGCCAACGGCACCGGCTCGGCCAACCTGGCCATCGGCGAGATCGCCTCGCCCGGCCTGTTCAAGATTTTTGCGTCCAATCCCAGCAACGCCAAGCATGTGCTGGACGAGTTCATCGTCGCGAAAGACAGTCCCATCAAATCCATCGCAGACCTCAAGGGGAAAAAGGTCGGATCCGGACCCGGCATCCAGAACGCCACGCTGGCCAAAGCAGTGCTGGAGCGCGCCGGCGCAACCGGGGCGACCGTGGTCGAGCTGGCGATAAGCCAGCACGTCGCCGCGGTCGCCGCCGGCCAGTTGGACGCCTGCTACACGCTGGAGCCCACGGGCACGGTGGGCAGGCTGAACGGCACCACCCGCGTGCTGGAATCCGGCGTCATCGCCAAGTACGTGCTGGGCGATCCGATGGCGCCGTGGTTCGGCGGGTCGGCGTCGCTGACCACCGCCTTCCTGAAGAAGCATCCCGAGGAAAGCAGGAAATTCATCGCCGCCTATGCGCGCGGCATCGAACTGATCCGCAGCAAGCCGGAAGAGGCGCGTCCCTACCTGAAGGGCTACACCGCCATCGAAGGTCCGATGACCGAGGAAGTGCCGCTGGCCGCCTACACGCTCTACAACGAGTTCACGCCCAGCGACATCCAGCACTTCCAGAAGTTCTTCGACCTGTTCGCCGACAAGGGCGTCTTCGCCCAGAAGATCGACGTCTCAACCATGCTCTACAAGGGCTGAGCCATGACCGCAACCTCTGCAACAAGCGCGGCCTGCCCGGCCGCGACAGCGCGGCCCCGGCGCAAATTCGACACGAGCCGCCTGCTGCCGCTGATCGGCCCGCTGGCGCTCTTCGTGGTATGGGACCTGGTGGTGCGCTTTCAACTGGTCAGCCCCGTGCTGCTGCCCACGCCCAGCGCGGCGCTTGCGGCGCTGGTCAAGGGCATGGCGGGCGGCCCGCTGCTGGCGGACTTCCTGGCGTCGCTGAACCGCACACTGCAGGCCTTCCTCATCGCGGGTGTGATCGGCGTGCCGCTGGGCGTGCTGCTGGGCAGCAACGAAAAGGCTTATCGCAGCGTGGAGTTTCTGATCGACTTCTTCCGCTCCACGCCTTCTTCCGCTCTGATTCCGCTGTTCCTGATGATCTTCGGCGTCACCGACATGAACAAGATTGCCATCGCGGCCTTCGCGGCGGTGCTGGTGATCCTGTTCAACAGCGCCTACGGCGTCATCAACGCCCGCAAGCAGCGCGTCATGGCGGCGCGCGTCATGGGCGCGTCGCGTTGGCGCATCTTCAAGGACGTGCTGATCTGGGAGAGCCTGCAGCCCACCTTCGTGGGCCTGCGCAGCGGCGTGTCGATGGCGCTGGTCATCGTGATCGTGGCCGAGATGTTCATCGGATCCGACAGCGGACTGGGCAATCGCATCATCAACGCGCAGCAGGTGCTGAACGTGCGCGACATGTATGCGGCCATCCTCGCCGCCGGCGCGCTCGGCTATGTGCTGAACATTCTTTTTCTCGTGCTGGAAAAGCGCGTGGTCCACTGGAGCGGCCGCTGATGTCCACCGTCCTCAATCCCATCATCGCCCCCGGCCCCGCCGCCGCCCCGTTCGAGCCCGGTCCGCTGGGCACCCACATCACCATACGCGGGCTGACCAAGTACTTCGCCGGCTGGCCGCTGTACGAAGACTTCAACCTCGACATCCCCAAGGGCAAGATCGTCTCGGTGTTCGGCCCCAACGGCTGCGGCAAGTCCACGTTGATCAACATGATCGCCGGCCTGATTCCCATCGACTCGGGCGAAATCCTGTTCGACGGCAAATCGCTGGCGCAGACCAAGATCGGCTACGTCTTCCAGAATTACCGCGAGGCCATGTTCCCGTGGCTGCGCACCATCGACAACATCGCCTATCCGCTGCGCCTGGAAGGCCGCGGCAAGGCCGAGGTGGATGCGCGGGTCGAAGAACTGGTGGCCTCGTTCGACGTGAAGTTCGACCTGAACCGCTATCCCTACGAACTGTCCGGCGGCCAGCAGCAGACCGCCTCCATCATGCGCGCGCTGGCGCCGGGACCGGAGGTGCTGTTCCTGGACGAACCCTTCTCCGCGCTGGACTTCGAGATGACGCTGTTCATCCGCGAAAAGCTGCAGGAGGTCTTCCTGCAGACCGGCACCACCATGCTGCTGGTGTCGCATGACCTGGAGGAAGCCGTGTACCTGGCCGACCAGGTGCTGCTGCTGACCAAGCGGCCCACCCGGATCGCGGAGATCCTGGATTACCGCGACGCGCGTCCACGCACGGTCGCGACGCTGTCCGAACCCAGCTTCATCCAGATGAAGAAACTCAGCCTGGAGATCTTCCAGCGCGAAGTGCGCAAGTAAATCCCCCGTACCGGAGAGTCCGCCATGACCCAGGAAACGATCGACCAATACGTGCGCAGCGCCCTGGCGCTGGCCGGCTATGCCTTGCGCGAGCAGGCCGTGGCCGAAGTGACGCAACAGTTCGCGCGCATCCAGGACATCGCGGCCGGCTTCGTCGACGAGCCGCTGGCCGTGGAACTGGAATCGGCCGCGGTGTTCCGTCCGTGAGCGGCCCCGCGCAGGATATCGCGCGCCAGGTCCGCGCCGGCGAACGCAGCGCCATGGCCGTGCTGGACGCCACGCTGGCGCGCGTGCGCGAACGCGACCCGC
>NZ_DATCUY010000180.1:0-4909 GCF_036567245.1 Achromobacter sp. | reverse complement strand
CACGGCGGCCGGCGGCGCGCTTCGCGCAGGCTCGCCGGCGCGCTGCGTGATGTCCTCGGTGACCTCGCCCAGCCTGGCGGATTGGGCCAGCGACACTTCCACCACCTCCGCCATGATTTCAGTCACGCGGCGCGACGACGCGACGATGTCGTCCATGGTCGTGCCGGCCGACTGCACCTGGCGTGCGCCGCTTTCTACCTGCTGTACCGAGGACGTGATCAGGTCCTTGATTTCCTTGGCCGCCGCCGCGCTGTTCTGCGCCAGGCTGCGGACCTCCGACGCCACCACGGCGAAGCCCTTGCCGTGCGAGCCGGCGCGCGCGGCCTCGACCGCGGCATTCAGCGCCAGGATGTTGGTCTGGAAGGCGATGCCGTCCATCACCCCGATGATTTCCGAGATGCGCCGCGAACTCTGGGTGATGCCGCCCATCGTCAGCACCACTTCCTGCACCGTATGGCCGCCTTGCTCGGCCACGCGACAGGCGTCCAGCGCCAGCGTATTGGCCTGCCCCGCGCGCTCGGCGTTTTCGGTCAGGCCCTGGACCGCAACGCGCAGGGTCTGGGCGGCGGTAAAGCGCCGCGTGATGTCGGTGGCGTACTTGACGACCTTCACCGGGCGGCCTTCGGCGTCGAAGATCGGGTTGTAGCTGGCTTCGATCCAGACCTGGCGGCCGCCCTTGCCTATGCGCAGGTACTGCCCGGTGTCGTGCTCGCCGTTGCGCAGCCTGCGCCAGAACTCCTTGTACGCCTGACCGCGCGCCTCTTCGGGCTGGACGAACATGCTGTGGTGCCGTCCCTGGATCTCGTCCGCGCGGTAGCCCACGGCGTCCAGGAACAGGTCGTTGGCGCGGACGATGGTGCCGTCGAGCTCGAACTCGATGATGGCCTGTACCTTGGAGATCGCCGCCAGCTGGCCTTCCACGTCCGCCTGCCGCTGCTGTTGCGCAGTGATGTCCACGGCGTACTTGACCACTTTGAGCAGCGTGCCGTGGCGGTCGAAGATCGGGTTGTAGGAGGCTTCCAGCCAGACGTCGCTGCCATCCTTGCGAATGCGGCGATAGCGCCCGGCATCGCGGCCGCCCTGCCGCAGGCGGTTCCAGAATTCCGCATAGGCGGCCGATCCACGCGCTGCCGGGTCGACGAACATGCGGTGGTGCTGCCCCGCGATCTCGTCCAGCGCGTAGCCCATGGTGTGGAGGAAGTTCGGGTTCGCCGCCAGGACGTGGCCGTCCAGGTCGAACTCGATGACGGCCTGGGCGTTGTTGATCGCAGCGATCTGCCCGAGCATGTCGGCCTTCTGCATGCCGCGGTCCGTGCGCAGCAGTTGGCTGAGGGTAATCCATCTCATCGTGACGTCTCCTACCCAGGGTGTGGGTGGCCTGATGCCGGTCGACCAATCTGCCGCGAGACAAATGGATATATTTTTATAACAATTTGCAAATATTTAATCTTAAAAATGAGCAGGTCTCAAGATTTTCAAGAGACTAGTCAAAAAAATCGGGATTCAGCAACACCAGGGTTTATCCCGACTCAAGCGGCGTCCAATTCGCGATATTGACGAAAGATTCCTTCGCCGAAAGGCAGGCGCCTGCCGCTCTCGAAGTAGGGCTGCAATTCCGGCAGCGACGCCACGCGCGCATGCAGCGCCATGACGTTCGGATAGCGCACGGCCAGGGTGGCCATGCGCTTGGGGAAGGCGAAAAGCAGGCCATCGACCAGGTGGAACAAGGACAGGTCCACATAGGTCCAGCGCTTGCCGCCCGCCAGCCATGCCTGCTCCCCACCCAGCACGCGTTCGAAGTAACCCAGGAACTTGGGCATTCGTTCTTCCCGGAAATTGCGTGCGCGGCGCGCAGCCTCGACCTTCTGGTCTTCGTAATACTCGCTGGCGGATATCGGATGATGCGTGTCGTGCGCTTCGGCCACCATGTCGGCGATGGTGAGCTGCAGCTGGTTCACCCACAACCGCCCTTCCAGCGAGTCCGGCGCCAGGCCATGCTTTTCGCCCAGGAACAGCAGGATGTTGGCGGTCTGTGCCAGCGTCATCTTGCCCGCCACCAGATAAGGCGGCGCGAACGGCGGATGCTTGCGCTCCGAGCTCAAGTCGGCGACCAGCGTGCCTTCATCCGCCCCGGCTTGGCGCGCGCATTCGCGATAGGGAATGCCGCCGGCTTCCAGGGCCAGGCGCACGAACTCGCCGCGCCCGGGTATGCCGTCCCAGTACCAAAGGTCATAGGTCATATCGTCTCCTTCCGTTGATAAGCCCAGGACCCTCCTGCTCCGGAACGAGCCGTGCACAGGCCCTAGGCGGGAAACACGCTGACTCCGCTGTCGCGATCCGCCGCCTGCTGATACTGCCGCGGCGACTGGCCGAAATGTGCGCGGAAATCGCGCGAGAAATGCGCGCCGTCGGCAAACCCGCAATCCAGCGCGATCTGCGTGATGCTGCTGGGATTGTTCAATAGCAGCCAACTGCCGTATTCCAGCCGCAACTGCCGCTGGAACGCCATGGGCGACATGCCGGTCGCCAGGCGGAATGCGCGCTCCAGCTGCCTGCGCCCCACGCCGACGTAGCGCGCGATCGCGTCCAGCGGCGGCGGGTTGTCGATGCGCTGCTCAATGAAATGCGCGGCCTGGCGCACGCGCAGGTCCTGGATGCCCGACAGGTCCGTGTGGAAATGCGCCTGCGGCACGCGGCCCGGGCGCACCCCTTGCAGCATCATGTGCCGCATCGCCTGCTGGGCCTTGTCGCGCCCGCAATGCCGCGCCACCAGGTACAGGGCCAGGTCGATTGCGGCCGTGGAGCCGGCGCAGGAAATCAGGTCGCCTTCGTCCACGAACAACCGGTCCACCACGGCGCGGGCCTGTGGAAAGCGCTCGCGGAAGGTGTCCAGCACGTTCCAGTGCACGCAAACCGTGCGCGGCCCGATGACGTCCGCCTGCGCCAGCGCGAAGGTGCCCGTGCATATGCCCAGCAGCCGCACGCGCTGCGCCGCCGCCAGCCGCAGCCAGTCGCGCAGGGGCTCGGGCAGGCGGCCGTTGAAGTAGTCGTTGCCGCCGCACACCGCCACATAGTCGAACTGGGTCGGGTCCTCGGGCAGGCCGTCGGCCACGTCTATGGTCAGGCCCGCGCTGCAGCAACGCGGCTTGCCGTCCCAGCTCATGACGCGCCAGGCGGTATGGATCTGGCGGCTGCGTCCGCCGTGGTCGCCCGCCAGCCGCAACACATCCACCAATCCGGCAAAGGCGGCCAGCGTGAACTGGTCCAGCAGCACGATGCCTACGGTCAGTGCGGGTTTCCCCTGGGGCAGGCCGCTGAACTCGTCGTCATAGGAGAAAGACGGCGCCGCGGCGGGTGTGGCAGTTTCCATGTCGCAATTATTCAAGTTTTTGTCCCAGGCCTTCAAGCTGGTTTTCCCGGGGATCGCCCAAGATGCACCTATGGCACCGTGCTGCCGCGCCCGCCGGCGCAGCCGCAACGGGCCGATAAATCGACAAGGGGAATCCGACATGGCAACACCTACCCGCAGCGCGATCCGCGCCGCCTTGCTGGGAGCCGGCCTGCTGCTCGCAGGCCCGGCGCTGGCCCAGCAGCAGAAGATCACCGTCGCCTGGTACGGCGGCAACTGGGGCGACGCGTTCCGCGCCTGCGTGGCCGAGCCCTACACCAAGGCGACCGGCGTGGCCGTGGTGCCGGAAGTAGGCACGTCCACCACTACGCTGGCCAAGCTGCAGCAACAGAAGGGCGCGCCCACCATAGACGTGGCCTGGATGGACGGCGGCATCAGCGAACTGGCCGCCGAAGCGGGCGTGCTGGACACGTTGGATCCCGCAGGCATACCCAACCTGAAGAACGTCATCGAGCAGGGCGTGTACCGCAACGGCGCTGGGGCCTACGCCGTCAGCACCGGCTACTACTCGCTGGGCATCGCCTACAACACCAAGGAAGTGCCGCAAGCGCCCACCAGCTGGAAGGACCTGTGGAAGCCCGAGTACGCGGGCGCCGTCGCCATTCCCTCGCCGGCGAACTCGTCAGGCGTGCCGTTCATCTTCTTCCTGGCGCGGGTGTTCTCCGTCGACCCGTCCAATCTGGCGCCGCTGTACGCCAAGCTGGCGTCGCTGGACACCGCGCTGTTCTTCGACAGTTCGGGCGCGGCCACCAACGCCTACCAGAGCGGCGAGGCCATCATCGGCGCGCACTTCAACGTGGGCGCCTGGGACTTGATCGACAAGGGCCTGCCCATCGGCTTCGCCGTGCCCAAGGAAGGCGCCTGGGCCACGGATGCGCGCCTGCATCTGGTGAAGAACGCACCGAACAAGGCGGCCGCGCAGAAGTTCATCGACACCGCTCTCACGCCGGATGCCGCCGCCTGCCTGGCCACGCGCCTGTACCTGGGCCCCGCCGTCAAGGACGTGCAGGTGTCCAAGGACGTGGCCCGCAAGCTGCCCTGGGGCGCGGACGGCTCGGTCAAGAACCTGAGCCTGTTCGACTGGAACCTCATCAACAGCCGCCGCGCCGAGGTCACGGACGCCTGGAACCGCCAGGTTGCCCGCAAGCGCTAGGGATAGAACATGTCCGCTTTGCTCACCATCGAAGGCGTGTCGATGCGCTTCGGCGCCTACCAGGCGCTGGACCGCATCGACCTGGAGATCCAGCAGGGGGAATTCGTGGCCCTGCTCGGTCCCAGCGGTTGCGGCAAGACCACCCTGCTGCGCTCGATCGCCGGATTCCTCAGGCCCGAATCCGGCCGCATCCTGATCGAAGGCCAGGACATCAGCCGCCTGGCCGCGCACCACCGGCCGCTGAATACCGTGTTCCAGAACTACGCGCTGTTCCCGCACATGAGCGTGCTGGAGAACGTGGCCTATGGTCCGCGGCGCCAGGGCGCGTCGCGGCAGGAGGCGGCCGG
>NZ_DATCUY010000179.1:0-4441 GCF_036567245.1 Achromobacter sp. | reverse complement strand
GCGCTCCAGGCATGAAGAGGATGCGCCGCGAGGAAGAACAGCGGCGGATAGGTAATGGCGCGCCCGAGTGGGGCGGGTACGACGGGAACGGTCGCGGGCAGGATGCCCACGTCGGCACCGGGGTTGCGGCACAACGGGCAGTGATGGCTGTCGCCATGCTCGTCCGCCTGGCTGCCGTCATCGCTGCTGCCCGGCACCTCCAGGGTAAGGGAAGCTTGCTCCGCGCCTGCGCTGGTGCAGAAGTCGAGGCTGACGCGATGGGCGTTGTGGCTGGCCGGGGACAGGCTCAGCGCATGCGCCAGCGACGGCGCCAACGACGCCCACAGGATCGCGACGAGCGCGATCCACACGGCGGGGCGGGTCAGGTAGGCAGCGGAGCACATGGCGTCCGATTATATCGGAGCAGATGGGGCTGCCGCCCAGCGGCGCTCGGCAGCTGATTCGATTCCGTGCTGGTCCTATACCGACAAGTGCCGCCGCACGTCCTCGCCATCGATCGCGCCGCGGTCGCCGCGCGCCACCACCTCGCCGCGGGACAGCACCACGAACTGGTCCGCCAGTTCGCGGGCGAAGTCGAAGTACTGTTCGCACAGCAGGATGGCGATGTCGCCGCGCTGGCGCAGCATGTGGATGACGCGGGCGATGTCCTTGATGATGGAGGGCTGGATGCCTTCGGTAGGTTCGTCCAGGATGATGAGCTTGGGTTCGGCGACCAGGGCGCGGGCGATGGCCAGCTGTTGCTGCTGTCCGCCGGACAGGTCGCCGCCACGACGCGACAGCATGGTCCGCAGCACCGGGAACAACTCGTACACTTCTTCCTTGATACGGCGGGCGCGCGCCGCTGGCTTGGCCGCCATGCCCATCAGGATGTTCTCTTCCACCGTCAGTCGCGCAAAGATGTCGCGGCCTTGCGGCACATAGGCCATGCCGCGCGCGGCGCGCTGGTGCGGCGCCAGGCGCGTGATGTCGGCGCCGTCGAAGCCGATGTGGCCGCGCGCCACCGGCAGTACGCCCATCACGCATTTGAGCAATGTGGTCTTGCCCACGCCGTTGCGGCCCAGCAGCGCCAGGCATTCACCCTGGCGCAAGGACAGCGATACGCCGCGCAACGTGTGGCTGCCGCCGTAGTATTGGTCGATCGCGTTCACGTCCAGCATTTCAGCGCCCCAAGTAAACTTCGATGACGCGTGGATCGGCCTGCACCTTGCTCATCGGCCCTTCGGCCAGCACCGAGCCCTCATGCAGCACCGTGACCTTGCCGTTGCCAGCGATCTGGTTGACGAAGTCCATGTCGTGCTCCACCACCATCAGCGAATGGCGTCCGCGCAGCTCGTTCAGCAGCTCGCCGGTTCGTTCGGTCTCGGCGTCGGTCATGCCCGCCACCGGTTCGTCCAGCAACAGCAATTGCGGTTCCTGCATCAGCAGCATGCCGATCTCCAGCCACTGCTTCTGGCCATGCGACAGCAGCCCGGCGGGCAGCGCCGCTTCCGGCCGCAGCCGGATCAAGTCCAGCGTTTCGCCGATCTTGTCGGCTTGTTCGCCGCTCAGGCGCGCGAACAGCGTGGGCCGCACGCGCTTGTCGGTCTTCATCGCCAGTTCCAGGTTTTCAAAGACGCTGTGCTGCTCGAACACCGCGGGTCGCTGGAATTTCCGGCCGATGCCGGCGTGGGCGATCTGCGCTTCGTTAAGCGTGGAGAGGTCTATGCTCTGGCCGAAGTAGGCCGTGCCCGAGGTCGGCCGGGTCTTGCCGCTGATGACGTCCATCATGGTGGTCTTGCCAGCGCCGTTGGGGCCGATGATGCAGCGCAGTTCGCCTACACCTATGTCCAGCGTCAGGTCGTTGAGGGCCTTGAAGCCGTCGAAACTGACCGTGATGCCTTCCAGGTAGAGGATGGCGCCATGGCTGGTGTCCAGGCCCTTGGGGCTGACGCGGCCATAGCCGGCGTCGCCGCTGGGGCCGCCGTCGAGCGCGGCGGATTCGATGTGCGTGGTGCTCATGCCTTGTTCCCCTGGATACGGGCGGAGATGCGGCGGGCCAGGCCGACGATGCCGGTGGGCAGGAACAGCGTCACCAGCACGAAGATGAGGCCCAGCGCGTACAGCCAGAACTCCGGCAGCACGCTGGTGAACCAGGTCTTAAGGCCGTTGACGGCGCCCGCGCCGATGATGGGGCCGACCAGCGTGCCGCGGCCGCCCGTGGCTACCCAGATCACCATTTCGATCGAGGTTTCGGTGGACATTTCACTGGGGTTGATGATGCCGACCTGCGGCACGTAGAGCGCGCCGGCGATGCCGCAGAGCACGGCGGACAGGGTCCAGACGAACAATTTGAAGCCCAGCGGGTCGTAGCCGATGAAGCGCAAGCGGCTTTCGGCGTCGCGCACGGCGGTCAGTACGCGGCCCAGCTTGCTCTGGGTGACCAGCCGCGCCAGGATCAGGGCGCCGGCAAGCGCCGCCAACGTGATCCAATACAGCGCGGCGCGCGTACCCGGCGCGGTGATGTCGAAGCCCAGGATGCGCTTGAAGTCGGTGAAGCCGTTGTTGCCGCCGAAGCCCGTGTCGTTACGGAAGAACAGCAGCATCGCGGCGAAGGTCAGCGCCTGCGTGATGATGGAAAAGTACACGCCCTTGATGCGCGAGCGGAAGGCGAAGTAGCCGAACACGAAGGCCAGCACTCCCGGCACCAGCACGACCAGCAGCATGGCGTACCAGAAGTGCTCGGTAAAGGACCAGTACCAGGGGTAGCTCTTCCAGTCCAGGAACACCATGAAGTCAGGCAGATCGCTCTGGTAGACGCCGTCGCGTCCGATGGCGCGCATCAGGTACATGCCGTGCGCGTAGCCGCCCAGCGCGAAGAACAGGCCGTGGCCCAGCGACAGGATGCCGGCATAGCCCCATACCAGGTCCAGCGCCAGCGCCGCCATGGCGTAGCACATGAACTTGCCCAGCAGCGCGACCATATAGGCGGACACGTGCAGGGCATGGCCCGGCGGGAAGGCGAGATTCAGCAGGGGCAGCAACGCCAGCAGCGCCACGGCCGCGGCCAGGGCCGCCCACACCCGGCCCGAGTACAGTGGGCGGCGGGTCAGCAGGTTCAGGTCAGTCAGCGCGTTCTGTTTCATTCGACGCTCCGGCCGCGGGGGGCGAACAGGCCTTGCGGCCGTTTTTGGACGAACAGCACGATGAGCGCGAGGATGGTGATCTTGGCCATGACGGCTCCCGCGTAGGGCTCCAGGAATTTGTTGACGCCGCCCAGGCCGAGCGCGGCGATGACGGTGCCGGCCAACTGGCCCACGCCGCCCAGCACCACCACCATGAACGAATCGACGATGTAGCCGCGGCCCAGGTCCGGCCCCACGTTGCCCAGCTGGGATAGCGCTACCCCCGCCAGTCCGGCGATGCCGGACCCCAGGCCGAAGGCCAGCATGTCGACGCGGCCGGTGGGTACGCCCACGCAGTCGGCCATGCGGCGGTTCTGCGTGATGGCGCGCACGAACAGGCCCAGGCGGGTATGGTTCAGCAGCGCCCAGACCAGGAACACCACGAAGAAGGCGAAGCCGATGATGACGAGGCGGTTGTAGGTCAGCACCAGCCCGTCCAGCACCGTGAGGCCGCCGGACATCCAGCTGGGGTTGCCAACCTCTACGTTCTGCGCGCCGAACAGCGTGCGTACGGCCTGCATCAGCATCAGGCTGATGCCCCAGGTCGCCAGCAGCGTTTCCAGGGGCCGGCCATAAAGCCAGCGGATGACGGTGCGTTCCAGCGCCATGCCGACCAGCGCGGTCACGGCGAAGGCCAGCGGCAGCGCGGCCAGCACATACCAGTCCAGCCAGCCCGGCAGCCAGGCGCGGAACGCCGTCTGCACCAGGTAGGTCACATAGGCGCCTATCATCAGCAGTTCTCCGTGCGCCATGTTGATGACACCCATCAGGCCGAAGGTGATGGCCAGCCCCAGCGCCGCCAGCAGCAGCACGCTGCCCAGGCTGATGCCGTAGAACAGGTTGCCGGCCCATTCGATCGTGGCCAGATGGCGGTCGATCTGCTTGAGCGCGTGGCTGGCGGCTTCGCGCACGCCGGCATCGGGCTCCAGGTAGACGCCATCGCGTTCCTGGGTCAGCGCGGCCAGGGTCGGGCGGAAGGCGGCATTGCGGGTGCCGCCCAGCAGCTCCACTGCGTGGCGCCGCTTGGCGGGATCGCTGCTCTTCAATTCAAGATTGGCCTGCGCGATCAGCAGCGCATCGCGCACGGCCTCGTTCTTTTCCGATGTCAGCGCTTTCTCCAGCATGGGCAGGCGGGCCGGGTCGCCGGTCTGCTGCAAACGGCGGGCCGCGGCCAGGCGCTCGGCAGGCTGGTCGGAATACAGGCGCGAACTGGCCAGCGCGGTCTCGATGGCGCGGCGCAGGCGATTGTTGATGCTGATGGCGCCCGCGCCCGCGGGCAG
>NZ_DATCUY010000178.1:0-3030 GCF_036567245.1 Achromobacter sp. | reverse complement strand
ATGTCCAGGGGCCGGTCGGCCACATCCACCACGGTCACGCGCGCCGCGCCCGCCAGCCTGGCGGCCAGCACGGTCATGCAGCCTATGGTGCCGCCGCCCGTCACCAGGACATGCTTGCCCAGCAGCGGTCCGGCCCGATTGACGCCATGCAGGCCGATGGACAGTGGCTCGGCGCAGGCGATCTCGCCCAGCGAGACATCCTCTTCCGGCACTGGAGTCAATTGCCGCTCGCCCATCACGAAGCGTTCGCGAAACATGCCTTGCACATGCGGGTAAATGCTGGCGCTGCCGAGAAAGCGCATGTTGCGGCAAAGATTGTCGCGGCCGGCGCGGCAGTAGTCGCAGCCGCCGCAAGGGTGCGAGGGATTGATGGCGACCTTCATGCCCGGCGCCACCGAACGCACGGCCTCGCCGGTCCGCAGCACCACGCCCGAGGCCTCGTGGCCGGGGATGAGAGGCTCGCGGATGACAAAGGCGCCCACGCGGCCATGCAGGAAGTAGTGCAGGTCGGATCCACAGATGCCCGCGGCGCCCAGCCTCAGCTCCACCTCATGCGGCGCCAGCGGCGCGACTTCGTCCGGTTCCAGGCGCAGGTCGCGCGCCCCGTGGATGCGACAGGCCAGCGTCATGGCGACTTTCTCCTGGTCATGCAGAACGGGGGGCAACTGCGCATGATGCTCATGGTTCCGCCTGTTCCCGGCTGTCCAGCAACTGGCCGGGAGCGTCCGCACCGGGCCAGCTTGCGGTGAGGCGATCGTGCGAGCACGCCAGATGGTGGTGCATGGCGGCGCGCGCGCCGCGGTCGTCCCCGGCGCGGATGGCGTCGATGACCTTGCGATGCTCGGCGATGGCGGCCGCCCAACTGGAAGGATTCTCGAAGTAGTCGCCCAACTTCACGGACAAGGGGTTGTGGCGCTCGTCGAACAGTTCGCTCACCACGCGCACCAGCACGGCATTGTTCGCCATCTCGGCGACGCGCAGATGGAATAGCCGGTCCCCGCGGATCGGCACGTTGCCGGCCAGCGCCTCGTCTTCCATGGTGCCGACGGCTTCGGCCAGCCCGTCCACCAGCGCGGGCGTGTTGCGCAATGCGGCCTGCGCGGCCAATTCGCCCTCGATCACCTGGCGGGCGCGTATGGTTTCCAGCGGGCTCTCGGCCATCAGGCTGGCGCGCGGGCCGCCGGCCAGGCTTTGCACATAGACGCCCGAACCCATGCGGACTTCCACCCAGCCTTCGACCTCCAGCGCGATCAGCGCCTCGCGCACCGAAGGACGCGACACGCCCAGCTTGAGCGCGAGATCGCGCTCGGGCGGCAGACGCGCGCCGACCGGGAACTCGCCCGCCTCGATCAGCAGCCGGAGCTGGTCGGCGATCTGGCGATACAAGCGGCGGGGTTCGATGGTCTGGATAGGCATGGACTGGATGGAAAATTCAGGCCAAAAGGTAAAGTGGCCTTACCAATTGACCAAATCTTGCGCCGCTCCCGCATGCGTCACAATTAGGGTTTGCCCAAAGATGCGCGCGATGGCTTCGCGGGCAATGCATATCTGTTAAAAAGCCGCCACACCCAGCCCATTTTCCGCACCCATGTCACACAATCCGCATCATTCGCCCTACAAGAGCTCGGGAGGCCTGCGTCGCATCCTCAACGCGCTGCGCTACTCCCTGCAGGGCTTGAAGGCCGCCATCAAGTACGAAGCGGCCTTCCGCCAGGAGTTGGCGCTGGCCGTCCTGATGATCCCAGCCGCGTTCTTCCTCGGCCGGACCACGGTCGAAGTGTTTTTCCTGGTGGGCACGGTGATCATGGTGCTGGCGGCGGAGCTGCTGAATTCCGCCATCGAAGCGCTGGCCGACGCGCTTTCCGTCGAATCGCACCCGCTGCTGGGCCGCGCCAAGGACCTGGGCAGCGCCGCGGTGATGCTGCTGCTGATCTTCGCCGGGACGGTCTGGGTCGGCGTGGCCATCAGCCGTTTCGTCATGCATTGACACGGCTTAGCATCTCCGGGGAGATGCGCCGCTATTTATACTGGGAGCCATGATGCCTAGATCGACGCCCAACTCCTCTGAGCGCATTGTCATCGTCGGCGGCGGCGCCGGCGGGCTGGAATTGGCGGCCAAGCTTGGCCGCGTGCATGGCCGGCAACACATCACGCTGGTTGACAGTCGTCCCTTCCATATCTGGAAACCCTCCCTGCATGAAGCCGCCGCAGGCACCCTGGACATCCACCAGGAAGGGCTGTCCTACCTGATGCTGGCCCACATGAACGGATTTTCGTTCGCGCAGGGCCGCCTGGAACAGGTCGATCGCGAGCAGCGCCGCATCACGCTGGACGCGGTGAACGACGCGCAGGGCCAGGAAGTCCTGCCGCGCCGTGAACTCGCCTACGACACGCTGGTGTTGGCCATGGGCAGCACCTCCAATTTCTTCAATACGCCCGGCGCGGCCGAACACGCGGTGACGCTGGACTCCACCGAAAACGCCGAGCAATTCCGCCTGACCATGCTCAAGGCCATGGCGCTGGTGGACCAGGCCAAGGTACGCAACCCTTCCGCCCGGCTCGATCTGGTGATCGTGGGCGGCGGCGCCACCGGGGTCGAGCTGGCAGTGGAACTGGTCGAAGCCAGCCACGTGGTCAGCGCCTATGGCCTGCCCAATTTCCAAGCCGAACGCGACCTGGCCATCACCCTGGTCGAGGGCGCACCGCGCATCCTGTCGGCCCTGCCCGAGAAAATCTCGGTGGCGGCCACCAAGCGGCTGACGGAGCTGGGCATTCGGGTGGAAGCGTCCTGCCGGGTCTCCGAAGTCACGGCCGACAGCGTCAGGACGGCCGACGGCCGCGAATTCCCCGCTCAGCTCTGCATGTGGGCGGCGGGCATCCAGGGCCCCACCCTGCTGGCCGACCTGGGCCTGCCGCTGAACAAGGTGGGCCAACTGGAAGTGAACGAACGGCTGGAAACCCCCGATCCGCATATCCTGGCGCTGGGCGACTGCTGCGCCGCGCCCTGGCGCGACGGCCGCAGCGTGCCGG
>NZ_DATCUY010000177.1:0-13041 GCF_036567245.1 Achromobacter sp. | reverse complement strand
ATAAAGAAATCAAATTTCTTGCGGGGACGAGCACAATGCGTCGGTACACGAACTTACCGGAGCACTCTCCTATGTGCGGCATTGTTGGCGCCGTCGCCCAGCGCGACATCACCCCGATCCTCGTTGAAGGCCTCAAGCGCCTTGAATACCGCGGCTACGACTCTTGCGGCGTCGCCGTCTACGCCGACGGCCATCTGCGCCGCACGCGCAGCACGCAACGCGTGGCCGAACTGGCCGAGCAGGTCGCGCAGGACAAAGTGCAGGGCTTTACCGGCATCGCCCACACGCGCTGGGCCACCCACGGCGTACCGGCCACGCACAACGCCCACCCGCACTTTTCGCGCCTGGGCAACGACGAGCCGCGTATCGCGCTGGTCCACAACGGCATTATCGAGAACCACGACGAACTGCGCGCCGAGCTGCAGGCCGTGGGCTATGTCTTCGAAAGCCAGACCGACACCGAAGTGATCGCCCACCTGGTCAACCACCTGTACGCCGGCGACCTGTTCGAAGCCGTGCAGAACGCCGTGCGCCGCCTGCATGGCGCCTACGCCATCGCGGTGTTCTGCCGCGACGAACCGCACCGCGTGGTCGGCGCGCGCCAAGGCTCGCCGCTGGTGGTGGGTGTGGGCCAGAACGAGAACTTCCTCGCTTCCGACGCGTTGGCCCTGGCCGGCACCACCGACCAGATCATCTACCTGGAAGATGGCGACGTCGTCGACCTGCAGCTCTCGCGCGTCTGGATCGTGGACGCCGACGGCAAGAACGTCGACCGCGAAGTCCACACCGTGCACGTGCATACCGGCGCGGCCGAACTCGGCCCCTACCGCCACTACATGCAGAAGGAAATCTTCGAACAGCCGCGCGCTGTCGGCGACACGCTGCAAGACATCGAATCCATCACGCCCGAACTGTTCGGCGACCAGGCCTACAAGATCTTCAAGGACATCGATTCCCTGCTGATCCTGGCCTGCGGCACCAGCTACTACGCCGGCCTGACCGCCAAGTACTGGATCGAATCCGTCGCCAAGATCCCCGTGGCGGTGGAAATCGCCAGCGAATACCGCTACCGCGACAGCGTGCCCAACCCGCGCTCGCTGGTGGTCACCATTTCGCAGTCCGGCGAAACCGCCGACACCCTGGCCGCGCTCAAGCATGCCCGCTCGCTGGGCATGGAAAACACGCTGACCATCTGCAACGTGTCCACCAGCGCCATGGTGCGCGAGTGCAAGCTGTCGTACATCACGCGCGCCGGCGTCGAGATCGGCGTGGCCTCCACCAAGGCCTTCACCACCCAGCTCACCGCCCTGTTCCTGCTGACGCTGACGCTGGCGCAGGTGCGCGGCCACCTGACCGAAGAGCAGGAAGCCGAACACCTGAAGGCGCTGCGCCACCTGCCCGTGGCCATCGGCTCGGTGTTGGCCCTGGAACCGCAGATCATGGCCTGGGCCGACCGCTTCGCCTCCAAGGAAAACGCCCTGTTCCTGGGCCGCGGCATGCACTATCCGATCGCCCTGGAAGGCGCGCTCAAGCTCAAGGAAATCAGCTACATCCACGCCGAAGCCTACCCGGCCGGCGAGCTCAAGCACGGCCCGCTGGCCCTGGTGACCGAGCACATGCCCGTCGTCACTATCGCGCCCAAGGACGAGCTGCTGGAAAAGCTGAAGTCCAACATGCAGGAAGTGCGCGCTCGCGGCGGCGAGCTGTACGTCTTTGCCGACGCCGACAGCAAGATCCAGAGCGCCGAAGGCATGCACGTGATCCGCATGCCCGAGAACTACGGCAAGCTCTCGCCCATCCTGCACACCATCCCGCTGCAGCTGCTGTCGTACCACACGGCGTGCGCGCGGGGTACGGACGTGGATAAGCCGCGTAATTTGGCCAAGAGCGTGACGGTCGAGTAAGGCCGGCGGCAATCGAGCAAAAGCCCACCGCGTGCGGTGGGCTTTTTGCATTTACGGGACTACGTGTGCGAATACTCACTGTGGCGCCAGCGGGAGTCAGGCTTTGTTATGTCTGAATAATGACTGTATCCAGGCTGTTTTTGAATATGACATTGCTCCAGGCGATTAATAAATAACCCCTTGTGGCTATTATGTTTTTTCATTTTGGTTAAACCGGACCAAGAAAAACCCTTTTATATATTTGCTAACAATCTCGCGATCGGGCGATGTTGCGGTTCATGTAATGAATGTAATTGTTTGAGGGATTTCCCTGGGTTTGTTGCGACGAATCTGATTTATTTCAACAGCGATAAAAATATTTAGAAAGAAGTTTGCTGTCTACGCCCCTTACGATTCGTTGGCTCGCCGCTTGACCCGTTTAAGTACGTATCAAGCTGTAAACATTCTTAAGCAATACGCCCGCCCGAAGTGGGGCAAACATATTCGATCTCGCATCGATTTCGTGTCCCCCGGGTTTCAATTTCTAGTGTCTACGACACGACGAAAACAGTGAGGTCCCCCGTGGTAAAGAGAATTGCAGTGTGTGGCCTTGGATATGTCGGCCTGCCCGTAGCCGTCGCATTTTCCAAGCGCTTTGATGTCATCGGCTTTGATGTAGACAAGCGGAGAATCGCACGGCTGAAAGAGGGTGATGACTGGACCGGCGAGATCGAACGCGACGTGTTGCTTGCCTCCCCGATGCAGTTCACCGACCAGGTATCGGAACTGGAAAACTGCGATTTCTTCGTCGTGGCCGTTCCGACCCCCGTGGACGAAAAGAACAACCCGGATTTTTCCCTGCTGGTGCGTGCGTGCCGTTCGATCGGCCCCGTGCTGCGTCCCGGTTGCATCGTCGTTTTCGAATCTACCGTCCATCCTGGCGCCACCGAGGAAATCTGCGGACCGGAACTGGAGAAAATCTCCGGCCTGCGCTGCGGCGTCGACTTCAAGCTGGGCTATAGCCCCGAGCGGATCAATCCGGGCGACCGCGAGCATCCGCTGGAGAAGATCGTCAAGATCGTATCCGGCCAGGACGAGGAATCGCTGGAAGTGATTGCCGGCGTCTACGAAAAGATCATCGACGCGGGCGTGCACCGCGCCTCCTCCATCAAGGTGGCCGAGGCTGCCAAGGTGCTGGAAAACACGCAGCGCGACATCAACATCGCGCTGATGAACGAAATGTCGAAGATCTGCGATCTGGTCGGCATCCGCACCTCGGAAGTGCTGGCGGCCGCCGGCACCAAATGGAACTTCCTCAAGTTCTCGCCCGGCCTGGTGGGCGGCCACTGCATCGGCGTCGACCCGTACTACCTGACGTCCAAGGCGCAGGAACTCGGCTACCACCCCGAAGTCATCCTGTCGGGCCGCCGCATCAATGACGGCATGGCCAGCCACGTCGCCTCGCGCGTGGTCCAGACGCTGGCCCGTAACGGCCGCCTCAATGCCACGACTCGCGTCGGCATCCTGGGCATGACGTTCAAGGAAAACGTGCCCGATATCCGCAATTCCAAGGTGGTCGATCTCTACAACGCCCTTGGCGAGTACGGCATTACTCCGGTCGCGTGCGATCCGATGGTCGATCCGGAGCAGATGGAGCACGAGTACGGCATCAAGCTCGTGGAACGCGACCAGTTCCGTGACATGGACGTGCTGATCCTGGCGGTGCCGCACCGCGAAACCATGGATTCCATCTGGGACGACATGCCGGCTCTGGTCAAGAGCGGCGGCATGGTGTGCGACCTGAAGTCCGTGCTGGACAGCAAACGGCTTCAGTCCGACCTCCTGTACTGGACTCTTTAAGTTCAGGCTCACTATCGATCACTAGAGGAGAGCCTCCGAATGGCTGCTTTTACCACCGCTCCGATTGGAACCTGCCGCATCCATACGCCGCTGCGCGATGCCGTGGGCCGCTACCCGATCAAGCTGCAACTCGGGCGCAACTACGGTTTCGTGCACACCAGCGCCGAGGCGCTGCAGCAGGCACGATTCATGTTCGGCCAGGGCGACATTCCCGCCGACGTACAGCGCGTGATCTTCAGGCCTTCGAATGGCGAGCAGGCGCGCAAAGGCGTCCACAAGCCGGCTGACCTCTATGTGGTCGAACTGTCCTCGCGCAAGCTGCTGGCCATAGACGGTTACCCCATCCAGTCCAACTACCTGGTGCGCTACTTCAGCGAGTTCTTCGCCGACCGCACGCGCACCCGGATGTTCTGGTCCATGGCCCACGCCGACCGCCTGGCGGAGCGGCGCGCGCTGCTGGATCAGGACCCGGTCTTCAAGGGGCTCACGCCGGATGACCGCGACCTGCTCGCCCGCATCGTCAAGCGCGATCAGACGGACCAGGAGATCGAGCAGGAAATGAACCAGCTGGTCGATCTGCTGGGCCGCGACAAGGTGGTGTTCGTCACCCACGTCAATGCCTTGACGCCGGACAATGTGCCCATCGAACAGCGTCAGCAGTTGATCGCTGCGGTGACGGCCATTGCGCAGCGCATCGGCGTGCCTTGCTACGACCCGACGCTGCTGATGAACAAGATCGGCCAGGGCGATGCAATGGAAGACGGCGGGCTCGACCTGACCCATTACACGCCGGCCTTTGCCGAACGCCTGTGCGCCGAGTGGTTCAAGACCTATATGCGTCCGCGGATGGACGCCTCGACGACGCAGCCTTCCGCGCCCAAGCTTGCCGCCGACGAAAGCGCCGACCGCATCGAGAAGCTCTGGGACTCGGGACAACTGCGCGAAGCCTCGCGCCGCGTGCGCGAGGTGCTGCGCCGCCACCCCGGCCTGCCGGACCACACCCTGCTGTTTGCGCGCATCCAGGAAGAACTGGGCGACTACGAAGGCTCGCTGGCGCTGCTGGGCAGCGCCGATGGCGCGGTGGCTTCGGGCAGCAAGGCCGAGCAGATCCTGATGCGCAACCAGTTCAAGCTGGGACGCCATGAGGTCGCATACTCGCTGGCCGCCGGCCTGCTGGGCGATGAAATCGAGACTCCGGAAATCGTGCGGATCGCGGCATTTTCCGCGGGGCATCTGGGCTATGTGGACGAGGCCCTGGGCAACTGGAAGCACCTGTTCCGCATTTCCTCCCCGCAAGACGCGGTAGCCGTGGAAGCCGCCGACACGGTGCTGGCGCTGCTGCAGGCCAGCGGCGACATGGAAGCCGCCATACGCTGGGTCAACGAGGTCCGCGCGGCCATGCCCACGTACGGCCGCGGCTTTGCGATGCTGTGGCGCGACCGCCTGCTGGCTGGCGACCGCGTCGGACTGCGCAACCTGGCGTCCGAATCGCCCGCGCTCAATGACATCCAGGTTCTCGAGCTCGTCAAGGAAGCGTCGTGGCGCGGCTGCATCATGGCAGCGGCTACGCTGGCGGTCTCGTGCAAGCTGGCAAGCAGCGAGCAGGAGGATATGGTTTCCTGGCTGAAGTCGCAGTCGCAGGCTTGGGCCGACGAAGGCGATCGGGCCCTGGAAGAAGGGCGTCTGCGCGACGCGGCTGAGCGCATCTGCGCACACCGTCTGCTGACGCCGGATGCCCTCGCCGGTGTGCGCGCACAGCGTGCGTTCGAGCGCGCCATGCGCCTGGGCGTGCGCGCCGCGCTGGTGGCGGGCAATCACAAGGAGGTCATCGACCTCACGGATATCGCGCTCGACACCCAGATCGACTTCCCTGAACTACACGCCATGCGTGGCCGTGCAGCCGACGCATTGGGAGACAAGCAGACCGCCATGCGGCACCTCGAGCAGGCTGCTGCAGGCGATTCCGTCCCGTTCAGCACGAAGCTGCATTTTGCGCGCGTGGCCTTCAACGGCGGCTGGTACGGCGAAGCCATCGACGCCTACAAGACGGTGCTGGGCCACGAGGGCGCCGACCAGACCGCCCGCGACGAGGCCGAACGCCAACTCGGCAGGCTCGGACCGCGCGCCATCCGCGGCGCGCGCGAGATCCTGTCCGCCGGCGATCACCAGGCTGCCTGGAACCTGCTGGACCGCGTGGCGCAATCGTGGCCTGCAATGACGGAAGTCGACCACGAGAAGCGGCGCATCCTTGCCGTGCTGTACGCGGAATCGCGCGCGCTGGACCCGGCGAGCACGACCGAGCGCCTGGCTCTGGGCGAGCGCATTGTGAAGCTGGTGCCCGATGATCCCATCGGCCTGCGCCTGGCCGCCGTGGGCGCCATGCGCCTGCACCGCTTCGAGCAGGCTTTGCCCTACTGGCGCAAGCTGCAGGAACGCTCCGAAAATCCGACGCAATTCGATCACTACATTCAGCGTTGCCAGGTTTGGATCGAGAAAATCAATCGGAGGAAGGCCGCATGAATCCGCCATTGACTAGCGAGCTAGCGGAGGCTGCGTCCGACCTTAAATCGGTGCACGCCCAATTGGAAGAGATCGTCACGGCGTCGGTGCGGGTTCAAGTTGCGCAGGAAAACCTGGCCCGCGCCCAGGCGCTGGCGGGCGATCACCTGGCAGACTCCAAGGTCCGCTTCCTGCTGCTCAGGCTGAAGGAAGCGGCGGGCCTCAACGAGGGCATGGCCGAGCAGTGGGCCACGCTGCTGGAAGAGTGTCCGGACGACTTCCAGATCGTCAGGTATTGCGCGACCCGGCTTGTGAAGGAACGGAAGATCGATGAGGCTTTGTCTCTGGTCGACCGCCATCTGCCGCCCTCGACGCAGAACCCCGACCGCTTGTTCTCCCGCGCCAAGCTGCTTAGCGACATCCGCGCGCACGAGCAGTCCGATGAGCTGTTCCGCCGGCTGATATTGGAGAATACGGATCGCAACATGCGCGTCGAATTCGCCAAGCGCCTGCGCAAGCGGGGCCTGCTGGCCGACGCGTTCGACGCCATCGCGCCCGTCATGAGGCACTTGACGCCCGGCAGCAAGGCGGCTGAACTCGCCAACGAGCTGGCCAGCGACTATGCCTTCTATCAGCGCTTCGAGTCCGAAGAAGGGCTGGTCGGTAAAGACGTCAGGATCGTGTCGATGAAGCATGCGATCCTGCACTTCCGTGACCGCAAGATCGTCGAGCAGTCGGCGGAGAAGCCGGTGTCGGTGGCGCTCGTGACGGGCAGCCTCGGACCCGGCGGCGCCGAGCGTCAGCTGACGCGGCTTGCAGGCGAGCTGACCCGTCTGGCGGAGGCTCCCGAGCGTCGGCCAGCCGATGTCATCATGATGCCTAGGAAAGTCGAAGTCATGGTGAAGCAGCATACCGAACCCGCCGGCTCCACCAAGAAGCAGGGGCTGGATTTCTTCCTGCCCGTGTTGGTGAAGGCACAGATCCAGGTCACGGAGATCAACAAGCTGCCTGCGGTGTCGGTCGCGCATCAGGCCGTTCCCGAGGGCAGCCTGAGCCGCTTGCTGGAACAGTTGCCGCCTCCGGTGCATTACGGCGTCACGCGGCTCGCCCCGGTGTTGCGGGCCAACCCGTTCGACGTGGTGAGCCTGTGGCAAGACGGAACCTGCCTGTTCGGCGCGTTGGCCGCGCTGCTGGCTGGCGCTCCGACCATACACCTGGTCTTCCGTGGGTTGCCGCCCAATATCCGCAAGGACCGCTTCCGCGAAGAGTATCCCGAGCTGTACCAGGCCCTGGCCCAGGTTCCCGGCGTGGTATTCGTCAGCAATAGCTGCAAGGCCGCGGAAGCCTATGCGGAATGGCTGGGCATCCCGATCACGCGCTTCCACATCCTGTACAACGGCGTGCCGGATCTGGCCACCGACGCCTCGGCGGCGGACGAGGAAAAGTGGAAGGCTTTCCACGAAAGCACCACCGATGCCACGGAGACCATCGGCGGCGTGTTCCGGCTGGAGCCGGACAAGCGGCCTCAATTGTGGATCAAGCTGGCGGCGATGTACCTGAAGGATCGTCCGCAGGCGCGCTTTGTGATCGTGGGCGATGGACGCCTGCGCGAGAACATCGAGGCGCTGGCGGAGGAACTGCAAGTGACGGACAGGCTATTGCTGGTCGGCCTTTCCAACCACGTGGGCTATTGGTATTCGCAAATGGACGCCAGCGTCCTGCTGTCGCGCTACGAAGGCCTGCCCAATGTGCTGATCGAAGCCCAGTTGGTGGGTGTGCCGGTGATCTCGACGCCCGCAGGCGGCGCCGGCGAGTGCTTTGTGGAGAACGAGACGGGCCATCTGCTCAGCTGCGTCGATCACCCGGATTTGCACGAGGCATGCGAGAAAGTCGCCTCCATGGTGGACCAGGTGCGCGACAACGAGCAATTGAGGGAGCACAGCCGCCACCGGGCGCAGAAGCTGTTTTCGCTCGATGCCATGCTGACCAAGTTCATGGGCTTGTGCATGCCTGTCATGTCCGAGAACGACGAACGCATGGATATCGAGCCCATGCGCCTGATGCAAGCTTGACTGGCGTTCATCCATTCAAGCTGCTGAAACGAAAGGATCTTATGCATATGTACGTCCCGGGTTCAGGGCTGCGGCGCAAAGCAGCCCTGACCATGGTGGTTCTTGCCACGCTGACTCTCGCGGGGTGCCAGTTGCCCCGTTCCGGCCCGATGCTGAGCGAAATGACGGGCGCGCACGACGACAAGGATGTCATCGTGATGCCCGCGTCGCGTGAACTGGTACAGGCCAGCCGGGTGGCCGACGTGGCGGACTTTCCGGTGCGCTACCGGGATCTCACGCAGGCCGGATTCGACCGCCTGGTTCCCGGCGACGGCATCAACGTCAAGGTATGGGAGCGCGGCGGGCTGGGCGTGTTCGCGGCGGATCCGTCCGGCGTGAGCGACCTGGGCAACCAGGAGATAAATTCGGCCGGGAACGTGACATTCCCCATTCTCGGAAAATTTCATGCCGACGGCATGACCCTGGCGCAGCTGCACGACGCCGTCGTGGCGCGCCTGGCCAGGCTCGTCGTCGGCGCTGACGTCAGCGTGACGCGCGCCGCGGATGCGCGCGGGCAGATGGTGACCGTGCAAGGCAACCTGACCAAGCCCGGCATGTATGCCATCACCCAGACTTCCCAGCGCCTGAGCAGCGCGCTGGCGCAGGCCGCGCCGGTGCAGACGAATCCCGAACAGTTGGTCATCAGTCTGCGACGGGACAACCAGGTCGCGTCGGTGCGGCTGTCGGATATCTACCGCAACCAGAATAATGACATCCTGCTGCGCGCGGGCGATGTCATCACCGCCTATGACTCGAAGGAGTATCTGACCGTACTGGGCGCGGCCGGCAACCAGGGACGCGTGGCCATCAGCAAGCGAAACTACAGTGTGCTGGACGCGCTGGCGGATTCCAAGGGTCTGGACGACAAGCTGGCGGATCCGCGCTCCGTGTTCCTGTTCACGCCCGCCAAGGCCGGTGTCGAGGGCAAGCCGGATCTGCTGCCGGTGGTCTACCAGTTCGACCTGACGCGTCCGGAGCAGGTGGCGCTGGCACGCGAGTTCACCGTGCATGAAGGCCAGGCCATCTACATCTCCGACGCGCCGTTCACGCAGGTGCAGAAGGTCTTGTCGGCGTTCCGCGTCACGATGAGTGCCGGCTTCAGCGCCACGCGTGCCATCGACAGCGATTCGGGCGGCTCGTCCGGCATAAGCCAATAGCGTGTCGATGAGCAACGAGGACAGGATCAAGGGCTGGCGCTCGCGCCGAAAGGACAGCAGTTACGCAGTGGGATCCGGCGTCGCAGCCTGGCGCCTGGATCCGGCGGCATTGTTTGAAGCAAAGGCCCCGCCGGCCGTTCTGCTCAAGCCGCTGGTCGCGCGCCTGGAGGGCGAGCCGCACGATTCCGTGGCTGCCCGGCGGGCGGTGTACGAGGCGGTGCAGGCGGAGCTGGATGCGGAAATCGTGCGCAGCGACGTCGACGAGACGCTGGCCGATTTTTCGCGGCGGCGTTTGCGCGTCATCGTGCGCCTGCTTGAAATGGACATCCGAGCAGGCGTCGAGGTGTTCGCGCCCGGATACATGCCGGCCAAGCTGGTGGCGGAAGACGAACGTCTCGCCGCGGCGCACGCTCGGCGCGTCGAGCGCAGGAAACAGGACGAGGCGCGCGAGGCGCGCCGCCATGCCTCGCGCAACGATATTGCGCTGGAAGTCGAAGTGCCGCAGGACGAGGCCGGCGATCTCGCGATATTGCGGGAGCGCCTGCAGGGCCTGCATGGGGGGCACGATCCAAGCCACTCCGTGACGGTCCGGCCGGTCGGCCGCACGTTGTTGGCGATGTTCATCTACCAGCTTCGAGTGATGCATGGCGAGAGCCGGATCGCGCTGGTGTGGGCGCTGGTAGGCCCGGTCGTGCTGCTGACGCTGATCTCGTCGCTGTACATCCTGATGGGCACGCACTACATCATGGGCATGGACGTGCAGACGTTCTCGCTGCTGGGCGCAACGACCTGGATCATGTTCCGCCAGATTGTCTTCCGCAGCAGCACGGCCTATGTATCGGCGCGCGGCTTGTTGAACTTCCAGGGCGTCACGCCATTGATGTGCGCGCTGGTGCAGGCGTTCATCTACGTATCGGTGTATCTGGTGGTGTTCCTGGTGCTGATCAGCGCGGGCCATGCCTTGGAGCTCATCACGTTGCCGAAGAGTTGGCCGGGGTTCCTGCTTTACGTGGTGCTGATGGGGTGTTTCGGGATTGCGCTGGGCCTGCTGTTCGGGTCGATCGCGACCTACTGGCATTTTTTTCTCAGGCTGGCGCCGATCATTGAACGATTTCTCCAGATTTTCGCAGCTGTGTTCTTTGTCTCGGAGCAGTTGCCGGAGAATCTGCGCCCCTGGATGCTGTGGCTGCCGTTGGCGCATGGCATGCAGCTGCTGCGCTCGGCCTATTTCGAGGCCTACACCTCGCACGATGCGAGCTTGGGGTATTTCCTGACCTCTTTGGTTTTCTTGATGGTGCTTGCATTGGCGGCCGAGCGTCTGGCCCGTCCCAATGTCCAGCCGATGTGAGGGGAAGTAGATGATCCATTTCAATGGCGTCACTGACGAGCCCTATGCATTCGGAAGCAGGCAAGCGCTGCTTTCCAATGTCGATCTCGCCATCCCGGTCGGACGCTATGCGCTGCTGTCGCCGGCGCCCGAGCTGCATCGCCAGATCGTCGACGTGCTGTGCGGCCTGCGGCCTCCGCGCCAGGGCTTCGTCAAGCACGATGGCAACGTGTCGTGGGCGATCGGCCGGCAAGGCTTCATCCGCGGCAAGGCAAATGGCCTGAGCATGATCGACTTCGTCAGCGAGATGTACGAGATCGACGCGGATGCCACGCACGAACTGGTCGCCGACCTGGTCAGCGATCCCAGGACGCTGGCCAAGCCCATGGAGCATTGGCCGCTCTACGCGCGGCAGGAGTTCTCCTTTGCGCTGGCGCTGGCGCCGGCGTTCGACGTCTATGTGATCGAAGGGGCCATTCCCTTCGAGCCTTGTCGTTTCACCCGCCTCTGGCTGGCTCTTTTCGAAGAGCGGCTGGTCGGCCGGACACTCATTCTTTCCAGTTACCGCCAGAATCAGTTGGCGGACTATTGCTTCAAGGGTTTGATTTATGAACGAAGCGCGCTCAGCATCGAAGACGACCTCGACCAGTGCATCCGCAGGTATCCCCCGCGACGATCAAGGAGCGAATCCGGCACAGGCGACGACGTCCTCGGAGGCGGCTTCGATGAGGGCGGAATCGGCCTCTGAGGGCAGGTCCGAAATCGAACGCCGCCGCCGCGAGCGCCAATCGGCGCTGCGCGAGAGGCGCCGCCACCGCTGGATCAACACGCTGATGGTGCTGGCGCCGGTGGTCTGCGCCCTGGTCTATCTGTCTCTCTTTGCCACGCCCCGCTACGAGGCCGAGTCGCGCTTCTTCGTGCAGTCGGCCTCCGGCCAGCAAGGCGGCGGTGGCGCGGCGGCCAGCCTCCTGACCACGGGCAACGCGGGCGGGATGCTGGGCGGCTTCGTGGACGGATGGGCGGTCGCGGATTTTCTGAAGTCGCGCGATGCCATGCAGCAGCTCGACAAGAAGGTCGGCCTGCGCCAGTACCTGATCCGCGCGGGCATGGATCCGGTGAACCATCTTGCCGAGGATTCCAGCGAGGACGATCTCTTCCGCGCGTACCAGGCATCGGTCAAGGTCTCCTTCAACGCGCTGGAGCAGATCGACGTGCTGCGCGTGAGCGCGTTCTCTTCGGAGGACGCCGCGGTGTTGTCCAGGGCGCTCATCGAGCTGGCCGAGAACTTCGTCAGTTCCATGAACGAGAAAGGCGTCGCCGACAAACTGAAAGTGAGCGAGGAAGCGGTGAAGCTTGCGGAGCACAAGGCGCTTGCCGCTCGAGAGACGCTGACGGCGTGGCGGACCACCCACGGCAATATCGATCCCACGGCCACGGTGACGATGCTGTTGAACCTTTCCAGCCAGCTGGAAGGAGAACTCAACACGGCGCAGATCAATCTCGACAAGATCCGCGCACTGGGCAACAAGGACCATTTCATGCTGCGGCCGGCCGAGATGCAGGTGACGTCCCTGAAAAAGCGGATTGCAGCGGTGCGCCAGCGCCTGAGCGGCGGCGGCAACACGGAAGCGAAGCAGCTCAAATCCTACGAAGCGCTGAGGAATGCCCAGGTGTTCGCGGATTCGAACCTGACCCTGGCGCAGCAGACCTACCAGCAGGCTATGACGGACACGCTGCGCCTGCAGCGCTATCTGTCCATCATTGCGCAGCCGGTGCCGACGGACCGCCCGAGCAGTCCGCGCACGGGGATCCTGCTGCTGCAGGCGCTGGCGCTGGGCTTTGTGCTGATGTTCATCGCGCGTGTGGCGATGGCTTTGTTGAGGGGGTTGCGTCATGGTTGATACGGCAATTGCGGATCGTCCCGTCGGGGCCGACGCCACCGCGCGCTTGCGCGATGTGATCAAGCAGATTCATTCCTCGGCCGAGCCCCTGAATGAGATGCCCTTGCTGGAGCCGGCGCTGCGGCAGACCGCCGACGGCTGGCGCGATGCGCGCCGCCTGCTGGTTTCTCCCTTGGTGCGGGAGGGCAGGCTGGCCCCGGCCATTGCCGCGCTGGAGACCATGGTCGCGGTCTATCCCGCGCGCGCCGACGAGCGGCGCCTGCTCGCCAGTCTCTTCGGACGCACCGAGCAATGGGAGCGCGC
>NZ_DATCUY010000176.1:0-8251 GCF_036567245.1 Achromobacter sp. | reverse complement strand
GTGGGCAGGCCGGCGTCGAAGGCGGCGTCGCGCTTGCCCATGGCGACGATGGCGCGGCCCGGTTCGGGCAGCGACTGCACGTAAGCCCAGACCTGCAAGGCCGGTTGCAGGCCAGGCTCCATTTTCTGGGCGACCGGATTGTGGGCATTGATGCGCTCGGCGGCGGACCGGTAGATGCCGACGTCGTGCGACAGGTAGCAGCCGGGGCGCAGCACGATTTCCAGCGGCGAGCCGATGTCCAGTTGCGAGAATTCCTCTGCGACCACGTCGAACCACGCCGAACCCGCGCCGGAGATCAGCGCCGGGCCGTTCTTGCGCAGGCGGCCGGCGGCGGCCAGGCTGCGCAGGGTATCGGTGGCGCGGCGCAGGAAGGCGCGGATCGCGTCTTCTTCCTGCAGCACGCCTTCATAGACTTCGATGCCGGCCAGGGCCAGGCTGGGCCATTTGCCGATCTCTTCCGCCAGCGCCTGCAATTGGGCGTCGTCGCGCACGCCGGTGCGGCCGCCTTGCGGGCCCAGTTCGATCAGCACCGGCAGGGTCAGGCCCTGTTCGCCGAAGTAGGCGCCCAGCTGCGCCGCGTTGGCGGGCGTGTCGACAATGCAGAAAAAGGTGAAGGCCGGATCGCGCAGCAGCCGGGCAATGATGGCCATGTTGGCGCGGCCCACCAGCTGGTTGGCCATCAGGATCCGGCGGATGCCGTGCTGGTAGGCGGCCTGGACCTGCGGCGCGGTGGCCAGCGTGATGCCCCAGGCGCCACCCTCGATCTGGCGCTTGAATAGCGCCGGGCTCATGGTGGTCTTGCCATGCGGCGCCAGCTTGACCTTGTACGCTTCCATGAAGCGCTGCATCCATTGCAGGTTGTGGCGCACGCGGGCTTCGTACAGCACCGCCACGGGCAGGCTCACGTCCTCATTGAGCAGGTTCCAGTTCAGCGCCGCGACGCCGGCGGTGGTACAGGATTCCGGAAAGGCGCCCAGGCCTTTGCCGTTCACGTCCAGGGGGGCTGCGGGGGAGGAGGAATTCGTCATGGGGCGCCTGCTATGGAAAATATTTACGTCAAACCTGGTTTTTTTCATTATCGTGAAAATAATTTACAAGCGGGAGCTAGGAGTTTCCCGTAGTCGGCGTTGTCCGGCGGTTGGCGCGACAATAGGAAAACCCTCCGATACAAGGAAAGCGTCATGCTGAAAGTTGCTTTGGGCCAGTTCGCCGTCAGCCGCGTCTGGGAAGAAAACGCCCAGGTCTGCATCGACCTGATGGAACGCGCCCGCGCCGGCGGCGCCGGCCTGCTGGTCCTGCCTGAAGGCATCCTGGCTCGCGACATCACCGATCCGCAGATCGTCCTGAAGGCGGCCCAGCCGCTGGACGGCCCCTTCATGAGCCGTCTGCTGGAAGCCAGCCGCGGCTCGCAGCTGGCAACCATGATGTGCGTGCACGTGCCGACCGGGGAAGGGCGCGTCTGGAACACGCTGGTGACGCTGCGCGACGGCCAGATCCTGTCCCAGTACCGCAAGCTGCACCTGTACGACGCCTTCAACATGAAGGAATCCACCAACGTCACGCCGGGCACCGACATTCCGCCGCTGCTGGACATCGGCGGACTGCGCGTCGGCCTGATGACCTGCTATGACGTGCGCTTCCCCGAACTGGCACGGCGTTTGGCGCTGGACGGCGCCGATCTGCTGGTGCTGCCGTCCGCCTGGGTCCGCGGTCCGTTGAAGGAAATGCACTGGGAAGTGCTGGTCACGGCCCGGGCACTGGAAAACACCTGTTATGTGGCGGCCACGGGCGAATGTGGCGAGCGCAACATCGGCTGCAGCATGGTGGTGGACCCGCTGGGCGTGGTGACGGCGCGCGCGGGCGAAGCGCCAGCGCTGGTGTTCGCCGACATCGACCCCGAACGCCTGGCCCATGCCCGCAAGGTGCTGCCGGTGCTGGAGAACCGGCGCTTCGGGCTGCCGGGTCTGGCCTAGGGCCGCACGGGGCGGGGCAGGTTTGCGGCCCATGGTGTAATGCTGACTTGAATTACTTGCTGTCTCCCCTCATCTTCTGTCAATGAGCAACGATCTCTTCGCGGCCGATCCTGCGCATCGGCCTTATGTGCCCCTGGCCGAACGGCTGCGCCCGCGTACGCTGTCCGACGTGGTGGGACAGTCGCATCTGCTGGGGCCGGACAAGCCCCTGCGCGTCGCGTTCGAGTCGGGCCGCCCGCACTCCATGATCTTCTGGGGGCCGCCGGGCGTGGGCAAGACCACGCTGGCACGGCTGATGGCAGACGGTTTCGACGCGCAGTTCATCGCCATCTCGGCGGTGCTGGGCGGGGTCAAGGACATCCGCGATGCGGTCACGGTGGCCCAGATTGCGCAAGGCCAGGGCCGCCGCACCATCCTGTTCGTCGACGAGGTGCACCGCTTCAACAAGGCGCAGCAGGACGCGTTCCTGCCCTATGTGGAAAGCGGGCTGTTCACTTTCATCGGCGCCACCACCGAAAACCCTTCGTTCGAGGTCAATTCAGCGCTGTTGTCGCGGGCGCGGGTGTACGTGCTGCAATCGCTCACGGCCGAGGAACTGCAGCAACTGGTCGATCGCGCCGTGCAGGCCCTGAACGACGGGCTGGATGAAGGCGAGAAAATCCATGTCGATGCGGACGCGCGCGAACAGCTGGCGGCCTGGGCCGACGGCGATGCGCGCCGCCTGATCAGCGCGGTCGAAGTGGTGGCCGAATCGGCCCAGGCCGCCGGCCGCGACACGGTGGACGCGGCCTGGCTGGAGATTTCGCTGTCGCAGAACCTGCGCCGCTTCGACAAGGGCGGGGACGCGTTCTACGACCAGATCAGCGCCCTGCACAAGTCGGTGCGCGGCTCCAATCCCGACGCCGCGCTGTACTGGTTCTGCCGCATGATCGACGGCGGCGCCGATCCCAAGTATTTGTCGCGCCGGCTGGTGCGCATGGCGGTGGAAGACATCGGCCTGGCCGATCCCCGCGCCACCGACCTGGCCGTGAACGGCGCCGACATCTATGAACGCCTGGGATCGCCGGAAGGCGAGCTGGCGTTGGCGCAGGCGGTGGTCTACATGGCCTGCGCCGCCAAGTCGAACGCCGTCTACAACGCCTATAACCAGGCGCGCAAGTTCGCGGCCGAGCACGGCAGCGCGCCGGTGCCGATCCACCTGCGCAACGCGCCCACCAAATTGATGAAGCAGTTGGGCCACGGCAAGGCCTACCGCTATGCCCACGACGAGCCGCATGGTTACGCCGCCGCCGAGCAATATTTCCCCGATGGACTCAATCCCTCCTTCTATCGGCCGACCGATCGCGGCCTGGAGGCTAAAATCCAGCAAAAGCTGGCATTCCTGCGCGAGCTGGACGCCCAGGAACGCGCCAAGAAACGGTAACGGGCCGCGCCCGTTGCTTCACGCAACCTCACCGATATCAACATGCTAGACCCGATACTGCTGCGCAAAGACCTGCAAACCGTCGTCGACCGCCTCAAGAGCCGTGGCGTGTCCTTCGACACGGAACGGTTCAATGAGCTGGAATCCCGCCGCAAGGCCGTCCAGACCGAAACCGAGTCCCTGCAAGCCCGCCGCAACGCGCTGGCCAAGCAGATCGGCCAGCTCAAGGCCAAGGGCGAGGACGCCAGCGCCGTCATGGCCGAATCCCAGGCCGTGCCCGTGCGCCTGAAGCAGCTCGAAGAGGAACTGGCTGCCTTGCAGCAGCCGCTCAACGAATTGCTGATGTCGGTGCCCAACCTGCCCCACGCCAGCGTGCCGCTGGGCGAGTCCGCCGATGACAACGTCGAGGTGCGCCGCTGGCTGCCCGGCGCGGCTGGCGCCGACGGCAATCCGCCGGCCCTGGCGTTCGAGGCGCGCGACCACGTCGCCATAGGCGAACCCCTGGGGCTGGATTTCGACATGGCCGCCAAGCTGTCCGGCGCGCGTTTCTCCTTCATGCGCGGCCCCATCGCCCGCCTGCACCGTGCGCTGTCGCAGTTCATGCTGGACCTGCAGACCGGCACGCACGGCTATACCGAGTGCTACACGCCCTATATCGTCAATGCCTCGACGCTGTACGGCACGGGCCAACTGCCGAAGTTCAAGGACGACATGTTCGCCGTGTCCAAGGGCGGCGGCGACGACGACCCCAAGGTCGACGACCAGGGCAAGCCCTATGTGCGTGAAGACCAGTACCTGATTTCCACGTCGGAAATCACCCTGACCAGCGTGGCGCGCGACACCATCCAGGCCGCCGCCGACCTGCCGCTCAAGCTCACCGCGCATACGCCGTGCTTCCGTTCCGAAGCCGGCAGCGGCGGCCGCGATACCCGCGGCATGATCCGCCAGCACCAGTTCGACAAGGTCGAAATGGTGCAGGTCACGCAGCCTGATCAGTCCTACGAGGCACTGGAAGACATGGTCGGCCACGCCGAGCGCGTGCTGCAGCTTCTGGGCCTGCCTTATCGCGTGGTGCTGCTGTGCACGGGCGACATGGGCTTCGGTTCGGCCAAGACCTACGACCTGGAAGTGTGGCTGCCCGCGCAGAACACCTGGCGCGAGATTTCCTCTGTCTCTAACTGCGAGACCTTCCAGGCCCGCCGCATGCAGGCGCGTTTCCGCAATGCCCAGGGCAAGCCGGAATACGTGCACACGCTCAATGGTTCGGGCCTGGCGGTGGGCCGCGCGCTGGTCGCCGTGCTGGAAAACCACCAGCAAGCCGACGGCAGCGTGCTGATTCCGCAAGCGCTGCAGCCTTATATGGGCGGCCTGACGGTTTTGAATCCGGCAGCGTAAACATCAGGCGATACCGCCTGTCGATCCGCCATTTGGCGGAGTAAAAGACGGAGCCCCCGAGGCTCCGTTTTTTTTATTATCTGTACATATTCCTGTCGCCTCAGGCTATTAACCTCCCGGCGAGAGTGGCTGATTTTGATGTGAGCAATTGTGTATTCCAATAAAAGGGCCGGATAGTTACGGCACAATATGCCCCGTGTGCTACACGCTTCATTCACTTAAATAACAAGGAGTTGCCCATGACTTCAAGAATGATTGGAGATTTTCGTGTGAGATGCTCCGTGGCTCAGGAGGACGAGCAGGGCTACCGTGTGCAGATATGGACCCGCCGAGTCGGCGGTACCGCACCGGAAAAATGCTGGACCGTGCCAGGCCAGGCGCCGTTTTCGAGCCTGCACGAAGCCGAGCAGGAAAGCCTGCAGCTGTTTCAGGGCATCAACGGCGTGCGTTTCAACGGTGAACCGGAGTTTGCCCATGCGTCCGCATAATGGCTGGTGGCGGTCGTCGAGCGAGCCCCGCCGTTGGATCGATCTCGTTCAGGAAGCGCCGCGGTGGAGCGATGGCAAGGCCAGCAATACCCCGCAGCAACCGGCCGTACTGGCCAGCAAACCTCTGCAGGCCCCCGCGGCCTGAGACACCTCCGCGCGGCACCGGAACTTGCCCCGCAGAAAAAAGGCCACTCTTGCGAGTGGCCTTTGTCTTTTCCGGTGCCCGCAGGATTGCGCCTGCCGGCCGTCCCGCAGCTTAATCGCGGTCATGCCCGCGGCCGCGGCCGTGGTGATGGTCGTGGCCGCGTCCGCGTCCATAGTAGTAGCCGCGGTCATAGTAGCGACCACCGCCGCGGTAATAAACCGGCGCCGGGTAGACCACCGGAGGCGCAACATAAACCGGCGCGGGGCGGTAATACACGGGGGGCGGGGGCGCCACGTACACCGGCTGCGGCGCGACGTAGACCGGCGCGGGGTACACGATGCCGGGCACGCCGATCGAGATACCGACGTCCACGCGAGCCAGGGCGACGCTGGAGATCAGCAGCCCAGCGGCACCAGCACCAGCAATAAGCCATTTTTTCATGTTGCACCTGCCTGCCGCATGACGCAGCAAAGTTGAGTATTCGGTGATGCCATTTTCGGGCTTTTTGGTCAGGCAGAAGTAAGCGGGCCAGCGTCAATCGCGACAATCCGCAACCGTCCCCGCAAAGGCGGCATGCGGCTTGCTGCCCCGCAGCAGCAATTGCCCGCTCTGGCGCCGCCGCGATTGAAATCGATTGAAATCGCCTGGAATCAGGTGAAGTCAGGCGGGTAAGTTACAGGCGGTCACCATCCGCCCCTGTTTCCAGGTAACGGCGTTGCGCCAGCGCACCAGTTTTCCGGGCGGCCGAGCATAAGGCGCTCTAGGCGTCCTGCTCGCCGTCGGCCTGTTGGCAGCGGAATTCGACGACCCATACCCAGGGGTTGGCTGCCCAGGCATGCGAGCCGTAACGTTCGCACCAGGTCAAGGCGAAGGCGGTTTGCAGCGGCACGCCCGGCAGCAGGGCGGAGCTTTGATACAGGGCTGGCGTGCCTTCGGCGCGGGCATCAGCCTCGGACAGGGTCTGCAGCCGCTGGACCCGCACCCCTACGATGACGGCGGTGGCGAAGGTATTGCCGGCCTCATCGGTCAATTCGATGCTGTCGCCAGATTTCCCATAAGGGCATCTGACCCAACTGGAGGTTTTGCGCAGTTCGGATGGATTATCCAGCGAGGGACCCATGGCCACCCACCTGCCGGAATCGGCGGCATCCGCATACCAGACCGTGGTCAGTTTGGTGGGCTGCGGCTTCAGGATGCGCCGGCTCTGTACTTTGTGGCCGTCCAAGACAGCTTGTTTAAGCGGCTCGCTGAATTGAAGAGACTGCCTTTTCATACGCTCGCGGTTCCTCTTACGATCAAAGCATATGCGCCAATGCGGCGACCGCCGGGTCGACGCATGCCAACGGTGCGGGCGGTTTGGGCCTGGAATCGGGAAGTATGCCGCCTCGTGTCCATCATGTCAGGCATGGCCTGGATATTTGTGTCTTTTTGAATACGGAGCGGGGATGTTTGTATACTCGAAACATGACTACGAACCTGCATGATCTCAAGCCGGGTTACTACTGGTACACCATGGCAAACGACCCGATGGCCGTCATTCATATCCATGAGGATGGCGGCGCCACGCTGATGGGTACGGATTACCGCATCGGCGCCGAAGGCGTGGCCGACATGGTCCGCCAGGGCGAGCGTTTTTTCTGGATAGAACCGCCTCAAGCCTGAGTTGACGGCGCGTGCCGCCTGGTCTGCGCAAGGCCGGCCGCCACGCGCGGCGCCTGGAAGCCTGCCATGACCGATCTGTTGTTGAAAAATGTCCGCACGCCGCAAGGCGTCGCGGTGGACGTGCTGGTGCGCGACGGGCGCATCCAGAATATCGGGCCCGGACTCGGCGCCGAGGCCGGCGTGCCGGTCGAGGACGGCTTGGGCGCCTTGCTGTTGCCCGGCCTGGTCGAAGGCCACACGCACCTGGACAAGACCACCTGGGACTCGCCCTGGTATGTGAACGAGGTGGGGCCGGCGCTGACCGACCGCATCGAGAACGAGCGCGCCTGGCGCGCCCGCAGCGGCCATGACGCGGCCAGCCATTCGCGCGCCCTGGCGCTGGCCTTCCTGCGCGAAGGCACGACCCGCATCCGCACTCACGTGGACATCGATACCGACGCCGGGCTGCGCCACCTGGAAGGCGTGCATGCCACGCGCCAGGAACTGGCCGGACGCGTCGAGATCCAGACCGTGGCCTTTCCCCAATCTGGCCTCCTGATCCGGCCCGGCACGGCCGAGCTGCTGGACCAGGCCCTGGCGCAGGGAGCCGATGTGCTGGGCGGACTGGATCCATCGGCCATAGACCGCGATCCGGCCAGGTCGCTCGACGTGCTGTTCGGCATTGCCAGCAAGCACGGCAAGCCTGTGGATATCCATCTGCACGAGCCGGGAGAACTGGGCGCGTTCACGCTGGACCTGATCCTGGATCGGGTGCAGGCGCTGGGTATGCAGGGCAAGGTCGTCATCAGCCACGCCTTCTGTCTGGGCGGGGTGGACGCGAAGCGGCTGGACGGCCTGCTGCGGCGGCTGGCCGCGTTGGATGTGGCCTTGCTGACCACGGCGCCGCCGTCGCGGCCCGTACCCGCCGTGCGCGCCTGCCGCGAGGCAGGAGTGACGATCTTCGGCGGCAACGACGGCATCCGCGACACCTGGACTCCCTACGGCAGCCCCGACATGCTGGCGCGCGCCATGCTGATCGGCCTGCGCAACGATCTGCGGCGCGACGACGAGGTCGAGTGGGCTTTCGATTGCGTGACCGCGGCCGCGGCCCGCGCCTGTGGCTTCGCGGACTATGGCCTGGAGCCAGGCGCGCGCGCCGACCTGGTGCTGGTCGGCGCCAGCTGTA
>NZ_DATCUY010000175.1:0-4912 GCF_036567245.1 Achromobacter sp. | reverse complement strand
AACCATGACAGGGCTGCCGCATAAACGTTGCGTAAAATGCAACGGAAAGGCTTTTCCGGGGAAATTTTTGCATGATCTCAGATCATGCAAGGGTAAACCCTAGATTGTATCTGTGGATCTGCCGCCGCACTCCCTGCCCGGAGCCCCCGCCATGGACGAAAAACTCGACGCCCGCCGTACCCATTACTTCATGCAGGTCATGAGCCGCGGCTCGGTGCGCGGCGCCGCCGAAGTGCTGGACATGGACCCGTCCGCCGTCAGCCGCGCCATTGCCGCGCTGGAACGCGATTGCGGCATCGCGCTATTCGAACGCCGCGGCCGCGGCGTGGTGCCCACGGACGCCGGACACATCCTGGCGCGCTACCTCAAGCGCCAACAGGATATCCAGGAGAGTTTCTTCTCCGAGATCGACAGCCTGCGCAAGGCCGAACGGGGACACATAGACCTGGTGCTGGGCGAAGGCTTCGTGGAACTGATGTTCGAGCGCGTACTGCCCGGCTATTGGCGCAGCCACCCCGAGGTCACGCTGGACATCGACGTGGCGCGCACCTCCGAGATCGTGCAGCGCATCGTCGACGACCGCGCCTATATAGGACTGGTATTCCAGCCGCCCAACGACGCCCGCCTGCGCACCCACTATTCGCGGCCCGAGCCTATCCGCGCCATCGTCCGCGACGACCATCCACTGACCCGGCTGTGCCGTCCGCTGCTCTTGACCGACCTGGCCGACTATCCCGGCGCATCCATGCAGGAAGGCTTTGGTGTGCGCCAGCATATCCAGGCCGCCGAGATCAGCGAACAGGTCCGGCTGCGCAACGTGCTGACCACTTCGTCCTTCAAGGCGCTGTGGCAGTTCGCCGCCGCCGGCATCGGCTATGCGCTGACGCCGCCCATCGCGGTCACCGCGGACATGCGCGCCCAGCGCCTGGCCAGCCTGCCGCTGGCCAACCCCATCCTCAACCAGGGCAGCCTGCACGTGCTCAGCCGCGCCGGCCGCCACGTCTCGCCGGCCGCGCGCGAGCTGCTGGAGCACATCGTGCGCGGCATCGGCGCCCCGGCTGGTTCAACGCCTGATACGGTCGAGTAAGCCGGATCTGCATCTGTTTCCCCGGCGCGCGGCGGCCTACATTGGCGGCATCCACCACTACGCCAGGAGAGACAACATGCTCAGTTTCTTGCGCACGGTCAAATCCGTGCTGTGGGGATTCTTCGGCGTGCGCCGCGGGCGGGGCTACGATGCCGACATCGCCAACAACAAGCCGGCGCCATTGATATTGACCGGGCTGCTGTTGGCGGCTTGTCTGGTCATCATTCTGGTGCTGGTGGCACGCTGGGCGGTAAACGCCGCGCTGTAAATCGGCCGTCCCGCCGCCGGGCCGTCCCAAGGCGGGACAGCCCCCTCGGGGGGTAGCAAGCGCGCGTCAGCGCGCGCAGCGTGGGGGTGCACATCGGCAGTCCCGCCGCCGGGCCGTCCCAAGGCGGGACAGCCCCCTCGGGGGGCAGCAAGCGCGCGCCAGCGCGCGCAGCGTGGGGGCCCTCATTACCTTATTACCAGAATGACTTAGACGGTCGCCGCGGCTGCCTGTTACGGTTATGAACCCCTTTCCCCTGCCGCATTGCGTCAGGCGAGCGCAGGGGTCCAGACCGAGAAGACTTCAAGGGCAGTAGACATGTACGTGTATGACCCCGTCGACCAGCAACTCGTCGAGCAGCGTGTGGCGCAGTTCTCCGACCAGACGCGCCGCTTCCTCGATGGCCAACTAACGGAAGATGAATTCCGTGTTTTGCGTCTGCAGAACGGCCTGTACATCCAGCGCCACGCGCCCATGCTGCGCGTCGCCATTCCCTACGGCATCCTGGCGTCGCGCCAGCTGCGCACGCTGGCGCACATTGCGCGCAAGTGGGACCGCGGCTACGGCCATTTCAGCACCCGCCAGAACATTCAGTTCAACTGGCCCAAGCTCGAAGACGTGCCGGACATCCTGGCCGAGCTGGCCACGGTGCAGATGCACGCCATCCAGACCAGCGGCAACTGCATCCGCAACACCACCACCGACCACTTCGCCGGCGTCGCGCCAGACGAGCTGGTGGATCCGCTGGTGTGGTGCGAGATCATCCGCCAGTGGTCCACGCTGCACCCCGAATTCGCCTTCCTGCCGCGCAAGTTCAAGATCGCGGTCAGCGGCGCGGTGCAGGACCGCGCGGCCGTGGGCGTGCACGACATCGGCCTGCAAGCCGTCGAACGCGACGGCAAGCTGGGCTTCCGCGTCTGGATCGGCGGCGGACTGGGCCGCACGCCCATCGTCGGCAAGCTGATCAATCCCTTCGTCGAATGGCAGGACCTGCTGACCTATCTGCAGGCCGCGCTGCGCGTCTACAACCTGCACGGCCGCCGCGACAACAAGTACAAGGCGCGCATCAAGATCCTGGTGAAGGATCTGACGCCTGAGGTCTACGCGCAGCAGGTGGACGAACAGTGGCAGCTCATCAAGGGCGGCCCCGACACCATCACCCAGGAATTCGTCGACAACATCAAGGCCCGCTTCGTCTGGCCGCAATATGACGCCGCCGCCACGCAGGACGTCGACAACACCGCCGCGCTGGCTGCCGCCGATCCGCGCTTCGCGCGCTGGCTGCGCACCAACGTGCACCCGCACAAGGTGGCCGGCTACGCCGCCGTCACCGTATCGCTCAAGCCCACCGGCGTGCCGCCGGGCGACATCACCGCCGACCAGATGGACGCGGTGGCCAACCTGGCCGACGATTACGGCTTCGGCGAACTGCGCGTCTCGCACGAGCAGAACCTGATCCTGGCAGACGTGCGCCGCGCGCGCCTGCATGAACTCTGGACCACGCTGCAGGCGCTGAACCTGGCCACGCCCAACATCGGACTGCTGACCAACATCATCGCCTGTCCGGGCGGGGATTTCTGCGCGCTGGCCAATGCCGTCTCGATCCCGGTGGCCGAAGCCATCCAGCGTCAGTTCGACAACCTCGACTACCTGTTCGAGATCGGCGAGCTGGACCTGAACATCTCGGGCTGCATCAACTCCTGCGGCCATCATCACGTGGGCCATATCGGTATCCTCGGGGTCGATAAGGCCGGCGAGGAGTGGTATCAGGTCACCATCGGCGGCCGCCAGAACGGCGCCGCCAAGCCGCTGCCCGATATCGAATCCACGCGCGGCGGCGGCGCCGCGATCGGCCGCATCATCGGTCCGTCGTTCGCTCGCGACCAGGTCGCGGGCGTGGTGGACCGCCTGGTTCGCACCTACCTGGGCCTGCGCGACAGCGAAGAGGAACGCTTCATCGACGTGGTGGACCGCGTCGGCATCGATCCCTTCAAGCAGGACGTCTATTCCGACCCCGCCTTCGCCAAACCCACGCAGCACGCCGAGGCCGCCCATGTCTGAAATCTATCCACACGACGCCCCCGGCCCCCACCTGATCCGCAACGGCCGCCTGGAGGCCGACACCTGGCATTTCTTCACGCCGGAACCGGAAGTCCCCGCCGAAGGCCAGGTACCCAACGACGCGCCGGGCTGGATCGTGCCTCTCTCCACCTGGAAGACCTCGCGGGCCGCGCTGCGCCGCCACCAGCATCCGGTCGCGGTCCAGCTGGAATCCGACGCCGACCTGCGCGACCTGGCCGAAGCCGACGGCACGCTGGATCCCACCGGCATTGCCTTCATCGCCGTGGACTTTCCGGTCTATACCGACGGCCGCGGCTATTCGCTGGCGCAGCTGCTGCGCACGCGCTACCGGTGGCAAGGCGAACTGCGCGCGGTCGGCGACGTGATGATCGACACCATCCACTACCAGGCGCGCGTCGGGTTCGACAGCTTCCTGGTCAAGCCCGGCCACGATCCGCACAAGGCGCTGGATGCGTTCAAGACTTTCACGGTCCACTATCAAAAGACCTACCGGGTGCCGCCCTCGGCGGCAGCCTAGTCTCCCGGAACCCGCGGCAGCGCCCAGCGCTACGCCCTGACCCCGTCTTGCGCCAACTGGGCGCGGATCAGGTCGGCAATATTGCGCTGGCGCGCCGCCTGCATGCGGCTGATCAGGCTGGATACGCTGACGGCCAGGCGCGGATATCCGCCCGCGTCGCATAAGGCCACGCCCACGCCCAGCACGCCAGGCACCGCGGCATTGCCGACCACCGACCAGCCGCGATCCCGCGTGTTCTCCACCAGGCGCCGCATCTGCGCCACCGTCATGCCGCCATAGGCGCGCAGCGCCTGCTCGTTCTGGGCAATCACCTCTTCCGACTCTTCTGGCGGCAATGCCGCCAATAGCGCCAGCCCGGCCGCCCCCACGCCCAGGGGCTGGCGGTGTCCCACCGTGACCGCCAGCACCTGCACGGGATAGTTGCCCACCTCCCGGTGCAGGCAGAGCGAATCGTTGCCCGCGCGGCAGATGAGGAAGGCAGAGTCGCCGCTGACATCGCTGATCTGGCGCAGCACCGGCCGCAGGCCGCGCACCGCTTGCGCGTGCGGATCGCCCGCCATCATCACGCCCAGCTCGGCCACGCGCCAGCGCGGCGCCTCGGATTCGCGCAAGGCGTACCCCTCCTGCACCAGCACGTCCAGATAGCGATAAGCCGTGGTCCGCTGCATGCCCGCCGCGCGTGCGATGTCGACCACGTGCATGCCTGCCGCGCCCGCCTGCCGCAGCACGCCCAGCACGCGCAGGCCGCGGCGCAATACGCGCGGTCCGGAGCCTTCGGATTCGGGTTTGTTCATTTTTTGGACAGTTTGCGTTGATGGGGCCTCTATCAAAGCCCAATATGAAGCCGGGCAGACGCAGATTTGTCCAAATATTAGACAAACAGGACGGAGACAACAATGAAGATGCAAAGCAAGCGGTGGGCCGCCGCAGCGGCCGCCCTGGGCGCGCTGCTCGCGGCCCC
>NZ_DATCUY010000174.1:0-1642 GCF_036567245.1 Achromobacter sp. | reverse complement strand
GGGCGAGGCGCGCGTGGCCGGAATCTTCGACCAGGCCGTGATGCACGTGCCCATGGAAGTCGCGCGCCAGGCGCGAGAGGCGGCGCGCGAACTGGGCGCCGATTGCGCGGTGGCCGTGGGCGGCGGCTCCACCATCGGCCTGGGCAAAGCCATCGCGCTGGACTCCGGGCTGCCGGTCATCGCCGTGCCCACCACCTATGCGGGCTCGGAAATGACGCCGATCTACGGCATCACCGAGGCCGGCATGAAGAAGACCGGCAAGGATGACCGGGTGCTGCCGCGCAGCGTGGTGTACGACCCTGAATTGAGCCTGTCGCTGCCGGTGGCGATGAGCGTGACCAGCGGCATCAATGCCATCGCCCATGCGGCCGAGGGCCTGTACGCGCGCGACGGCAATCCCATCATGGACTTGATGGCGCAGGAAGGCATACGCGCGCTGGCGCAAGCGCTGCCCGCCATCCACGCCGGCGCCGGCGGCGCAGATCTGCTGCAGGCGCGCAGCAACGCGCTCTACGGCGCCTGGTTGTGCGGAACGGTGCTGGGCAACGTGGGCATGGCGCTACATCACAAGCTCTGCCATACGCTGGGCGGCAGCTTCAACCTGCCGCACGCCGAGGTCCACACCGTGGTGCTGCCCCACGCCCTGGCCTACAACGCCGCGGCGGCGCCGCAAGCCATGGAACGCATCGCAGCGGCGCTGGGCGCGCCGGCTGCGGCGGCTGGTGTATTCGACCTGGCTCGCTCGCTGGGCGCGCCCACCGCGCTGCGCGATATCGGCATGCGCGAGCAAGACCTGGACCGCGCCTGCGACATCGCCTTGCAGACGCCCTACCCCAATCCCCGCCCGCTGGAACGCGAGGCCTTGCGGACCCTGCTGCAAAACGCCTACGACGGCACGCGACCCTGAGACGGGGTTCAGGCAGGCCGCGGATTTTCCTGCCGGTTTCGCCTAGCGCTGGCCGAAGCGGGTTTCGCCGAACAGCGCCTTCTGATCCCGCGGCTGCGAGCGCCAGTATTGGCGCGGCGCGCTGACCTGGCCACCCAATTGCGCCGCGGCGTGCCAGGGCCAGCGCGGGTCATACAGCATGCCGCGCGCCAGCGCGATCATGTCCGCCTGACCGTTCTCCAGGATCTCTTCGGCCTGTTGCGCCTCGGTGATCAGGCCCACCGCGATGGTGGGCAAGCCCACCTTGTGCTTGATCTCTTCGGCGAACGGCACCTGATAATTCGGCCCCACGGGAATCTTCTGCTGCGACGAAACGCCGCCGCTGGAAACGTCGATGAACTCGCAGCCGCGCTCCTTCAGGGCCTGCGCGAACGCCAGCGTCTGTTCCAGATCCCAGCCGCCTTCCACCCAATCGGTGGCGGACACGCGCACGCCCAGCGCCACGGACGGCGGCGTGACCTCGCGCAGCGCCTGGAAGACTTCCAGCGGAAAACGCATGCGGTTCGCCAGCGAACCGCCGTAGTCGTCGTCGCGCCGGTTCGACAATGGCGACAGGAACTGGTGCAGCAGATAGCCGTGCGCGGCGTGCAGCTCGATCGCATCGAAGCCCAGCCGGACCGCCCGTTTGGCGCTGGCCACGAAGGCCTCGCGGATGCGCGCCAGGCCGGCCGCGTCCAGCGCGTGGGGCGCGGGTTC
>NZ_DATCUY010000173.1:0-1668 GCF_036567245.1 Achromobacter sp. | reverse complement strand
CTGCTGTGCGACGAGCCGACCTCGGCGCTGGATCCCGGCCTGGCGGCCGAGGTGGTGGACGTGCTGCGCCAGCTTGCGGCCGAAGGCATGACCATGCTGATGGCCACCCATGACCTGCGCCTGGCGGCCAGCGTGTCGCGCGAAGTGGTGTTCCTGCTGGATGGCACGGTGGTCGAATCCGGCGATTCGCGCACGCTGTTCAGCCAGCCCTCCGACCCGCGCACCGCGACGTTCATCTCGACACTGACGCAGGAAGCGGCGCTGTAGGGCGACTGCGGCCCCTATATCTCGGACCGGCGCGGCGAACTATGCATCCTGAAGCTGGATTCGCTCAAGCAGCTGGTACATATCTAGCGTCCTGCGCCGTATCTACGGCACGGAACAATACGAGCTACTTCGGCGGCAAGGAGCCCGCCGGATCGACCGCCTGGCCGTCGTAGCGCAGCTCGAAGTACAGGCCGATCTGCTTGCTGTCGCTATTGCCCATTTCGGCAATCTTCTGGCCTTGGCTGACGCGCTGCCCTTCCTTGACCAGCAACTTGCTGTTGTGCGCGTAGATGCTCAGGAAACTGGCGTTGTGCTTGACGATGACCAGATGGCCGTAGCCGCGCAGGCCGCTGCCCGAATAGGCCACCGTGCCTTGCGCCGCCGCCACCACCGGCGTGCCGGACGAATTGCTGATGACGATGCCGTTGGAGCCCGAGCCGTCGTAGCCGCGCGTGACCTTGCCCTGGGCGGGCCAGACCAGCGAGATCGCGCCCGGCGGGGCGGTGCGGCGCTTGGTGGTCGAGGTCGACGACTTGGGCGAGGGCGCGGGTTTGCCGCGCGCCTTGCTGGGCGTGGAGGAGGAGCTGGCCTGCCCGGCCGGCGGCTGGACCCGCAGCAATTGCCCGACCTCGATGGAATTGGAATTCGACAGATTGTTCCAGCGCACCAGATTGCTCACGCTGGTGCCCTGCTTGCGCGCGATCTGGGTCAGCGTGTCGCCCGACTGCACACGGTAGTAGCCGGGCTGGACCTTGGTGGTGCCGCAGGCGCTCAGCAATGTCAGCAGCGCAACCGCCAGGACGCACAGCCACCGGCGGGCGGACGGACCTGTCCAGCCCCCGCTGGCGGGCGCTGCGGCTGTGGATGGAACGGAAACGGGCAAGGCCGGAGCGGGCAAGGAGAGCACTGAAACCTGGGGCACTGAGGTGGAGTATCGGGATCTGAGTGCGTTCAAGGGTACCAAGATTTTGGCGGATTGGTGTGGCGCGGGCGCTTCGCGGGCCGGCGCGGAGCGTGTATAACCCGCAGATCGGGGCGAGCGGTTTTCGCCATGGATCAATGCGCCAGCAAGGACCCTCATGGGAATGAAAGACTCGTCCAGAAGAAATCCGCTCTGCCTGCTGTGGGCCATCCCCTATCTGCTTTGCGGCTGGTTCTCGCATCTGCTGAACGACCCGGTCAGCCATGCTTCGTTCGTGTGGCTGCCGCCCGGCGTGGCGGTCGGCGCATATCTGCTGACGCGGCGTCGCGACTGGCCCTTGCTGCTGATCGGCTTTTTCTGCGCGCAGTTGCTGCTGACGCTGGTCTGGCGCGGCCAGCCCGTAACGGCGGTAGTGTTCGCGATCACGGGCAGCCTGTCTTCGATGCTGGCCGCGTGGACAGTGCAGCGGCTGTCGCCAC
>NZ_DATCUY010000172.1:0-3128 GCF_036567245.1 Achromobacter sp. | reverse complement strand
GGGCCAGTCGGGCAACGGTTTCGGCCAGCGCGTCGCCGGCCTGCGGGCCCAATGCCACCGGCGATAGCGACAGGCGCTGCGCGGCGGCGGCAAAGGCGTCGCGCTCCTGTGCGGCCTCATCGGGCAGGCACAGGAACACCGGCATGGCGGACGACGGGCCGGCGGGTGCCTCGCCTGCAGCATAGACACGCGCCGCGAAGCCGCGCGCAACCTCCAGCAGCCGTTCGACATGCCGCCGGGGCAGCCCTTCGGTGGTCAGCAGGTGTATCAGTTCGCCGCGGCGATCGAGTTGCGGATTGAGCATAGGCAGGCCGGACCGCGCGCCTCAGGACGCAGGCAGGGTGTCCAGGTATCGTTGCAGGATGACGGCCGCCGCCATCGCGTCGTCGGCGGCATGGGTGCCCAGCAGGCGCTGCGCCTCCATGCTGGAGCCGCGTTCATCGACCAGTTCGACGGCAAGGCCGAAGCGGCCGTGCAGTTGATTGGCGAAGCGGCGGCAGCGCGCGGTGGCCGGCTGTTCTCCGCCCTCGGCATCCAGCGCCAGTCCCACCACGACGCGATGGGGCTGCCACTCCTGCAAGAGCGCCGCGATGCGGCCGAAGCGCGCCTCGCGGACTTCGCTGAAGATGATTTCCAGCGGACGCGCCTGGCGCGTCAGCGTATTGCCGATGGCGATGCCGATCTTCTTCTCGCCGAAATCGAAGGCCAGCAGGGTCTCTTCAGGCATGGCCGGCATCGCCCGCCAGCATCACCGGATCGATGCCCAGCAGCTTCAGCGCGGCCGGATAGCGCTCTTCGGGGGGCACGTCGAAGATGATGTTGTCGTCGGCGCCCACGCTGAGCCAGGCGTTCTGCGCCATCTCGCTTTCGAGCTGGCCCGCGCCCCAGCCGGCATAGCCCAGCGTGACCAGCATGCGCGCCGGTCCCTTGCCGTCGGCCACGGCCTGCAGCACATCGCGCGAGGTGGTCAGCGCCATGTCGCCCAGCTTGATGCTGGAGCTGTAATCGCCGGCCGGCGCGTGCAGCACGAAACCGCGGTCGGTTTGCACCGGACCGCCAAAGAAGACCAGGGTGTCCTTCACGGGACCGATCTCGAGCGTCAGGTCGATGCGTTCGAACAGGGTGCCCAGCGTCAGGTCGGTGGGCCGGTTGATGACCAGGCCCAGCGCGCCACGTTCGGTGTGCTCGCAAACATAGATGACCGAGCCCGCCAGGCTGCCCTCCACCATGCCCGGCATGGCGATCAGGAACTGGTTGGCGAAGTTGGCCGCCTCTGTCGTGGCGTCTTCGTGGTGTTTTTCCGTCATGGCAACCCCTACATGGGTAATCTGAAAGAACCGTGGGGAGGCCACTCGTGCCCAGCAAGCATCATGCCTGGAGGCAGTCCGTCCCACGGTTGCGAAGGATGGGGCGTAGTCCCATCTTACGAGCCTTGGCGGAATATGTCGGCGCTACGGCCTCAGATTTCCATCAGTTCGAAGTCCTCTTTGCGGGCGCCGCATTCAGGACAGACCCAGTTCGGCGGCACGTCTTCCCAGCGGGTGCCGGGCGCAATGCCTTCATCGGGCAGGCCGGCCTCTTCGTCGTAGACCCAGCCGCAAATCAAACACATCCAAGTACGCATAGTTCTCTCTTACATCAATTCCAGGCCTTTGCCCTGCGTCAGGGCAAAGGTGAGGGGCTTCCATTAGAATGGGGACAATCTTACCGAAACCCAATAGGGGTTCCCCTGATTCACCGCAAATGAGTCCGGGCGCCCCCTACTCTAGCGCTGTCCAAGTGGCCCCCGTTACTCCCCCTCTCGTTTTGGTCTTCGGTCCGCTCGACCCCTCGGGTTCCGACGGCTTGCCGGCAGACGCCGTCACCTGCGCCAGCCTCGGCTGCCATGGCCTTGCGGCCGTGACCGCGCTGACCGTGCGGGATACCGCCGGCATCGAAGAAATCCATCCCGTTACACCTGACCTGCTGGACGACCAGGCGCGCTGCCTGCTCGAAGACATGTCCGTGCAGGCCATCAAGGTGGGCGGACTATACACCGCGGAAACTGCCAGCGTCGCGGCGCAGGTCGCCGCCGACTACAGCCAGGTGCCGCTGGTCCTGCATCTGGGCCAGCGCGCCCAGCCGCCAGCCGACGCCGCCGACGAGGACGAGGCCGACGACCTGCTGGCCGCGACCCTGGAGCTGGTGCTGCCGCAGACCGACCTGCTGATCATCGAGCACCTGCGCCTGGCGCAATGGCATGCCGACGGCGACATTGATATCGGGGACGCACCAACGCCGATGCATGCCCTGGTGGCGGCGGGCGCAGAGTGGGTCCTGGTCCTGGGCAGCCCGCAGCGGCCCGGCCACTACGCCAACATGCTGCTCGGCCCGAACGGCCAGGTCGCCATCCTGCCATGGCAAGCGCCCCCGGACCGCAACGGCGACGCCGGCGGCGTGGCCGCCACCGCCATCGCCGCCATGCTGGCGCGTGGCCTGGAAATGCCGGAAGCCGTGCGCCAGGGCCTGGCGCACGCCGATACGGCGGTCGCCGCCAGCTTCCTGCCGGGCATGGGCCGGCGCATCCCCAACCGGATCCAACCGCAATGAAACCGCTGCGTTTTCCCGCCGGCCTGTATGGCGTCACCCCTGAATGGGACGATACCGATCGCCTGATGCAGGCCGTGCGCAAAGCCGCCGAGGGCGGCATGCGGTCGCTGCAGTTGCGCCGCAAGAACGTGCCCGACGCGGTGCGTGCCGAACAGGCCCGCGCGCTGGCGCCGCTATGCCGAGAACTGGGCGTCGTGTTCCTGATCAATGACGACTGGCGTCTGGCGCTGGACGTCGGCGCCGACGGCGCCCACGTCGGCCGCGAAGACGAAAGCCTGGCGCGCATCCGCGCCGAAGCCGGCCCCGACCTGATCCTGGGCGGCTCCAGCTACGACGACCTGGCCCGCGCCCGCGAACTGCTGGATGCCGGCGCCGACTACATCGCCTTCGGCGCGATGTTCACCTCGACCGTCAAGCCGGACACCGTGCGCGCGCCCCTGTCGGTGCTGACCGAAGCCCGCCGCCTGGTCGAAGAGCGCGACGCGCCCCGGCCCGCGGTGGTCGCCATCGGCGGCATCACGCCCGACAACGCGCTGCTG
>NZ_DATCUY010000171.1:0-16794 GCF_036567245.1 Achromobacter sp. | reverse complement strand
CGGCGGATGCGCCGGCAGTCGCGGGGACAGGCGCGCTGGGCACCGAAGGCGTCGCGTTGTTCGCGGCAGCCTGCGGCTCGCTCGTGGTGGCCGCCGGCGTGGGGCCGAACAGCGACGGCTTGCCGTTATGGATCTGCCAGTTGTTCCATAGGAGCAACAGCGAGAAGGAAAAAATCATCCAGAGGACGGTTCGTCGGATATCCATGGTGCCTACTGAGGTGAATACGGGCCAGCAAAGCCCGCCAGTTTAGCGTCAATCGTGCTCGGTGCGGTGGCTGTGGGAACAGCACGAGGGGCCATTGGTTCCCTTGACCGGCGGAACGGGGTCCAATCCGCCCGGTGACCAAGGGTGGCAGCGGCCTATGCGTCGGACCGCCAGCCAGAAGCCGCGCCAGGCGCCGTGGCGCTCGATCGCTTCGATCGCATACGCCGAGCAGGTGGGAGTAAAGCGGCACTGCCTGCCGATCCAGGGACTCAGGAAAAACCTGTAGAACCGGATCGGGGCAATGAGTAAAGCCTTGATCATCGCGCGATCCGCTCAAAGTGAGCGTCCACTTCGGCTCTGGCCGCGCGTTTCAGCGCAGTGAGCGTGGCGGGCGCAACCTTGCTATGCAGGCGCACGACGTAATCTTTTGCCGGCAACCCCAGGCGCCGATGGCGAAACGCTTCGCGGATGACCCGCTTGATGGCGTTGCGTGTACTGGCGTGGGCGGCGAACCGCTTGGCGATCACCAGGCCCAGGCGCGCGCAGGCATCCTGGCCGGGAGGTAGATCATTGGGAGCGGCGCTCACAATGAAGAACGCCCCTCGGGCAAGACGCCGGCCTTTGAGGGCGGCGGCGAACTCGGAGGGGCGATGCAGCCGCGCCTCCGGCGGAAGCGTGGAGCGCGGCATGGACTGCAGGTCAGGCGTCAGGATTCCGGAAAAACCGGAAAACCAGGACTTAGACGGCCAGACGCTTGCGGCCCTTGGCGCGGCGAGCGTTCAGGATGGCGCGGCCAGCGCGGGTTTTCATGCGCACGCGAAAGCCATGGGTGCGCTTGCGGCGGGTAACGGAAGGTTGGTAGGTACGTTTCATGGACGATCCACAAAAAGAACAAAAGTCAGAAGGGACCTGCCCGGAAGGGTTCCTGGTCGCGCATTCAGGAAGCGGGTATCTAGTGAGCATTTTTGCAACAGGTGCAAAAAACAACTCGTAGACGGGGCTCTGACCGGGGAAACCCCGGGCGACTTATAGAAGCTAAAACCAGGCCGTTGCATGGGCGTAGGCATCGTTAGACACCACCCGCAACAAAGCGCGGCTAAGCTCTCTGTGGAACCTTCTGACAGACAGAATTCGGAAAAGCCCACCATTTCAGCAAGTTTTCCCTGTCTTGTCAAACAGTTAAGCCTGGGCCACGCGGACAGTTATGCCCTACCCTGTGGATAACCCCAGCCCAGGCAAGGTAGAATCGAGGTTTGAATAAGAGCGACATGAAAGAATTCTGGCAGACCTGCGTCAGTCGTCTTGAGCAGGAACTCCCCCCCCAACAAATCAGCGCGTGGATACGACCGCTGGTCCCGCTTGCGTACGACGAAACGCAGGCGGTACTGCGCGTTGCCGCGCCCAACCGCTTCAAGCTGGATTGGGTGCGCAAGAACTTTTCCCACCAGATCGAAGCGTTGGCCGCGGAGTGGTTCGAGCGTCCGGTGCAGGTACTGTTTGAGTTGCCTTCCCAGGGCGCCGCGCCGCGCATGCCGGTCGCGCCCGTGCGGGCTCCGCAATCCGCGCAAACGTATCCGTCCGGTGGTTCCCCTTCAGGCGGCGCACCGCCGCCAGGGCCCTCGGTAGCGCCCGCTCCGGCACCCGCGACGACGGTGGCGGCGCAGGCTGCGCAAGCGGTGAACGCGGATGCGGCAAACATCGTGTACGAGCGCTCGCGCCTGAACACCGACCTGACGTTCGAGAACTTCGTGACGGGTAAGGCGAACCAGCTGGCGCGCGCGGCCGCGCTGCAGGTGGCCGAGAACCCAGGTACGTCCTACAACCCGCTGTTCCTGTATGGCGGCGTGGGCCTGGGCAAGACCCACTTGATCCACGCCATCGGCAATGCGATGGTGGCGGCGGGCACCGGTGTGCGCGTGCGCTATGTGCATGCCGACCAGTACGTGTCCGACGTGGTGAAGGCGTACCAGCGCAAGGCGTTCGACGATTTCAAGCGCTACTACCACTCGCTCGATCTGCTGTTGATCGACGATATCCAGTTCTTCTCCGGCAAGAACCGCACGCAGGAAGAATTCTTCTACGCGTTCGAAGCGATGGTGGCCCAGCGCAAGCAGATCATCATCACCAGCGACACGTACCCGAAGGAACTGTCGGGCATCGACAGCCGCCTGATCTCGCGCTTTGACTCCGGTCTGACGGTGGCCATCGAGCCGCCGGAACTGGAAATGCGCGTGGCGATCCTGCTGCGCAAGGCGGAATCCGAAGGCGTGCCCATGCCCGAGGAAGTGGCGTTCTTCATCGCCAAGCATCTGCGCAGCAACGTGCGCGAACTGGAAGGCGCGCTGCGCAAGGTCCTGGCCTACGCCCGCTTCCACGGCCGCGACGTGCTGACGGTGGACGTCTGCAAGGAAGCCCTGAAGGACTTGCTGTCGGTGTCCAACGGCCAGATCACCGTGGAGAACATCCAGAAGACGGTGGCGGATTTCTACAAGATCAAAGTGGCCGACATGTACTCGAAACGCCGGCCCGCCAATATCGCTTTGCCGCGCCAGGTCGCGATGTACCTGGCGAAGGAGCTGACCCAGAAAAGCCTGCCGGAAATCGGCGATCTGTTCGGTGGCCGTGATCACACCACCGTGCTGCATGCCGTACGCAAGATTTCCGACGCCCGCGCCAAGCAAGCGGAGCTCAACCATACCCTGCACGTGTTGGAACAAACTCTAAAAGGATGAACATGCAACTCGTACAAACCACACGCGATGCATTGCTGAAACCGCTATCGACTGTGGCGGGCATCGTCGAAAGACGCCATACCCTGCCCATCCTGGCGAACATCCTGATGCGCAAGGAAGGCAACAAAGTTGCCTTCATTGCGACCGACCTGGAAGTACAGATCACCACCCATGCCGATTTCGGCGTGGGTCAAGACAACGAATCCACCACGGTCGCCGCGCGCAAGCTGCTGGACATCCTGAAGGCCCTGCCGGACACCGGCGACGTGCGCCTGGCGCTGGCCAGCAACAAGCTGTCGGTGCAGTCGGCCAAGAGCCGTTTCGCGCTGCAGACGCTGGCTGCCAGCGAATTCCCCACCGTGGCTCAGCCCGAGCAGTGGGACGTGTCGCTGACCATGCCGCAGCGTACGCTGCGCCACCTGTTCAACATGGTGCACTTCGCCATGGCGCAACAGGACATCCGCTACTACCTGAACGGCATGCTGCTGGTATTCGAACCGGGCCGCGTGCGCGCCGTCGCCACCGATGGCCACCGCCTGGCGCACTGCTCGACGGAAGCCGACGGCATCAGCGAACGCCACGAAGTGATCGTGCCGCGCAAGACCGTGCTGGAAATGCAGCGCCTGCTGGAAGACTCCGACGAAGTGGTCTCCATCGACGTGGCGCCGGGCCAGATCCGCTTCCGCTTCGGCGATGTGGAACTCGTATCCAAGCTGGTGGAAGGCAAGTTCCCCGACTTCACGCGCGTGATCCCGACCAACTACACGCGCCATTTCCTGGTCAACCGCGAAGCGCTCCAGGGCAGCCTGCAGCGCGCTGCCATCCTGACCACCGACAAGTTCAAGGGCGTGCGCCTGCAATTGGCCCAGAACCAGATGAAGATTTCGTCTTCCAACGCCGAGCAGGAAGAGGCGCAGGAAGAGATCGACATCGACTACGGCCATGAAGCGCTGGATGTAGGCTTTAACGTCGGCTATCTGCTCGACGTGCTGGCCAACGTCAAGGTGGACAACATCCAGTGGTCGGTCATGCCCGATGCCAACGCGTCGGCGCTCATCACCTTGCCCGAAGACGACCAGTTCAAGTACGTCGTCATGCCCATGCGGATCTGATCCGCGCCACTTGTGGGTTTGTGCCGTGGCGCAGCCTCGTGCTGCGTCCGCGGTCCGGCCGCCAGGCCGTTCTTTAAAGCGTTATCGATACAGACATGTCAGATCAGCAGAACACCACTCCCGAGAACGGCGGCTACGGCGCCGACTCGATCAAGATGCTCAAGGGGCTGGAGGCCGTGCGCAAGCGCCCCGGCATGTACATCGGCGATACCTCCGACGGCACCGGCTTGCACCACATGGTGTTCGAAGTCGTCGACAACGCCATCGACGAAGCCCTGGCCGGCTATTGCGACGACATCGTCGTCACGATCCACACCGACAACTCCATCTCGGTCACCGACAACGGCCGCGGCATTCCCACCGACATCCACAAGGATGACGAATTCCACCGCAGTGCGGCGGAAATCGTCATGACCGAGCTGCATGCCGGCGGCAAGTTCGACCAGAACTCCTACAAGGTGTCCGGCGGCCTGCACGGCGTGGGCGTGTCTTGCGTGAACGCGCTGTCCGAATGGCTGCGGCTGACCATCCGCCGCAACGGCGAAGTGCACCAGATGGAGTTCCGCCAAGGCGAGCGCGTCGCGCCCCTGGCGGTGACGGGCACGACCGACAAGCGCGGCACCGAAGTGCGCTTCCTGGCCGACCCGGTCATCTTCAACAACATCGAGTACCACTACGAGATCCTGTCCAAGCGCCTGCGCGAGCTGTCGTTCCTGAACAATGGCGTGAAGATCCGCCTGATCGACCAGCGCCAGGGCAAGGAAGAGAACTTCGCGTTCTCCGGCGGCGTGAAGGGCTTTGTCGAATACATCAACCGCAGCAAGACCGTACTGCACCCGAACGTGTTCTCGGTCACCACCGAGTCCTCGGCGGGCGGCGTGCCGGTCGGCGTCGAAGTGGCGATGCAGTGGAACGACAGCTACAGCGAAAGCGTGCTGTGCTTCACCAACAACATCCCGCAGCGCGACGGCGGCTCGCACCTGACCGGTCTGCGCGCGGCGATGACTCGCATCATCAACAAGTACATCGCCGACAACGAACTGGCCAAGAAGGCCAAGGTCGAAACGTCCGGCGACGACATGCGCGAAGGCCTGGCCTGCGTGCTGTCGGTGAAGGTGCCCGAACCCAAGTTCAGCAGCCAGACCAAGGACAAGCTGGTCTCCAGCGAAGTGCGTCCGGCGGTTGAAGAAGCCGTGGCCCGTACGCTGGAATCCTGGCTGCTCGAGAACCCGATCGACGCCAAGGCGCTGTGCGCCAAGATCGTCGAAGCCGCCCGCGCGCGCGAAGCCGCGCGCAAGGCGCGCGAGATGACCCGCCGCAAGAGCGTGCTGGAAGGCGCAGGCCTGCCCGGCAAGCTGGCCGATTGCCAGGAAAAAGACCCTGCGCTGTGCGAGCTCTACATCGTCGAGGGCGACTCCGCAGGCGGCTCGGCCAAGCAGGGCCGCGACCGCAAGTTCCAGGCCATCCTGCCGCTGCGCGGCAAGGTGCTGAACGTCGAGAAGGCGCGCTTCGACCGCCTCATCGCCAGCGAACAGATCGCCACGCTGATCACCGCGCTGGGCACCAGCATCGGCCCCGATTTCAACGTCGACAAGCTGCGTTACCACCGCCTCATCATCATGACCGACGCGGACGTCGACGGCGCGCACATCCGCACCCTGCTGCTGACGCTGCTGTACCGCCAGATGCCCGAGCTGGTGCAGCGCGGCTACGTGTATATCGCCCAGCCGCCGCTGTACAAGGTCAAGGTCGGCCGTGAAGAACGGTATCTGAAGGACGACCAGGAAGAAGCGCAGTTCATGCTGCAGCTGGCGCTGAAGGATGCCGAGATCATCTCGGGCGGCAACATCATCCGCGGCGACGAACTGACCGACCTGGCCCGCCAGTACGTGGCGGCCGACGGCGTCATCGCGCGCCTGTCGCGCGTGTTCGACGTGGGTGCGCTGTCGGCCATGGCCGAAGGCGTGGAGATCAACCTGGAATCGGCCGAGTCCACGGCTGACTCCGCCCGTCGCCTGGCCGATGCCATGCGCGATCCGGTCAGCGGCAACGGCGTCGAAGTGGTGCCGCAGTTCGACGAAGCCACCGAACGTCACCGCTTGTCGGTGCAGCGCATGCACCACGGCAACGTGCGCGTCAGCATCATCGACGCAGACTTCGTGAGCGGTTCGGACTACGCCGTCCTGTCCAAGGCTGCCAAGAGCTTCTCAGGCAAGGTCGGCGCGCGTTCGCTGGCCGCTCGCGGCGAAGGCGAAAAGCGCAAGGAACAGACCGTGTCCGACTTCCGCGAGGCCATGCAATGGCTGCGCAGCGAAGCCGACCGCAGCATCTCCAAGCAGCGCTACAAGGGTCTGGGCGAAATGAACCCGGAACAGCTGTGGGAAACCACCATGGACCCGAAGGTGCGCCGCCTGCTGCGCGTGCAGATCGAGGACGCCATCGCGGCGGACGAGGTCTTCACCACGCTGATGGGCGACGACGTTGAACCGCGTCGCAACTTCATCGAGACGCATGCGCTGTCGGCGGGGAACATCGACGCCTGATCGCACGGGGTCTCGGCTGAGATCCTGGATGCCATAGAAAAGGGGCTGCCTTGCGCAGCCCCATTTTCATGCAACTGGCCGACGCGCGACCAGGTACGCAAGTGCGTCACACCTGCACGTCATTGGCCCAGGGCTCGGCCGTCAGCCGCTCGGCCAGGTACTCGATGAAGGCCTGCACCCTGGCCGGACGGCGGCGCCCCGGCGGCGTGACGATGTGCAAGGCGATGGGATCGACCTGCCAGTCATCCATCACGGTCTCCAGCGCGCCCGATTGCAGATCCTTCCATGCCAGGAACTCCGGCTGCAGCGCCAGTCCCATGCCCGCCTGCAGCGCCGGCGTCAGGGCTTCGGCGTTGTTCACGTTCAGGTGCACGGGCAAGGACTGCGAGAAATCCCCGTGCTTTTCATGGCGGAAACGCCAGCTCGAGCCGTTGCGCGCGTACATGTATTGCAGCGCGGTGTGCTGCGCCAGATCCTTGGGATGCTTGGGGCGGCCCGCGCGCTTGAAGTAACTGGGGGCGCCAACCAGCAGGATACGCACGGAGCACAGGCGTCGCGCCAATAGCGTCGAGTCCACCAGGTTGGAGATGCGTAGCGCCAGGTCGAAGCGTTCCGAAACCAGGTCCGCCTGCTTGTCGCTGAATTCGATCTCCAGGGCGACATCGGGATTGGCCTGCATGAACGGAGGCAACATCGGCGCCAGATGCGTGACGCCGAAAGACATGGGCGCGGACAGCCTGATCTTGCCGCGCAGGCTGCTCGACTTCTCCGCCACCTCGGATTCGACGGCCTCGCCCTCTTCGAGGATGCGGGCCGCGCGTTCCAGCGCCGCGTAGCCGGATTCGGTCAAGGTCATGCTGCGGGAAGTACGATGGAACAGCGTCGTTTTCATCCGGGCTTCCAGACGGCTGATGGTCTTGGAAACCGTGGCTTGCGACAAGGAAAACTCGGCCGCCGCCTTGGCGAACGACCCGGTCTCGGCGACCTTGGCGAAGATCGCCCAACCTTCTAAATCCGGCAGCTTGCTCATCTCGTGCTCTCGGGAAATGCCCGCGCCGATGATAGCCCCTGCCTATGGCTCAGACAAGAATGGTGTCGAACGCAGCGCAGCATGAAGCTGTCACGTCATTGTCATCATGCAAGAAATGGAATGGATGGTATTCCTTGCAGCGGGTTCTCAGGATTGCGGCCTCTCTCTACTATGCATTTACCGACTGACGAGATGCACGGGCCCTTTAAGCGGCGCCCTCACCGCAATGCCGGTGCAGACCAGGACGGTTTGCCAGCTACACCGAATTCTTCCCCGCCGCCCTTCCTGATCGTTTTCCTGAAAGAGAGACCTGCCATGTCCGCCAACAAGTACCTCGAAGTCCTGACCCCGCAGAACAGCCAGATCATCTTCATCGACCAACAGCCGCAGATGGCGTTCGGCGTCCAATCCATCGACCGCCAGACCTTGAAGAACAACGTGGTGGGCCTGGCCAAGGCCGCGCGCACCTTCAACATCCCGACCACCATCACCACCGTCGAAACCGACAGCTTCTCCGGCAACACCTATCCCGAACTGCTGGCCGTGTTCCCCGAGAACAAGATCCTGGAGCGCACCTCCATGAACTCCTGGGACGACCAGAACGTGCGCGACGCGCTGGCCGCCAATGGCCGCAAGAAAATCATCGTCGCCGGCCTCTGGACAGAGGTCTGCAACACCACCTTCGCGCTCTGCGCCATGCTGGAAGGCGAGTACGAAATTTATATGGTGGCGGATGCTTCGGGCGGCACCTCGGTGGACGCGCACAAGTACGCCATGGACCGCATGGTGCAGGCCGGCGTGGTGCCGGTGACCTGGCAGCAAGTGTTGTTGGAATGGCAGCGCGACTGGGCCCGCAAGGAAACCTATGACGCCGTCACCGCCATCGTCAAGGAACACTCGGGCGCCTACGGCATGGGCATCGATTACGCGGTCACCCACGTGCACAAGCTGGCGGAGCGCGTCCAGCACGGCGAACGCATCGGCCCCAACCCCGCCAAGTAAACCGCAAGCCGGGCCGGCCAGACAGATTCTGGCCGGCCCGGCATTCTGCTTTGAACACGGTGGGCGGCGGGACTTGCGGGTCCGTATGCTGCCTGGCGCGATCCAGGAGAGTCCCATGCCAGACCAGAAGAGCAACGCGACGCGCGGCACCTTCGCGCCCTTGCGCCAGTCCGTGTTCGCCGTCCTGTGGGCCGCGACGGTGCTGGGCAATGTAGGAAGCTTCATGCGAGACGTGGCCAGCTCCTGGCTGGTGACCGACCTGTCGGCCAGCCCGACCGCGGTGGCGCTGATCCAGACAGCCGCGACCCTGCCGATTTTCCTGCTGGCGATTCCTGCCGGCGTGCTTTCCGACATCCTGGACCGCCGCCGCTTCCTGATATTCGTGCAGCTGCTGCTTGCCTCGGTAAGCGGCACATTGCTGCTGCTGTCGCACTTCGGCGCGCTGACCGTCGACTACCTGATCGCGCTGACCTTTGTTGGTGGCATCGGCGCGGCTCTGATGGGGCCGACCTGGCAATCCATCGTGCCCGAACTGGTTCCCCGCGAGGAACTCAAGGGCGCCGTCGCGCTGAACTCACTGGGCATCAATATCGCGCGCGCCATCGGCCCGGCCGCGGGTGGCTTGATCCTGGCCAGCTTCGGCGCGGCGGTCACCTATGGGCTGGACGTGCTGAGCTACGTGTTCGTCATCGCCGCCTTGCTGTGGTGGAAACGCCCCGTGGCTGCCGACAGCGCGTTGTCCGAGAACTTCTTCGGCGCGTTCCGCGCTGGCCTGCGCTACACGCGGGCCAGCAAGGAGCTGCATCGCGTACTGCTGCGCGCCGCCGTCTTTTTCCTGTTCGCCAGCGCGGTCTGGGCTCTGCTGCCCCTGGTGGCGCGACAGATGCTCGGAGGCACTGCCGGTTTCTACGGCGTGCTGCTGGGTGCGGTGGGCGCGGGCGCGATCATCGGCGCCCTGGTCATGCCCAAGCTCAGCGCCCGCCTGGATACGGACGGGCTGGTGCTGTTGGCTTCCGTGGCCAGCGCGGCGGTCATGGCGGGGCTGGTGTTTGCGCCGCCCCAGTGGCTGGCCGTGCTGCTGCTGGTGGTGCTGGGCATGGGCTGGATCACCGCGCTTACCACGTTCAACGGCGTGGCCCAGGCCATCCTGCCCAACTGGGTGCGCGGCCGCGGGCTGGCCGTATATCTGATGGTCTTCAACGGCGCGATGGCCGCCGGCAGCCTGGGCTGGGGCCTGGTGGCGCGGGAGATCGGCGTGCCCTACGCGCTGGCGGTCAGCGCCGCCGGCCTGGTGGTGGTGGCGCTGCTGTTCCATCGCGTGCGTCTGCCGATCGGCGAAGCGGATCTGCAGGCGTCGAATCACTGGCCGGAGCCGCTGCTCGCCGAGCCGGTCGCCAACGATCGCGGCCCGGTGCTGGTGCAGGTCGAGTACCGCATCCGCCAGGAGGACCGGCCTGCCTTTCTCGACGCGATGAAGCGCTTGTCGCAAGAGCGTTTGCGCGACGGGGCCTATGCCTGGGGCGTGGTCGAACACACCGGGGATCCGCAGCGGGTGGTCGAGTGGTTCTTCGTCGAGTCCTGGGCCGAACACTTGCGTCAGCATCACCGGGTATCCCATGCCGATGCCGATCTGCAAACCGAGGCGCTGCGTTTCCACATGGGGCCGGACAGGCCTGAGGTGCATCACTTCCTGGCCTTGAAGCACTGACGGGCAGTAGCGGGAGCCAGCTCATGAACTCCACGACGCATGCTGTCGCGCAGGATGGCAACCGGGACTTGGAGGCGCGCCATGATTGAGCGCCGTCCCCTTGCGAGCCTGGGCCATGCCCGCCGCGGCTGGCTCGACGTCAAGCATCATTTTTCCTTCGCTGGCTACCAGGATCCTGAGCGCATGAACTGGGGCGCGCTGCGCGCATGGAACGACGAAACCATCGCGCCGGGCTCGGGCTTCGCGCCCTTGCTGCATGCGAATGTGGAAATCATCACCTGCGTGCGGGAAGGCGCGCTTACTCATGAAGACGATCTGGGCAACCGCGGCCGTACCGGTGTCGGCGAGGTGCAGGTCATGAGCGCGGGCAGCGGCCTGACGCATGCTGAATTCAACATGGAAGGCGGACCCGCGCAGGTGTTCGAGATCTGGATCGAGCCGGATCGCCGCGGCGCGCCGCCGAGCTGGGGCAGAAAGTCGTTTGCGGGCGAAGCCTGCAAGGGCCGGTTCATCACCCTGGCCAGCGGCATGGACGGCGACGAAGACGCGCTGCCGATCCGCAGCGATGCGCGGGTGCTTGCGCTGGCGCTGAAGGCGGGCGAGGCCGCCACCTATCGTTTTGCGCGCGGCGCGCGGCGCGGCTACCTGGTCGCCTCCAAAGGCAGATTGAAGGTCAATGGCGTGGAGATCGGCCTGGGTGACGGCGCCGCCATCCGCGACGAAACGGAGCTGCGCCTCATGGCCCTGGACGACGCGGAAATCCTCCTGGCTGATACGCACGCCTGAGCGGCATCCATCCCTATCCATCGACACAACGAGGACACATATGAAGATCTATCTGCTTTCCCTGGGCGCGGGGCTGCTGGTCGGCGTGGTCTACAGCCTGCTGCAGGTCCGCTCGCCCGCCCCGCCCCTTGTGGCCCTGATCGGCTTGCTCGGCATATTGGTCGGCGAGCAGATCGTTCCGGTGGGCCGGCAACTGCTCAGTGGAACCGCCTTCGTCGCCGCCTGCGACAAGGAAAAGGCCGTGAGCCACGTACTCGGGCAATTGCCCGGCCGCCATCAGACCCAAGACAAGGAACATGGCTGAGCCGGTTCCCGCATCAAAGGAGACATTGCATGCCTACACGTCGCGATCTCATCGGTGTTGCTTCCGCCCTGGCGCTCAACGGCATGATGGGGCGCCACGCCATCGCCAGTTCCCAAGGAGAACCCAATATGTCCAACGCTACCCCGGATGTCATTTTCCACAATGGCCGCATCACCACGCTGGATCGCAGCAAACCGCAGGCCAGCGCTGTTGCGATCAAGAACGGCCGGTTCATGGCGGTGGGCAGCGATGCCGAAGTCATGGCACTGGCCGGCGCCGGCACGCGGGTCGTCGACCTGAAGCGCCGGGCGGCCTTGCCGGGCCTCTACGACAACCATACCCATGTGGTGCGCGGAGGTCTCAACTACAACATGGAGCTGCGTTGGGATGGCGTGCGTACGCTGGCCGACGCCATGGCCATGCTGAAGCGCCAGGTGGCCATTACACCCGCGCCGCAATGGGTGCGCGTGGTGGGCGGCTTCACCGAGCACCAGTTCGCCGAGAAGCGCCTGCCCACGATCGACGAGATCAACGCCATCGCGCCCGATACGCCGGTGTTCATCCTGCACCTGTATGACCGCGCATTGCTCAACGGCGCCGCGCTCCGCGCGGTGGGCTATACCAAGACCACGCCCAATCCTCCTGGCGGCGAGATCATGCGCGATGCCCAGGGCAATCCCACGGGCCTGCTGTTGGCCAAGCCCAACGCGACCATCCTGTATGCCACGCTGGCCAAGGGTCCCAAGCTGCCCTTCGATTACCAGGTCAATTCCACGCGCCACTTCATGCGCGAACTGAACCGCCTGGGCGTGACAGGGGTGATCGATGCGGGCGGCGGCTTCCAGAACTATCCGGACGACTACGCCGTCATCCAGAAGCTGGCCGATGAAAACCAGATGACGGTGCGGCTGGCGTACAACCTCTTCACGCAGAAGCCCAAGCAGGAAAAGGAAGACTTCCTCAACTGGACTTCCAGCGTGAAGTACAAGCAAGGCACGGACTATTTCCGCCATAACGGCGCCGGCGAAATGCTGGTGTTCTCGGCGGCCGACTTCGAGGACTTCCGCGTCGAGCGTCCGGACATGCCGCCGGAGATGGAAGGCGAGCTGGAAGAGGTCGTGCGCGTGCTGGTGCAGAACAAGTGGCCGTGGCGCTTGCACGCTACTTACGACGAGACCATCTCGCGGGCCCTGGACGTGTTCGAGAAAGTGCATCGCGACACGCCGCTGACCGGGCTGAACTGGTTCTTCGACCACGCCGAAACCATCTCCGACAAGTCCATCGACCGCATCGCCGCGCTGGGCGGGGGCATCGCCGTGCAGCACCGCATGGCGTACCAGGGCGAGTACTTCATCGAGCGCTACGGCGCAAAGGCCGCCGAAGCCACGCCGCCCGTCGCCAAGATCCTGCAGCGCGGCGTGAAGGTCTCGGCTGGCACCGACGCGACCCGTGTCGCTTCGTACAACCCCTGGGTCTCCTTGTCCTGGATGGTCACTGGCAAGACCGTGGGCGGCACCCGCCTCTACCCCGCGCGCAACTGCCTCGATCGCGAAGCCGCGCTGCGCATGTGGACCGAGAACGTGGCCTGGTTCTCCAACGAGGAAGGCAAGCGCGGCCGCATCGAACCCGGCCAGCTTGCCGACTTCATCGTGCCGGACAAGGACTACTTCAGCTGCGCCGAGGACGAGATTTCTTTCCTGACCTCGGACTTGACCGTGGTGGGCGGTCGCGTGGTCTACGGCGCGGGTGAGTTCGCGCCGCTGGACGACAACCCACTGCCGCCCGCCATGCCCGACTGGTCGCCTACCCGGTTGTTCGGCGGCTATGGAGCATGGGGCGATCCGCAAGGCGCCGGCCGCAACTCGCTGGGCTACCGCAACATGGCGGCCTGCGCATGCGCCAGCTCCTGCGGCATGCATGGGCACGACCATGCCCGCGCGTGGGCATCGAATGCGCCCAGCTCGGACCTGCAGGGCTTCTTCGGCGCGCTGGGCTGCTCTTGCTGGGCCGTTTAAGGGGACCCGCCATGAGTACGCCCTTTCAATGGGAACGGCGGCTGGCCGACATGGCCCGTCCGCTGTTCGGAGCCTCTGCCGTCCGGTTCCTGGCCTATCTGGGCCTGTGCGCCGCCTATTTGCAGGGAGGGGTGGTGAAGCTCACTGACTTTCCCGGCGCGCTGCGCGAGATGGCGCATTTTGGCCTGTCGCCCGAGCCCTTGTTCGCGGTGCTGGTGATCGCGCTGGAGCTGGTGGCCTCCGTCATGATCCTGACGGGCAGGCTGCGATGGCTGGGCGCGCTGGCGCTGGCTGCCTTCACGCTGATGGCGACCGGCATCGCGCTGCGCTTCTGGGAGATGCCGATAGGCCAGGAACGCTTCATGGCGGCCAACTCGTTCTTCGAGCATCTGGGGCTGGCGGGCGGGTTGTTGCTGGTGGCGTGGCTGGATCTCAGGGAGACCAGGCCCGGCGGGGCGGTGTCCTGAGGCAAGCAACGTAGCCCATCCTGGCAGGCGGACCAACGTCCGCGTAGCCAGCACAACGCCAGCAAGCAGCCGTATGGCTGCTTGCTGGCGTTGTGCTTCCCAGTCGTCGTGCACGGCCTCGCACAGGCGGACGATGGGGAGGCGTCTCCACGTTCTCTGGATGGCGTAGCGGTCCTGCTGATCATGCGCATGGCCAGATCCGGACCTGGCGGCTGACGGCGCGAAGTTCGCTGGCTACGGTGAAAGCGCTAGGGAAAATACCCATATCCCCTACTCCTTCGTTGCCGGAAAATCGCAAAAATTGTTCAACAATCCTGGTGCGGAAAATACCTCCCGGTATAGGGCAGATCCAATCTGGCCGCGGCTCTCAGGGCGTTCCATAGGGGAAAACATGTTCACTCAGATTCTGGTGGCGTCGCGCCGCGGCGCCGCTCACGCACTGGCCGCGTTCATGTTGTGCACGGCAACTCCCATGGTGTTTGCCGCCGCCACCATCAAGGCGGACAGCCTGACGGTGGGCTCTGACCTTACCTATCCGCCCTATGCGTACATGGAAGGCGGCAAGCCCGCCGGGTTCGACGCGGATTTCTCGCGGCTGCTGGCCTCCAAGCTGTCCCTGCAGCCGGTATTCGTCGATACGCGCTTTCCTGACCTGATCCTGGGCATGCGGGCGCGCCGCTTCGATACGGTCGCGTCGGCGCTTTACGTCACGCCCGAGCGCACCAAGCTGATCGATTTCATTCCGTACCTGAAGACGGGCGCCTCGCTGCTGGTGCTGGCCGCCAGCCAGTACGCACCCGCGGGGCCGGAGGCGCTGTGCGGCAAGCGCGTAGCGTCGATCAAGGGGGCGTCATGGACGCCGAAGTTGCAGAAGGTCTCGCGCGAGGCTTGCCAGCCCAAGGGGCTGGGCGAGATCAAAGTGCTGGAGTTCCCGACCTCTCCCGAAGCGATGATGGCGCTGCGTTCGCAGGCGGCGGACGCAATGATCGAAGACGCGGCGGTGGTGCACGGCATGCTGGCGCAGTCCAAGGACAGCTTGAAAGTCACCTCGACCTCCCTGCTCTATCCGATCGTGATCGGGCTGGGGATCAACAAGGAATCGAAAGAGCTGCAGAGCGCGCTGAACGGCGCGTTGCAACGGGCCCGCGACAGCGGCGAGTACCAGGCGCTGCTGGCCCGCTACGGGTTGGAGGAGCCGTCCGCCGCCGAAGTCCAGGCCGCTTTGGCAGGCCCGGCGCGATAAGGCCGCGACGGAATCCGCGACCATGCATTTCGATTGGGACTACGCCGTCAGCCTGCTCTGGGACACCGACTTCTGGAAGGCGTGCTGGGTGGTGGTAAAGCTGAGCACGGCAACGTGGGTGATAGGCGTGGCAGCGGGTTTCCTGCTGGCGCTGGGGAAGCAGGCGAAGAATCCGTTCGTCAGCCGCCTGGCGGGTCTGTACATCTGGTTCTTCCGCAGCCTGCCTCTGCTGGTGCTGCTGGTGTTCATCTACAACCTGCCGCAGGTGTTTCCCGCGGCGGGCGCGCTGTTGTCGGACCCGTTCTACGCCGGCCTGACCGCCCTGGTCGTGAGCGAAACGGCCTTCATCGCCGAGATCCATCGCGGCGGCATCCTGGGCGTGCCGCGCGGTCAGATCGAGGCTGGACGGGCGCTGGGCATACGCTATGCCGGCATCCAGCGCATGATCGTGATTCCGCAGGCGTTGCGGATCGCGCTGCCCGCCCTGAGCAACGAGTTCATCACGATCGCCAAGCTGACGTCGCTGGTATCGGTGATCTCGCTGGCCGAGATCCTGCTGGTCGGGCAACGCTTGTACACGCAGAACTTCCTGGTGTTCGAGACCATGCTGGCAGTGGCGCTGTATTACGTGCTGATCGTCACGCTGTTCGACAAACTGCTGGGCTGGCTCGAGTCGCATATGAACATCCTGCGGCGCGCGCCCAAGCCCCTGGCGCTGGACGAAGCGGCGCGGCGCGAGATCCAGCAAGGGCAGTCCGGACCGGCGCTGACCGCCGCCGGCAACGCGCCTGCGTTGGAAGTGCGGCATGCCCGCAAGCGCTTCGGCGACCATGAAGTGCTCAAGGGCATAGACCTGACGGTCAAGGCCGGTGAAGTCATCAGCATCATCGGTCCGTCCGGTTCGGGCAAGACGTCATTGATACGCACGTTGAACGGCCTGGAGACGCTGGACGGCGGCGAGGTGCTGTTGCATGGCAAACCCTTCCTGGGATCGCCGGGGACCGGCGTGCAGGCGGGACCCGGCGACCGCATCCTTGATATTGGCATGGTGTTCCAGAGCTTCAACCTGTTTCCGCACAAGACCGTGCTGCAAAACGTGATGCTGGCGCCGGAGTACCACGGACGCGGCAGCGCTGGCGTATTGCGCCGCGAAGCGCTGGTCCTGCTCAACAAAGTGGGCATGCTGGATCACGCGCACAAGTATCCGCATCAGCTCTCCGGCGGTCAGCAGCAACGCGTGGCGATCGCCCGCGCGCTGGCCATGCGTCCCTCCATCATGCTGTTCGACGAGCCGACCTCGGCGCTGGATCCGGAACTGGTGGCCGAAGTGCTCAAAGTCGTGGAAACGCTGGCACGCGAAGGCATGACGATGCTGATCGTGACGCACGAGATGGGGTTCGCGTTCAAGGTGTCCGATCGAGTGGTGTTCATGGAGGCCGGCCGTGTCCTGCTGGATGCGCCGCCGGCCGATGTGCTGGCTAGCGCGGACCCGCGCGTCAAGGATTTCCTGAGCCATGTCCATGTCTCCTGAGCGGTGCGACATATCCCTGCGCGCGGTGTCGGACTGCCTGGAGCGGGCGTCGGCGGACCCCGCCAGCGCGGCTCTCGCCCTGGTGGCGCGTCGCGACGAGGACGCGCTGGCCGAGG